>NZ_CP095742.1:306964-613928 GCF_023078495.1 Luteibacter aegosomatissinici | reverse complement strand
CGGCATCGGCTTGAACTGGTCCATCCATGCACGCTCCCAGTCCTGGTCTTCCACTTCGCGCCAGGTGATCTGCGCGGGCTCGATAAACGGCAGGTCGTCCGCGATGGCGGCCGTGAGCCCCCGGCGGTCCGCGTCAATATCGAACAGGGCATTCAGCACGATCTGGTTCCACAGGGGGATTTCACCCACGCCCGGCTCGAAGATCGCCTCCTCATCAGGGGTCTCAGCATCGGCATCCTGCAGTGTGACGGACAGCGCGCCGAGGTCTTCGAGCGCGGCTTCGACGCGCGGCTGTTCCGCGGCGCGGATCGTCAGGGAAAGTTCGAGCCAGGGCATCGTCGGGCCAGGGTGAGGAGTGGGACTGACGATTCTACCGGGCGCGCACGCTATGATCGAACGATGTACACCCAGTGCCCCGAGTGCCTCACCGTCTATAAAGTGGAAGCCGAACTGCTGGTGCCGGCCTGCGGCTGCCTGCGCTGCAGCCATTGCGGCAGCATCTTCAACGCATTGGGGACACTGGCTGCCAACCTGCCGCCGGAGCCGTTCACCCGCCTGGTGGAGCACGCGCTGGACCAGGATCCGCCTGTCGCCGATATCGCCGTGTTCAGGCCACGCCAGCCACCCGAGGCCCCGGCATTCGAACCCCCACAGGCGCTGGTGGTGGAGGACGCCGCCGAACTCACGGAACCCACGGCGGCGGTCGGCGAAGATTTCTCCCAGCTCACCTTCACGCCCAAGTTCGCACGTGCGGCGAAGCGGCGCTCGTGGCGTAGTGCGGCGTGGGTAACGGTATGCGCCCTGCTCGTGCTCGGGCTCGGTGCACAGCTCGCCTGGGCCAAGCGCGATTCCCTGGTGGCCGATCCCACCTTTGGCCCGGTGCTGCAAACCGGCTGCGCGGTGCTGGGATGCCAGCTGCCGCTGGTCGCCGCGCCGGCGGAACTGCGCCTGATGGCCCGCGATGTGGAGCAGCACCCTTCGGTGCCCGATGGCCTGTTGATCACGGCCAGCGTGCACAACGATGCCCGCTTCGCGCAGCCCTACCCTGTCGTCACCATCGTGCTTTCCGATGGCAACGGCCAGCGCCTGGCCATGCGCCGCTTTCAGCCCGAGGACTACGTGGGCGACGCGGCCGCGCGCGCCCACGGCCTGGCCGGCGGTGCCACGACCGCCATGGTGTTCGAGGTGCAAGACCCAGGCCAGCACGCGGTCGCTTTCGCATTCAGCTTTGAGTGACCATTCGAAAAAATTTCTTTTTGCAAGCCTGCACTTCGACCCGGCAGGCGAGTACACTCAATCCCCTTCGCGACTTCCGGCCAGCCTTGCGCGGCGCCCGCGTCGCATTCGCGATCACGAGAACACGAACCGTCCGGCGCCCTGGCTCCGGCGTGCGAGAGGGACATGCCTTGAACGCTGTGAGACTTACTGCCGCCGAGGCCGCCAACGAAACCTCCATGCAGAGTGCTCTCAGCGAATGCGTCAGCCGTACCGTACGCCGCTATCTTGCGGACATCGGTGACACCGAAGGCGGTGAAGGCCTGCACGCGCTGGTCATCCGCGAGGTCGAAGGCCCCCTGCTCCGCGAAGTCCTGGCGTTCCATGAAGGCAACCAGAGCCGGGCTGCGGCCGCGCTTGGCATCAACCGTGCCACGCTGCGCAAAAAGCTGGCTGCCCACGGTATTTCCTGATCCATCCGGCCGCCCGGCCTTTGGGCGGCTATAATGGCGCGCTTTCCCCTCCCGGAAAGTGTCCATGTCCACGCCCGACCTCGTCCCCGTCCGCCGCGCGCTTATCAGCGTCTCCGATAAGAACGGCCTGACCGACCTCGCCCGCCGCCTCGCCGCGGCCAACGTCGAAATCCTCTCCACGGGCGGCTCCGCCAAGGCATTGCGCGATGCGGGCATTCCCGTGCGCGACGTGGGTGATCTCACGGGCTTCCCCGAGATCATGGATGGCCGCGTGAAGACCCTGCACCCGAAAGTGCATGGTGGCCTGCTGGGTCGCCGTGGCAAGGATGATGTCGTGATGGCCGAGCACGGCATCGTGCCGATCGATCTGCTGGTACTGAACCTGTACCCCTTCGAGCGCACCGTGGCCAACCCTGAATGCACGCTGGAGGACGCGATCGAAAACATCGATATCGGCGGCCCGGCCATGCTGCGTGCAGCGGCAAAGAACTGGAACGACGTGAGCGTACTGACCGATCCTGCGCAGTACGACGCCGCGCTCGCCGAGATCGAAGCGAAGGGCGGTCTCTCGCGTGCGTCGCGCTTCGCGTTTTCCGTCGCCGCCTTCAATCGCGTATCGAATTACGACGCAGCGATCAGCGATTACCTCTCGGGTGTCACGCTGGATGACACGCATACGGCCGTCGCGGGCCATAGTGAATTCCCGGCGCAGTCGAATGGCCGCTTCGTGAAGGTGATGGACCTGCGCTACGGCGAGAACCCGCACCAGGCCGGTGCGTTCTATCGCGACCTGTACCCCGCCGCTGGCACGCTGGCCACATTCCGCCAGTTGCAGGGCAAGGAACTCTCGTTCAACAACATCGCCGATGCCGATGCGGCATGGGAGTGCGTGCGCCAGTTCGATGCACCGGCCTGCGTGATCGTGAAGCACGCGAACCCGTGCGGCGTCGCTGTCGCGGCCGATCCGCTCGCGGCGTATGAACTGGCCTATGCGACCGACCCGACGTCGGCGTTTGGCGGCATCATCGCGTTCAATCGTCCGCTCGATGCGGAGACCGCAAAGGTGATCCTGAAGCGCCAGTTCGTGGAAGTGCTGATCGCCCCGGTCGTTGAAGCCGGCGCGGTGGACGAAGCCGCGAAGAAGGCGAACGTGCGCGTGCTCGAGATCCCGATGGGCGATGGCCGCAACACGCACGACATCAAGCGCGTCGGTTCCGGCCTGCTGGTGCAGACCGCCGACCACCGCCAGGTAACCCGCGACGAACTCAAGGTCGTCAGCAAGGTGCAGCCCACCGCCGCCCAGCTCGATGACCTGCTGTTCGCCTGGCGCGTGGCCAAGATGGTGAAGTCCAACGCCATCGTTTACGCAAAGGACCAGCGCACGATCGGCGTGGGCGCCGGCCAGATGAGCCGCGTGGTCAGCGCGAAGATCGCTGGCCTGAAGGCCGAGGAAGCCGGCCTGGTGGTACCGGGTAGCGTCATGGCCTCCGATGCGTTCTTCCCGTTCCGTGATGGCATTGATGCGGCGGCAGCGGCAGGCATCGCGGCAGTGATCCAGCCAGGCGGCTCCATGCGCGATAACGAAGTGATTGCCGCGGCCGATGAGCACGGCATGGCGATGGTGTTCACCGGCATCCGCCACTTCCGCCACTAAAAAGAAAGGCCGCCCATCTGGCGGCCTTTTTTCTGGCGATGCGCTTGCAGGAGCGCGCCTGCGCGCGATCGGTGACGCGGTGAAAACCGGTTATCGCCGCGTCACCGGTCGCGCGCAAGGCGCGCTCCTACAGGGGTGTTCGCAACGTTTTTCCGCACCGCATACTTCCGCGCCAGCACCGCACACGTCATCAGCTGGATCTGGTGAAACAGCATGATCGGCAGGACGATCAGGCCGAGCGGGTGGCCGGCAAAGAGTACCTTCGCCATCGGCACGCCCGATGCGAGGCTCTTCTTCGAACCGCAGAACACAATCGTGATTTCATCTTCGGTATCGAAACCGAGGGCACGCGCGCCGTACCGCGTCGCCAGCAACGCCAGTGCGAGCAACACCGCATTAACCACTACCAGGCCACCCAGTACCGGCAATGGCAACTCGTGCCACAGGCCCTGCAGCACGGCGGCGCTGAAAGCGGTGTACACCACCAGCAGGATCGAGCCGCGATCGACGAACGTGAGCAGCACGGCGTGCTTGCGCACCCAACCGCCGATCCAGCGCTGGGCCACCTGGCCGGCCACGAACGGCACGAACAGCTGCACGACGATCGCGCCGATCGAATGCCATGACAGCGCACCCTGCCCTGAACCGGCAATCATCAGGCCCACGAGTAGCGGCGTGATAAAGATGCCCAGCAGGCTGGACGCCGACGCGGACACGATGGCCGCCGGCACGTTGCCCCGGGCAATCGAGGTGAAGGCGATCGACGACTGCACCGTGGACGGCAACGTGCAAAGGAACAGGATGCCGAGATAGAGGTCCGGCGAGACCAGCGGCGAAAGGACGGGCTTCAGCAGCAGCCCCAGCAGCGGGAACAGCACGAACGTGCTGGCCAGGACCGTCAGGTGCAGGCGCCAGTTCGTCATGCCAGAGACCACGGCATCGCGTGACAGCTTCGCGCCGTGCAGGAAGAACAGCAGGGCGATGGCGATATCGGTCAGTGCGCCGAATCCCTGGGCGACAACGCCACGGCAGGGCAGGAAGCTGGCCAGCAGCACCGTGGCGACCAGGGAAAGGGTGAAACCATCGGGCAGGAAGCGGCGCATGGCGAAGTCAGGCAGCGTGGGTGAGGTGCTTATTGCACCGCCATCTCGTTGATAAGGCAATTCGTTTTATCTTATCCAGTGATACGATATTCACATGAATGTCTCGTTGCGCCAGCTTCGCGCCTTCCTCGCCGTGGCGGGCCACCGGCATTTCCGCCGTGCCGCCGAGGCGCTCCATCTCACGCAGCCCGCCGTCAGCCGGCTCATCGCCGACCTGGAGGCCGAACTGGATGTGCGCCTGTTCGATCGGAGCACGCGCGAGGTTATCCCCACGGAAGCGGGGCGCTATCTCGAGCAGGCCCTGGCACGGGTCCTGGATGAACTCGATGGGGTGCTGAGCCACGCCCGAACCCAGGCGGATCCCTTCAGGGGCCGCGTCCGTCTGGCTGCCGTGCCCACCTTGTCGGCCGGCTTGGTGCCCGCGGGTATCGCCCGGTGTGCGGCCGAAGCCCCGTCCATCGAGATCATCCTGCGCGACCAGAACCAGGCACAGGTGCTTGATGCGGTGCGCGGTGGCGAAGTGGACTTCGGCCTGACGGTCGAGCCGGCAACCCATGAAGAATTCGACGCGGAGACGATTCTTCGTGACCCGTTCCTTTTGGTATGCCGCGATGACCACCGCTTTGCAAACGGCCCATCGCTGGCATGGCCTGCGCTATCGGGCGAGCCGCTGATCCTCCTCGACCATGCCTCGGGCAGCCGCCGGCTGATCGATGCCGCCCTTGCCCGGCAAGGTGTCGACGCAAGCGTGGCCATTGAAGTCGGCCATCCTCACACGGCGTTCCGCATGGTGGAGGCGGGCCTGGGCATCACCATTACACCGGCACTCTCTCTGGATGCCTTGCGCCCCGGCCTTGTAGCGCTGGATCTCACGCCGGAGGAGCACCGCAACGTCACGCTGTTGCGCCGACGCGCACGGTCACTATCGCCGCCCGCCCAGACGGTATGGAACGCCTTCCGCGACATCGCGCTCACGCTGGCTTGAACGCAGCGCCGCGATCCTTGCCACCTTCCGGCAAGGAGATCGCGCATGGCTTACCAGCTTTACTACTGGACCGGCATCCAGGGCCGCGGGGAATTCGTCCGTCTCGCCCTTGAGGATGCTGGGGCGGCGTACGTCGATGTGGCGCGTGAGGAAGGCGACGGCGTGTTGACGCCGTGGCTCGATGGGCAGCACGACGGCGCGCTGCCATACGCACCGCCGTTCCTGAAGTCAGGACGGCTCGTTATCGCCCAGGTCGCCAACATCCTGCAGTATCTGGCGCCGCGCCACGGGCTGGTTCCGGAAACGGAGTCGAAACGGATCTACGCCCACCAGTTGCAGCTGACCATCGCCGACCTGGTTGCCGAGGCGCACGATGTCCACCACCCGGTGGGCGCCGGGCTGTACTACGAGGACCAGAAGGACGAGGCGAAGCGCCGTGCGAAAGAATTCCGCGACTCGCGGATTCCCAAGTTCCTGCATTATTTCGAGAACGTCGTGGAACGCAATGGCGGTAAACACGCGCTGCGCGAATTCACCTATGTGGATCTGTCGCTATTCCAGGTCATGTCGG
This sequence comes from Luteibacter aegosomatissinici, assembly GCF_023078495.1. NCBI lineage: Bacteria > Pseudomonadati > Pseudomonadota > Gammaproteobacteria > Lysobacterales > Rhodanobacteraceae > Luteibacter > Luteibacter aegosomatissinici. The sequence goes on along the minus strand of NZ_CP095742.1, from coordinate 607,927 downwards.
GCCTGACGTATGCGTTCCCGAAGTGCATGGCGCGACAGAAGCTGCCGTTGCTCAGGGACGTGGCCAGGCGCGTGGAAGCGCGGCCTAACATCGCGGCGTATCTCTCATCGAACCGCCGCATACCGCACAGCGAAGACGGCATCTTCCGCCACTACGCCGAACTCGATGGCTAACATCGATGCGGCTATGCGCCGTTGTAGGAGCGCGCTCGCGCGCTCCTACAGGAGCAGGGCCATGACGGATCAGTCAGAACCAGCCGGCTTGGGCGCCGCGCCCCACTCGTAAACCTTGAAGTAGACCGGGTCCACCTTGGAGACGCCCGGGTCACGCACCAGCTTGCCATCGGGGTTGGCCATGACCTGGTAGGGCACGCCGTTTTTCGGGGTGACGCGGATCATGGTGAGCTTGCCGCCCGTGCGGTATTCCTCAACCGTATCCGTGCCCTCGGTGTGCACCGTCACCTGCGGCGCCGGGTTGCCGTTGCCGTCGAGCGGCGTGCCATCGTCACGCATGGCCGGCAGGTTGGCCGCCGTCACCTTGCTGCCCTGGGCATCGGAGGTGGCCGGGGTCGACTGGGTCTCCTGCGCCTGGTCGTAAGGCACGGGCCGCTCGACCGGCTTCTGGCCTGAGCGGTCGGGCTCGCCCGCCTTTACGCCAGGATCGTTCAGGCCCGGGGGCGGAAGTGCCTTCAGCTGCTTCGGGTCCTGCGTGGTCTGTGCCGCGGCGGGCAGGGACAGGGCCAGGAGCAGTGCCGCGGCCAGGGCATGCGTGCGTTTCATGGGAGATCTCCATCCGGGGGTAGCGAGCATAGCAAGCCATGGGACCCACGCCACGTGAACAGGCACCCCCGGGCGCCCCGTGAGAGAATCGGTGCATGCCTACGCTCACCCTTATCGACGGGTCCTCGTACCTGTACCGCGCGTTCCACGCGCTGCCGCCCCTGACCAACGCGCACGGCGAACCGACCGGCGCCTTGTTCGGCATCGTCAACATGCTGCGCACCACCATGAAGGCCGGTTCCGATTACGTCGCCTTCGTGTGCGATGCCCCGGGGCGTACCTTCCGCGACGACCTGTACCCTGAGTACAAGGCCAATCGCCCGTCCATGCCCGATGACCTGCGCGCACAGATCGAGCCGATGATGAAGATCGTGGGCGCCCTTGGCTTCCCCATTCTCTGCGTCACTGGCGTCGAGGCCGATGACGTCATCGGCACGCTTGCCCGGCAGGCCAGCGCCGCCGGCATCCACACCATCATCTCGACGGGCGACAAGGATTTCGCCCAGCTGGTCGGCCCGGATATCCAGCTGATCAACACGATGACGAACACCACGATGGATACGGACGGTGTCATCGCGAAGTTCGGCGTTCGCCCGGAACAGATCGTGGATTACCTCACGCTGATGGGCGACAGCATCGACAACGTGCCCGGCGTCGAAAAATGCGGCCCGAAGACGGCCGCGAAATGGCTGGCGGAATACCCGAACCTCGATGCACTGATCGCCAGCGCCGACAAGATCGGCGGCAAGATCGGCGAGAACCTGCGCGCGGCCATTCCCCGTCTTCCGCTGTCGCGAGAGCTGGTCACGATCCGCACTGACGTGCCGCTTGATCAGGCGCCAACCGACCTGGCCATGCGCCCGCGTGATGTGGATGCCCTGCGTGAACTCTATGCGCGCTACGACTTCAAGGCGGCGCTGAAGGAGCTCGATAGCGGTACCGATACGCCTGCCGCCGCGGCACCCGTCGTGGCCGCCGCGCCGGCGCCTGCCGTGGTGACCGATGTATACAGCGGCCCCGGCGACTACGAGCTGGTGCTCACCGAGGATCGCCTCGCCGCGTGGCTGGAAAAGCTCGAAACCGCGCCGTTGATCGCGTTCGATACCGAGACCACCAGCATTGATTCCATGCTGGCCGAGATCGTGGGCGTATCCCTTGCCGTCGAACAGGGCAAGGCGTGCTACATCCCCGTGGCGCACGATTACCCCGGTGCCCCGGCGCAGCTATCCCGAGAGCACGTGCTCGGTGCGCTCAAGCCCATCCTTGAAGATGCCTCGCGGCCCAAGGTCGGCCAGCATGGCAAGTACGATATCAACGTGCTGTCGCACTACGGCATCGCCGTGAAGGGCCTTGCGCACGACACGATGCTTGAGTCGTACATCTTCAATGCCACCGCCACGCGCCATGACATGGATTCGTTGGCCCAGCGTTACCTTGGTTACACCACGGTGAAGTACGAAGAGATCTGCGGCAAGGGCGCCAAGCAGATCTCGTTCTCGCAGGTGGATATTGAAACCGCGGGCAAGTACGCCGCCGAGGATGCGGACATCACGCTGCGCCTGCACCACACGCTATGGCCGAGGCTGGAAGCCGAGCCGTCGCTGCGCTCGGTGTACCTGGATATCGAAATCCCGGTCGTGCCCGTGCTTGCGAAGATGGAACAAACCGGCGTCCTGATTGATGCCAATGAGCTGCGCATGCAAAGCCAGGAGCTGGGCAAGCGCATGCTGGAATTGCAGCAGAAGGCCTACGCCGCGGCCGGGCACGAGTTCAACATGGATTCGCCCAAGCAGCTGCAGACCGTGCTGTTCGAAGAACTCGGTCTGCCGGCGAAGCTCAAGACGCCGACGGGCCAACCGTCGACGAATGAGGAGGCGCTCGAAGCGCTCGCCGATTCGCACGAACTGCCGCGGGTAATCCTGGATTACCGCGGCCTGGCCAAGCTGCGCTCCACGTACACCGACAAGCTCGCCGGCATCGTGAACCCGCGGACCGGCCGCGTGCACACCAGTTACCACCAGGGTGCCGTCGCAACGGGGCGCATCAGCTCGTCCGATCCCAACCTGCAGAACATCCCCGTGCGCACCGAGGAAGGCCGGCGCATCCGCCAGGCATTCGTGGCACCGCCTGGCTGGCGCATCGTCGCGGCAGATTACTCGCAGATCGAACTGCGCATCATGGCCCACCTCTCCGGTGACGAAGGCCTTGTACGCGCCTTCTCCGAAGGGGGTGACGTACACCGCGCGACCGCTGCTGAAGTCTTCGGCGTGCCGCCCGAGGAGGTCACCAGCAACCAGCGCCGTGCCGCCAAGGCGATCAACTTTGGCCTCATGTACGGTATGAGTGCGTTCGGCCTCGCCCGCCAGCTCGGGGTGGACCGGGGTGAAGCCTCCGACTACATGGCGCGCTACTTCTCCCGCTTCGCGGGCGTACGTGCCTTCATGGATGCCACCCGTGAACAGGCCCATCAGGTCGGTTACGTCGAAACACTGTTTGGCCGCCGCCTTTACCTGGAGAACCTGAAGTCACGAAACCAGGCGTTGCGTGCCGGCGCCGAGCGTGCCGCCATCAACGCGCCCATGCAGGGCACGGCGGCCGACATCATCAAGCGCGCCATGATCGCCGTGGCCGCCTGGATCGAAGGACGGGACGATGTGCGCCTGCTCATGCAGGTACACGACGAACTCGTACTGGAAGTGCGCGAGGACGCCGTTGAGGCTTTAAAGGTTGCGATTGAAACCAAGATGAGCGGCGCGGCCACACTGAGTGTCCCGCTGCAGGTGTCCGTTGGCGTCGGCGCGAACTGGGATGAGGCGCACTGACCCGGCATTTAGACGTCTAAATCGTAATAATTTCGTTTACCGGTACCCGAAGACGTGATGCAAGTCACTGATTTTGATAGCCATGAACGAAGCCTGAGTTTTTTTCGAAATTCATTGCAACTTCTGGCCCTGTTAGCCGTCTATATCTACGGACGCACGCAACGGCGTCCCATCGGTGGGCCCCACCTCCCTGGGGCCACCTCCGTGGATGGCGAATCTTCCCCTGGGTTCGCCATCCCACCCCGCCCCGGCAGCTCCCCTGGCTGCCGGGGTTTTTTTTCGTCCGGCATCAGGGATCCAGGCGCACCCAGCGCTTATCGACCTTGGCGCATACGTGCTCACCACCGCCCGGACATGGCGCAAGCCGTCCCGCGGCCTGCGCCGCATTGATCTGACGAACCCAACGGGTTTCGCGCAAGCTGTGCTGTGCTTCCCATATGGCATAACCCGCCGTACCGATCACGGCGAACGATCCGATCGTCGAGGCGATGAATGCCTTCCAGGCGAAGGCCGTTTGCAAACGCCCACCGGACACCATCCGTGCTTCCAGCCGGGAAGCCGCATCTTCCAACCGGATTTCCGATGCGCGGATCACCTCGCCGAATCGCACGATGGCATCCGTCGTGCCCTGATCCAGCGCTTCGCTAGCGGCCTGACGCAGATCCGTGGAAACCTGAGCCGATGCCGAGAGCGCGTGCTGCACCTGATGACCCATCGCCTGGCTCGCCTGCAGGGTCTGCTTCGCCACAGCATCCAGGCGCTTTTCGATTCGCCCTGTCACCGCCGCCAGCTTCACCGTCAGCGACTTCACATCTTCTTCGTCCATGGGCCTTGCTCCTTACATCGCCATCGCCATCGAAGGCGCCTGTTGTTGGTCTTGCTGTTGTTGGTCTTGCTGTTGTTGGTCTTGCTGTTGTTGCTGCTGTTGGGCCAGCATCTGTTCGGCCAGCGCTTGCTGGTGGTTATGCTCGAGACCGGTCTGCAGGAAATCCTGGCCTTCGTATGACTGGAGGTAGTCGCTACCTACTTCATCGAACGCCTTGTCGTTCCCCGTTTGCGCCGCCGCGACGAGTCGATCAAACGGATCACCCTGGTCGATCAGGGGCCGATGCTGCGCCTCGCTCAACGGGATCTGCCACCACGCCATGTCCGGCAGCCGGTTCGTTGTTTCTTTATTCAACTCGCTACCGGGCATGGGATCGCGAATCGTGCGTATATCACCTGGCGCATGCGAGGGCAGGTAGTTGAGCTTGCCATCGACACCCTTGGCTTCTGCTGTGCCGAAGCGCCGATCAGTCCGCTGAATACCCGCGTGGTTCAGTGCGGCCCACGTGTAGTCGACGCAGTTATTTCTGAAATCCTTGTATGTCAGATCGAAGCCATAGCGATCGGGATTGGGGCCGAATTCATTGAGCTTGTCGAACTGCACCTTCGATATCTCGAGAGTACGCGCATACATAGGATCCTGGTATGTGTCAGCATCATTTGTCTGCGGCTCGCCTGGTCCGTAAATATCGCCATGTTCTGCTGGCGCAAAGCCCCAGCTGCGCTTCTGCTCGCCATCGTCGGTCTGATAATAGACATGCCCCGGCACCGACCGAGTCAGATGTTCCTTACCGTGAATATCAAACTCGCGCATTACGGTCCCCGGAGCCGCCACATAGACGGTGACTGTGTATCGTTTGGCGTCCATGTCGTGTCCTTACTTAAAGTGCCTGTACTCACGCTCGACGGTTAACCACGACACGATCGGTTCGAATATCTCAGCGTCGTCTAACGTCTCGACGTCGAAGCGGTACCGTCCGTAATCCGGCGGCATGAACCTAACCACTTCCATGTGTGCCACCCGGCCGTCTGTGCCACTCATCGACACATTCGCGATATCTGTTCCTCGTTCCTCCATGCTCACCGGATAGCAGTACATTTTTCGGGCGGGGTCGTATTCCTGTGCGTGATCATTCACGGACACCAGCTCCTCGTTCCCATGCGCGTCTATACGGAACAACCTGACCTTGAGGTAGAGCCGCGAGGTTGGGGGGCGGCTCCAAAAGGACTGAAGCGGGTCCCCTGTTTCGGGCCTGACGTACTTGAACGCCAGCATGTAGCTCTCTCGGATTTCGACGTTGGTCGGGACGCTGAAGGGCACGCTTATGGTGTTTCCCTTACGCGCGACCGAGAACGGCGCGCTCGCAAACGGCGGCGCAGCTTTCTCCGCACAAGCGCCCAGCGCGACACACACGGCCATCGATGCCACCACCTCCGCTCGCATTCCATCCTCCGCTACCGAAGGGCGCAGCATGCGTGTCGAAAAGCCCCATGTAAACACCTAACTGATTGAGATATATAGCAAATGAGAACCGCCTCATGAGAATTTCGCGCATTTAGGTAGCTGTTGCGGCATGACTTGACACCGGTGTCAGTCCGTTACACCCTGATGACGAATCCGGTGCGGGGGCACCTTGGATGGCGTGATCCACCCTTTGGGTCGAAGCGTTGGGGAAAAACGGGGATGCTCTTTCTCGCGGGCGATATTGGCGGTACCAACGGCCACGTGGCGCTCATGCGCGCGGCCGACGATCGCCCCGGTCACATCGAGACGCTGGCGTACCGCGTGTACCCCTGCGCGGCGTTCCCGTCGCTCGCCGAGCTGATCCGGACCTTCATCGATAGCGAGGTACGTGCGCCGGTATCGCACTGCGTGCTCGCGTGCGCCGGCCAGGTGATGGGCGATGAGGTCGCAAACGACAACCTTGCATGGCCAATCCTGCCCGCCGCGTTGCGCGCGACGCTGGGCCTGGCCGATGTCGCGATTCTCAACGATTTCGAGGCACTCGGGTACGCCATCGACGGGCCGCTCGCGGAGAGTGGCCGGCATCTGTGCGGCCCCCAACTTCGCGGCGTGGGGCCATCGCTCGTGGTTGGCCCCGGTACGGGCCTCGGCGCCGCGATCTACGTGCCCCACGCCACCGGGGGGACGGTGCTGACGACGGAAGCCGGGCAGATGGACTTCGCTCCGCATTCGGTGCGTGAGCGCGATGTGCTCGCGTGGCTGGCACCTGAAGGCGGCTACGTGCCCGTTGAACTCATTGTCTCCGGGCCGGGCCTGCTGACGGCCTATGAAGCGCTGTGCGCGCTGGATGGCGTGATGCCTGCGCTGGCGACGCCGAAGGCGGTGACGGCGGCGGCCGCGGAGGAAAGCGACAGCCGTGCCGTGGAAGCGGTGGCGCTGTTTTGTGCGGCGCTGGGCAGCTTCACGGGCAACCTGGCCATGAGCTACCTGCCTACGGGTGGCATCTTCCTCGCCGGCGGATTTCTTTCCTCCATCTTTGATCTGCTCAAGCAAAGCGCCTTCGAAGAGCGCTTCCTGCACGGGCGAAGTGTCCGCGCCATGCTGGCGCAGGTGCCGGTGTGGGTTACCGAGCACGGTAGCCACGGCGTGCAGGGTGCCGCCCGGTGGTACATGCACCACCGCGAAGCGACGCGTACCGCCTTCGCCGAAGGTGCCGTCGCATGACAGGGCGCGCGCCACTGCCGGGGCTTCGGCGATGTATCGCGGCCAGCGTTGCCGTCGCGATCGGTACGCTGGCGGCGGCCGCCTGCGCGGCCGACGTGGCGCCGTCCGGGTGGTCGTTACTGCCGATGCCAGCCCTCGCAAGACCGCTTGGGTCCGGTGTGGTCACCATCGCCGGGGGCGCTACAGTTGCCGTACGTGGTGACGATTCGGCAGCCTTGAAGGCCGTCGTGGGCAACTTCGCACAGCGCGTGGCGAGCGTACGCGGGCTACCGCTACGCACCACCGCAAGCGGTGACGGCACCGCCACGATCACGTTTGAGATCAAGGCCGACGCGTCCGTGGTCGGTGATGAAGGCTACGCAATAACCATCGACAAGGCCGGCATCCTCGTCACCGCGCGTACCGTTCGCGGTGCCTTCAACGGCAGCGCCACCGTATGGCAATTGCTCACGCCCCCGGGATGGACACGCGGCGCCGTGGCGCAGGTGCCCTACGGCAGCATCGAGGACCACCCCCGGTTCGCATGGCGCGCCCTGTTGCTTGATTCCAGTCGGCACTACCAAAGTGCTGACGAGATCAAAAAGCTGATCGACTGGATGTCGCTCGACAAGCTCAACGTCCTCGTCTGGCACATCACGGACGACCAGGGCTGGCGCCTGCCCGTTCCAAAATACCCCGAGCTGGCCACCAAAGGTGGTTGCCGGGAGGCGGTCGGGAACGACAGCGAGGTTTCGGGTGGCCGTGACACCCCCTATTGCAAGGTGTACACGGCTGCGGAGATCGGCGACATCGTGCGCTACGCCGCCGAACGCAACGTCGAGATCGTGCCGGAGATCGATCTACCTGGTCATTCGCAAGCCACGATCGCCGCCTACCCGTGGCTGGGCGTGACAGGCAAGCGCCCGCCTGTCTGGACCGACTGGGGCGTCAGCCCCTGGTTGCTTAACCCGAACGCGAAGACCTTGCAGTTCGTCAACGACGTGATGGACGAGGTCATGCGCCTGTTCCCGTCGCGCTATGTCTCCATCGGTGGTGACGAGGCGGACAAGCAGCAGTGGAATGCCTCGCCCGAGGTCAACGCGCAGATGAAGGCATTGAAGCTCGCGAGCATGGATGAGCTGCAAGGCTGGTTCATGCGGCAGGTGGCTTCGTACCTGGTGGCTCACGGGCGTACGCCGGTGGGCTGGGATGACGAAGTGGATGCCGGCGTCGCGCTACCCCGCGAGCAGGTAGTGATGTCCTGGCACGGGGACCACGATGAACGCGTCGCCCTCGCCGCGCTTCGCCAGGGCCACGATGTCGTCATGACGCCGCAGGAGTCGCTGTACTTCGATCACCTGCAATCCACGCATCCAGGCGAATGGGCCGGGCCGCCGCCGGTCGTGTCGCTGCGCCAGGCGTATGACACCCAGCTCATCCCTCCTGGCACCACGCCCGAGGAGGCGACGCACATCATCGGCGTGCAGGCCGGGCTGTGGGCCGAGCAATTGCTGACATTCGCAAACCACCAACACGCGACCTTCCCTCGCATCGCCGCACTGGCCGAGCTTGGCTGGTCGCCCGCCGCCAGCCACGACTGGAGCGGCTTCCTGGGGCGCCTGCCTGCCGAGTTACGACGTTACCGCGTATTGGGCATCGCGAGCGCGGACACGGCGTTTGCCGCTACGTTCGATGTATCGCCCGAGGCCTCGGGTGGCTTCCGTGTCACGCTCGCCAACCAGGCCGTTGGCGGCGACATTCGTTACACGACGGACGGCACCGAGCCAGGCGTTCATTCCCCGCTATACACACAACCCTTTACGCAGCCCGCTGGCACGACGATGCGGGCCGCCGTCTATGCCGCCGACGGCACCCTGCTCGCCGCCGCCCGGTCGATTCGGCTGGATGACACCACGCGATACAGCCGTGAAAGCACCGCACTGCAGACCTGTTCCGGCGAACCGGCATCGCGCCTCCAGGGCGCGAAATCCGCTGGGGGCACCCGTCCGGTTTATTCGGTGGAGATTGGCAACGCATGCTGGCTGTGGCCCCAGGCAAACGTAGAGGGCGCCACGCGTGTCACAGTGACCGCGGAACGGCTGCCATGGCGATACGGCGACGAAGCCCGCGGTGCGATCGTGCGCGATCGCCACGGGCGGGGTGATGCCATCGAGATCCATGTGAACGGCTGCGACGGCCCGCCACTTGCGACCGCGCCGCTGGCAGCCACCGCGCCATCGGGAGGCCAGGTGCGCAGAGAGGCAAAGCTCTCTACACCCATCGGTGCTGATGCGAAGGCTTTGTGCGTTTTTGTAACGGGCGATCCACGCGAGGGGCAGTGGGCGCTGGGGACCATTTCGTTTTCTAAGTAGGGCGGCGCGCAGGGGCGCGTCGCGGGTTGGGGAAAACCAGATAGCACCACCACGGCGTGCGCCCCCGGGCGCGGCCGGGCATGACGCGTTTGCTCAAAAAAAGCTCCCGAGTTCCGACAGGCACCAGTCACGAGGTCACGGCCCATGTCCACAGCACTTCGCAAGCATCCCTTGTCGTTCGCCATCACGGTCACCCTGCTGGCCGTCGTATCGACGTCCACCGCGGCGTCTACCTTTTTCGATGTGCAGCAGGATGGGCAACCGGCCCAGGCCGCGTCCGCGCAAACCACGCCACCGACGCCGCCAGCGAAGAAAGCTGACGGCAAGGACAGCGACGGGAATACGGCGAAGAACGCCGTGGATCTTTCGGGGGTAACGGTCACCGGCGTTCGCGCATCGCAGATGAAGGCGATCGACGTGAAGCGTGATGCCGACAAGATCCAGGACAGCATCACCGCCGAGAACATCGGCGCACTGCCCGATACGACGATCACCGATTCGCTCCAGCGCATCACCGGCGTCCAGATCAACCGTGATGCGGGCGTCGGCACCTCCGTGGATGTACGCGGCCTCCCACAGGTCGGCACCATGCTCAATGGTGAAGTGTTCATCACGGCCGACCAGATCGATTCCCAGCAGCCCGATTTCAGCATGCTGCCCTCAACGCTGTTTCATGGCGCCGACGTGGTCAAATCCGCCACCGCCGATGAGACCGATGCGGGCATCAGCGGCGCGATCGACCTGCACACCTACCGGCCCTGGGACTTGCCCTCCGGCTTCACGTACAGCTACTCGGCCAACGGCGAGCGCGGCTCCACGACCAAGCACACGGGGCCCGAAGCCAACGGCCTGTTCTCGTACAACGACAACGGGCGTTGGGGTTTCCTGATCTCCGGCGACTACTCCGATACCCGGCGCATGAATTCCACCGAGGGCCTGGACCAGTACGGCGTCGTGCTCAACGGCGAGAATGCCGCAAGTGCGGGTGGCTACAACGGCTTCCTCACCCCGTGGAACGGCGCGCCCATCCCGTCGCAGATCGTGCAGAACGCCGATGGCAGCGTGGATGTGAACGGCGACGGCAAATCCAACGGCGTGTTCATGGGTAGCCAGAACTTCGGCATCAACCAGATCATCACCGAGCGCAAGCGCAAGTCGGCCAACGCCTCGTTCCAGTTCGACATCGGCAATGGCTTCAGCCTGACCAGCGATTACTTCTACTCACAGCAGCACGAGTTCGATCGCAACGTCGGCATCCAGTTCAACTCGACCAACTGGCAGGGTGCCACCTACGTACCGCTGCAATCCCAGGACACGGGCAAGCCCGCGCTAGGCTCCTACGGTACGCCTGAACCCGGCTGGGAAGGCTCGAACATCTACACCACGCAGGTGTACCAGAAGTGGCCCGGCGACGTGGAATCGTACTCGCAGATGATCCGCAAGTTCTCCGACGCCAAGAACCTCAACCTGCAGCTCGATTATGACGACGGTGGCCCCTTCACCGCGTCGTTGCGTGGCATCCACGACACGGCCTCGCAACATCTGCAAGAGACCGACGTCAACATCTCCGACTCCGATGGTGCGCTGTGGCCGAACGTGCTGGCCGATGGCGTGCCCGACGATGCCGTCCCTCCCGGCACCTACGTGTACCCGGCCGAGCTGGGTGGCAACCGGGTATTCAATCCCACGGGCATTCCACAGAACACCATCCCCATCACCGCGGACTTCCGCGGGCGGTATCTGAAGATCGGCACACCTGCTGAACTGGCCGCCGCCTTTGCCGACCCCAACGCCTGGACCTTCAAGACGCTTGAATCATCAGGCAACTACGACCGCAAGGTGGCCCTCAACGCCCTGCGGTTCGATGGCAAATTCGAGTTCAGCGAAGGGTTCAAGCTCAAGTTCGGCGTTCGTAACAGCATTCGCACGGCCGATAACAAGGGCTATACCTTTGAAACGCCCGTGTACGCGGGCATGGGGGCATCCGATCCGGGTGGCTGCCTGGTTCGCTACGTGGGCGCCGACGTGGTGCTCAACAGCGGCTCGTGTACCGCGGGGAATGAGCAGGGTTACTTCCGCGCCGGCCCGCTCTCGGCCATCTCCATGCCGAACACGGCCTCGCCACTGGCGGACAACTTCAAGGCCTATAACAACCTGCTGGGCTCGGGCATCAATTTCTGGGCGGTCGATCCCAATGCCATGAAGAACCCCGAAGACTTTTGGAAATCGCTGTATCCCGACACCGTCTCGGTCGGTGAACCCGGTACCACCTGGGGCGTGCGCCTGAAGGAGCTGACGGGATACCTGCAGGGCGATTTCAACGGCATGATCGGTGACATGCCCTATAGCGGCAACGTGGGCGTACGCCTGATCCGTAGCCACCTGGACGTGACCCAGCACCTCAGCGGCGACCCGGGCGCGTACGGCGACGAGCCGGAAGACGTGGGCACGGAGATCACCAAGCGGCGCTACCAGGATGTGCTGCCGTCCGCGAACTTTGCGCTGGACGTCACCGATAGCGTGAAGGTGCGCCTGGCGTACTCGAAGAACATGATGCCCCTGGACCTGAGCACCTGGGCGGGTGGCCTGCAGTTGAATTACTCGCTTTCCGAGACGCCCGACGGCCCGATCTTCCGCGTCGCCAACGGCACGTCGTCGGGCAACCCGAACCTGGATCCGTGGCGGTCGACCAACTTTGGCGCGTCCGCCGAGTGGTATATCAACCCGTCAAGCATGGTCAGCCTGGCGCTGTTCCGCATCAACGTGGATAGCTTCATCAAGAACGGCAGCGTCACCAACTGCACCCTGCCCGACGAAGATGGCGTGGTGCGCGACCATTGCATCGTCATCACGCAGCCGGTCCAGGGTACGGGCAACAGCATCAAGGGCGCCGAACTGGACTACCGGCAGGCGTTCACGTTCCTGCCCGGCATCTTCTCGAAGACCGGCATGGAGGTGAACGGCACGTACGCACCCAGCAACTCGGGCGAGAGGGACCTGGCAGGCAAGAAGATCCCGTTCCAGGACAACTCCACCAAGTCCGGCAACTTCATCCTGTGGTACCAGGATGACCGCTTCCAGGCGCGCGTGGCGTACAACTACCGCTCACGCCGCGCTGTCATGGATAGTGTCGGCGGCATCACCGGCATGGAGATGTACGAAGCCCCGCAGAAGTACATCGATGCCTCGGTCTCGTACAAATTCACCAAGCAGCTCGAAGTGTTCCTCAACGGTACGAACCTCACCAACGAGTACCAGAAGTACTATCTGGTCTTTCCGAACCAGCCCGGGCACTCGACATTCTCCGAGCGCATGTTCATGTTCGGCATTCGTGGCCAGTGGTAGGGGACCCCATGAGCGAGCGTAGTTTCCACCGATCGATCGGCGTGTTCTCGGGCACCGCCATCAACATGACGCAGATGTGCGGGATCGGCCCGTTCATCACCATTCCGTTGATGGTGGCGGCCATGGGCGGACCGCAGGCGATCGTGGGCTGGATCGTCGGCGCGCTGCTGGCGATGGCCGATGGCCTGGTCTGGGCGGAGCTGGGCGCCGCCATGCCCGGCTCCGGGGGGACCTATGTGTACCTCCGCCGGGCGTTCCAGGCGCGCACGGGCAAACTCATGCCGTTCCTCTTCATCTGGACGATGCTGCTGGCGATCCCGTTGCTGATGTCGACCGGCATCATCGGCATGGTGGAGTACCTGCAGTTCTTTTTCCCGGGCATGGGCTGGTGGACCACGCACATCGTCGGGGTGCTCGCCACCGCGCTCGTGACGTGGATGCTGTATCGCCGGATTGAATCCGTGCGGGTCATCACCATTGCCTTGTGGGTGATCATGCTGGTCTCGATCATCGGCGTGGCCGCAGCCGGGTTCTCACATTTCGATGCCCACCGCGCGTTTGATTTCGCCCCCGATGCATTCGGGCCGCGCTTCTTCACCGGGCTGGGCGCCGGCCTCATCATCGGCGTCTACGATTACCTGGGCTACAACACCACGGCGTATATCGGAGATGAGCTGCGTGATCCTGGCCGGACCATGCCCCGCTCCATCATCATCTCGATCACGGCCATGATGGTGGTCTACCTCCTGCTCAACATCAGCGTGCTGGGCGTGGCGCCATGGCAGGAGATCGCGCAGTCCAAATCGGTTGCGTCGCTGGTGGTGGAGCGCAGCTGGGGCCACGCGGCCGCCGCGGTGATGACCACCCTCATCATCGTCACGGCGCTGGCCTCGGTTTTCACCGGCCTGCTCGGCGGTTCACGCGTGCCCTTCGAGGCTGCGCGGGACAAGGTCTTCCTGTCGACCTTTGGCCGCCTTCACGCAAAACATGGCTTCCCACACATCGCGCTGCTGACGATGGGCGTGGTCACGGCCATCGGCACGTTCTTCGACCTGACCGATGTAATCAACATGCTGCTGACGGCGACGATCCTGGTGCAGTCGATCGCCCAGGTAGTGGCCCTGGTGGTATTGCGCCGGCGCGAACCGGGGATGCCGCGCCCGTACAGGCAGTGGCTGTATCCCCTGCCCTGCATCATCGCGCTGGTTGGCTGGGTCTACGTCTATATCTCCGCATCGACCCTGTCGCTCATGCTTTCCGGCGTGTGGATCGTCGCCGGGCTTATCGTCTTCGCGGTCTGGGCGCGGGTAAACGCCGCGTGGCCCTTCGCCCCGCTTGAAACCCCTCACCCTGCCGCCGGGGAACCGTAACGCCATGCAGAACCCCGTCCAGACCGCTTTCGCCGCCGTCATCCTGGCCAGCTTCGCTTGCGGCTCACAGGCGATGGCCAGCACTACCTACGCCGATACGCGCGTTGCGGCGGAGGCCGGCACTGTCAGCCCAATCAGTCGCTGGCAGATCCAGGACAGCGCGAAGGCGCAGCAAGGCGGCGCGGCCATCTCGGCCAGCGGCTTCGCCACCACCGAGTGGTTCCCGGTCACCGGGCGTGCCACGGTCATGGCCGGCCTGCTCGAGAACCAGGTGTTCAAGGGCGACGTCTTCCACAGCGACAACCTGCGCGCTGTCCAGGTACCGGACGCGAGCGGAAACCTGTTCGTGACGCCATGGTGGTATCGCGCCGGCTTCAGCCTGGCAAAGGCCGGTAGCGGGCGACATACGTTGTTTCGCACGCACGGCATCATCGCCAGCGCGGATCTGTGGGTGAATGGCAAACAGGTCGCCGACCACACCAACCTCGCGGGTGCCTACCCCGTGCGCGATATTGACGTCACACGCTGGGTACGTGCTGGCAGCAACGCGTTGGCCCTGAAGGTCTATCCCGGCGATCCGCGGATGAGCCTGTCCATCGGCTGGGTGGACTGGAACCCTACGCCGCCCGACAACAATATGGGCCCGTGGCGTGGCGTGGATATCATCCAGACGGGGCCCGTGGCCTTGAGTGCGCCACTCGTGTTGCCGACGCTCTCGGCCGACCTGAAGCAGGCGACGCTGTCCGTGAAGGTCACGGCAACGAACCTGGATAGCGTGGCGCACGACGCGACGCTCACGGGCACGGTCGCGGATAAGCCCGTCAAGCAGACCGTGCACCTCGCTCCCGGCGAAGTAAAGGTGGTGTCGTTCGCTGCAGGCAGCACGCCCGCCGCCACACTGGATAACCCCAAGGTCTGGTGGCCCATCGGCATGGGCGACCACCCGCTTTACGACATGGCGGTCAGCGCCACGGTGGATGGCGTGGCATCCGATCGCGCGGCCACGCGGTTCGGTGTGCGGCGCGTCGAATCCACCCTTACCCACCAGGGCTATCGCCAGTTCACGATCAACGGCCAGCCCCTGCTGATTCGCGGCGGCGGCTGGGCACCTGACATGTTCCTGCGCGATGACCCCGCACGCATGGATGCCGAGTTCAGCTATGTGGTGAATCTTGGCATCAACACCATTCGCAGCGAGG
The DNA here is from genome assembly GCF_023078495.1 of Luteibacter aegosomatissinici. Lineage (NCBI taxonomy): Bacteria > Pseudomonadati > Pseudomonadota > Gammaproteobacteria > Lysobacterales > Rhodanobacteraceae > Luteibacter > Luteibacter aegosomatissinici. The sequence goes on along the minus strand of NZ_CP095742.1, from coordinate 592,547 downwards.
GCAAGCTGGAAAACCAGCGGTTCTACGATCTTGCTGACCAACACGGGATCCTGATCCTGGCCGGCTGGGAATGCTGCGACAAGTGGGAGGCAGCGGCGAAGACGGGCGGCGAGCCGTGGAACGACGCCGACATGCGCGTGGCGCAGGCATCGATGGCCAGTGAGGCACGCCTGCTCCGCAACCACCCATCGGTGATCGGCTTCTTCATCGGTAGCGACCATGCGCCCCCACCGGCGCTCGCCAAAATGTACACGGATACCTTGCGCGCGGAAGACTGGTCGTTACCGGTTATCTCGGCGGCGGTGGATGAGAAGACCGCCGAAGCAGGTCCCTCGGGCATGAAAATGGCGGGACCCTACGATTGGATCCCCCCGTCGTACTGGTATGCAGACAAGCTGGGCGGCGCGTTCGGCTTCGACTCGGAAGTGAGCGCTGGCGCGACGATTCCGCGCCTCGAGGATGTACAACGCATGCTCTCTGTGCAGGAGCAGGAGGCATTGTGGAAGTACCCCGAGGCCCGGCAGTACCACGCCTCGGCGGACTGGTCGACATTTGCTGTGCTTACCCCCTTCGACACTGCGCTGGCCCGGCGCTACGGAGCACCCACCGGGCTCGCTGACTATGTGGCGAAAGCCCAGCTCGATAACTACGACAACGTGCGCGCACAGTTCGAAGCGTTCAATGCACGCATGGGGGCCGACAACCCGGCTACCGGCGTCATCTACTGGATGCTCAACAACGCCTGGCCGTCACTGCACTGGCACCTCTACGACTACTACATGAACCCGGCCGGTGCCTACTACGGCGCGAAGAAAGCCAACGAGCCCGTGCACATCCAGTACTCGTATGACTCGCGCAGCGTGGTGGTCGTGAACCATACCCTGGCCGATCAGCATGCACTGACGGCGACGGTCAGGGTACGTAATCTCGATGGCAGCGTGCGCTTCCAGAAACAAGTGCAGGGTATCGACCTGCCTGGCAACCGCACGCAGGCGGTGCTCGACCTGCCTGCAGTAACGGACCTCTCCACGGTCTACTTTGTTGAGCTGGATCTTGCGGCAGCCGATGGCAAGGCCATCAGCCGCAATGTCTACTGGCTTTCCACCCGGGCCGATACGCTGGATTGGGCGAAGTCGAACTGGTACCTCACGCCGCTGACGCAGTACGGTGATTTCACTGCGCTGGCGACCTTGCCGAGAGCGACGCGTGAGGTCCGCGTATCAACCACCCGCGAGGGCAGCGACGATGTCACGACGGTCACCCTTTCCGTGCCCTCGACATCACCGGCGGCCGCCGTGCAGGAACATCTGTCCATACGCCGCGGGCCGAAGGGTGAGCTTGCGCTGCCCGTGACGTGGTCTGACAATGACGTCACGCTCTGGCCCGGCGAATCGATCGTGCTCACCGCACGCTACCCGGCAGGGGGCGCTGTAGGCACGGTGGTCGAAGTGGAGGGTTGGAACGCCCCCGTGGCGCAGTTCACGGCGGGGGTTACCCAGGGAACGAAGCATTGAAGAGGCCTTCATGTCGCGCGTGACCATTAACGATGTGGCTCGTGCATCCGATACGTCGAAGAAGACCGTGTCACGCGTGCTCAACCAGGAGCCCGGCGTGCGCAAGGAAGTGCGCGATCGCGTGATGGCGGCCGTCGCCGAGCTGAACTACCGGCCGCTCACCTCGGCACGCAGCCTCGCCTCCAACCGCTCCTTCATGATCGGGTTGCTTTACGACAACCTGTCGCCCAGCTACGTCATGGAGGTGCAGGCTGGCGTCCAGGAGGCATGCGAGGCGCACCAGTACAGCATGATGGTGCAGCCGCTGGACTCCACCGCCCCGGATTTCATGGAGCGCGTGGAAGGCATCCTGTGGCGCCACCGCCCCGATGGCCTGGTCCTCACGCCGCCGATCACCGATCACCCGGCCCTGCTCGCGCACCTGCGCGCCGCGGGGTTACCGTTTACCTCCATCGCCCCTCGCAAGCCCAAGGGCATCGCTGGCGTGATTCTGCGCGAGCGCGAGGCGGCCGCGGCGATGGTCGCGCACCTGGTTGAACTGGGGCACCGCCGGATCGCGCACATCATCGGTGATCCCAAGCACGGCGCTGGCGTATGGCGCCTGGCAGGTTTTCGCGACGGCATGAAGCGCGCCGGGTTGGTTGAGCGCCCCGATTACATGGTGCAAGGCCGCTTTTCGTTCGAATCGGGTGTCAACGCTGCCCGCCAGCTGCTGCGTTTGAAGCAACGGCCGACGGCCATCTTCGCCGCGGACGACGACATGGCCGTCGGCGCCATCTGGGCCGCGGCCGAAGCGGGCGTCTCCGTACCCGGCGATATATCCATCTGCGGCTTTGACGATACGACGATCGCGACCCAGGTGTGGCCGTTGCTGACCACGGTGCACCAGCCCGTCCGTGACATGGGCAAGCGCGCCACCGAGGAGCTGTTGCTGGGGCTCCTGGGCAAGGGCGAGCCGCGCATGGTCGAGGTCGAATACCAAATGCGCCTGCGCGCATCCACGGCGCCCGTGCGCTGATCTACTGCTCCACTACCGTCCCGAGGAAGCACCGTATGTCCGTGACGCCCGATGCCCCGAATACCCAGCGCCGGTTTCATTTCATCTCGGGGCTGCCACGCGCGGGCACCACGTTGCTGGCGGCTATCCTGAACCAGAACCCGCGGTTCCGCGCCGGCATGACCAGCCCGGTCGCCGACATCATGGGCGTGGTCATTGCCGAGGCCAGCAGCAGGAACGATTTTGCGTTCGACGTCACCGATGACCAACGCACCGCCATGCTGCGCGGCCTGGTCGAGAATTTTTACTCGGTCGACTCCCGCCCCGAGGCGATTTTCGACATGAGCCGCTTGTGGTGCAGCCGCATGGGCTTGCTCAATGCACTGTTCCCGGGTGTGAAGGTCATTGCCTGCGTGCGCCAGCTGGCCTGGGTGCTCGACAGCATGGAGCGGCTGGTACTCAAGCAGCCTGTGAGCGTCAGCAAGGTGTTCCGCTATGACACGAACACCACCGTGTATTCCCGCGTCGAAGCACTGACCGATCCACGCGGCATGGTCGGCTTCGCCTACCAGGCGGTGAAGGAAGCGTTCTACGGTGCGCACGCCCGGGACCACCTGTTGCTGCTCACCTACGAAAGCCTGGTGCGAGACCCCGAAGCGGCGCTGCGCGCCGTGTATGCCTTCCTTGGCGAGCCGTGGTTTGCACATGACTTCGACAACATCGAATACAGCGCCGACGAGTTCGACGCGCGCGTGGGCATGCCCGGCCTGCATTCGGTGCGCGCGAAGGTCGAGGCCGTGGAACGCACACCCGTTCTTCCGCGCGAGGTGTTCGGGCGTTTCGCCAACGAGGCGTTCTGGGCCGATCCGAAGAACAATATCCAGCAGGTCACCATCGTCTGACGCGGGCCGGGCGGCGCTTACGTCACGCTCACATTCGTCAACGCATGCTCCCGCCACCGATCCACACAGGGGCACCCCCATGCGAGCAGGACTCATCATCGTCGGCGTCATCCTTATCGGCCTGGGCATCTGGGTCGTCGCCGGCAATGGCAGCTATAAGAAGACCGATACGCTGGTCCAGATCGGCTCGGCCAAGGTCGAAGCCACCCATGACAAGGCACTGCCGCAGTGGGTGGGCATTGCAGGTATCGTGATCGGCGGCATCGTGGCCGTGGCGGGCATTTCCCGGAAGGGCTAAGACCGCCCCGCCAAGGGCTCCGGGCAGGTCCCGGAGCCCCCTCTCCGCTACAATGGGCGGATGGACGTATCCCATCTTCTCGACGGCCTGAACGACGCGCAGCGCGAGGCCGTCAGCGCCCCTCCAGGCCATTACCTGATCCTCGCGGGCGCCGGCTCCGGCAAGACCCGCGTACTCACGCACCGCATCGGCTGGCTCACCCAGGTCGAGGGCGTGCCGCCGTGGGCTATCCTCTCGGTCACGTTCACCAACAAGGCTGCGGGCGAGATGCGCTCGCGCCTGGATGGCATCGTGCCGGGTGGTACCCAGGGCCTCACCGTGGGCACGTTCCACGGCATTGCCCACCGCCTGCTGCGCCGTCACTGGCGCGAGGCCGGCCTGGTCGAGGGCTTCCAGATCCTGGATTCCGACGACCAGCAACGGCTGATCAAGCGCGTGATCGCTGGCATGGGCCTGGACGAGGCCCGCTATCCGCCGCGCCAGGCCGCGTGGCAGATCAACCAGTGGAAGGATGAAGGCAAGCGCCCCGACAGCATCGAGCACCGCGACCACCCGGTCACGCGAACCTTCGTCGAGGTGTACAAGGCGTACGAACAGCAGTGCCAGCGCGCCGGCCTGGTCGATTTCGCGGAACTGCTGCTGCGCGCACACGAATTGTGGCTGAAGGATCCTTACGTCCTGAAGCACTACCAGGACCGCTGGCGTTACCTGCTGATCGATGAGTTCCAGGACACGAACACGCTGCAATATGCGTGGATCCGCGTGCTTGCCGGCGCCACCGGCCAGGTCTTCGTGGTCGGCGACGACGACCAGGCGATCTACGGCTGGCGCGGCGCGAAAGTGGAAAACGTCCAGCAGTTCCTGCGCGATTTCCCGGGCGCGAAGACCATCCGCCTGGAGCAGAACTACCGTTCCACTTCCACGATCCTGAACGCGGCGAACGCGGTCATCGCCCGCAACGGTGGCCGCCTTGGCAAGCAGCTGTGGACCGATGGCGACGAAGGCGACCGCATCGCGTTGTACGCCGCGTACAACGAACAGGATGAAGCGCGGTTCGTCATCGAGCGCATTCGCGAATACATCGCCGAGCACGGTAACGCGCGCGATTGCGCGATCCTCTACCGCTCGAATGCGCAGTCGCGTAACTTCGAAGAACAGCTGATCCAGCGCGACCTGCCCTACCGCGTGTACGGCGGCCTGCGCTTCTTCGAACGCGCGGAAATCAAGGATGCCCTGGCGTATCTTCGCCTCGCATCGAACCGCCACGACGATGCGGCCTTCGAGCGCGCCGTGAACACGCCACCGCGCGGCATTGGCGATCGTACGCTGGATGAGCTGCGCCGGCGCGCCCGTAGCGAAGGCAGTTCCATGTGGGAGGCGTCGCTCAACGAGATCGCCATGGGCTCGCTGGCCGGCCGCGCGAAGAATGCCGTGAAGGCCTTCCTGGCGTTGATCGACGAGATGCACCGGACGTTCCGTGGCGGCGACGCCGAGGGTGACGATGCGCCGTCCGCCCTGGACCTGGCCGAACAGATCGAGCACGCCATCACGCATACCGGCCTGCGCGATTTCTACGAGAACGACAAGCGGGGGAATGGCGAGGCCCGGGTGGAGAACCTGGACGAGCTCGTGAACGTCGCCAGCCGCTTCGAAATGACCCCGGAAGATACCGACGCGGGCCTCAATGAGCTTTCCGCGTTCCTCTCCCACGCCGCGCTCGAAGCGGGCGAGGGCCAGGGCGAGGCCTGGGACGATTGCGTGCAGCTGATGACGCTGCATTCGGCCAAGGGCCTGGAATTCCCGGTGGTATTCCTGGTGGGTATGGAGGAAGGCCTGTTCCCCAGCCAGCGCTCCACCGAAGAGGACAACCGGCTGGAGGAAGAACGCCGCCTGGCCTATGTGGGCATCACCCGCGCTCGCGTGAAGCTGTACGTCTCGCACGCCGAATCCCGCCGCATGCACGGCACCGAGATGCTGGCGCGACCCTCGCGGTTCCTGGGCGAGATACCCCCTGAGCTGATCGACGAGCTGCGGCCGCGGGTGCAGGTCTCACGCCCGGCGTATGCCGATCGCTTCGCCGGCGGGGGCAGCAGCCTGGCGGAGCCCATGCCGGTGAAGCTTGGCCAGCGGGTGAGCCACCCGAAATTCGGCGAGGGCACGATCGTGAGCGCCGAAGGCGCCGGGGCCCACATGCGGGTCCAGGTGAACTTCGAGGATGAAGGTTCCAAGTGGCTGGTTTACGCTTATGCGAACCTGACCGCGCTGTAAGGGGACGCCATCGCGGCGGTACGGGGGCTAAAGGCAGGGGCCGCGCCTGCCGCTAACGGGGATTTGGGCGCCGCGCGCGCCCTGGTTGGGGTGACATGACCGTCGTACTTCGGCACGGACGCAGCGCATGACGATACCTTGGTTCCTTGCCCACCTTGGGCTGGATGCATCCGCTGGCGAGCGCGATGTACGGCGGGCGTACGCCCTGCAATTGAAGGCCATCGACCAGGCGGGGGACCCCGCGGCGTTCGATCGCCTGCGCCAGGCTTACGAGGTGGCGCGCAGCTTTGTCGCCGGTGGCGGGGCCGTGGGCGACATCGCCCCGCCGGAGGAGCTTCCCGCGCCAGGCACCACCCCGGCCCCCTCCCCGGCTGCGGCCCCCGTAGCGACCGCAGCACGCGAGGAGACGGCTCTGGTCATCGGCCACCGGGCCCTCGATCGCTTCTGCGCGCGGGTGCACGAGGGCACCGACGCCGACATCGCCAGCGAGCTAACCGCCTGCCTCACCGCATTGCGGCTTCAGCGTGCGGATGCGGCAACGGTCTTCGAGGCAGGGCTGATCGAGCGTCTGGCCGTGGGCGGCATGCGCCAACGCGCCGCCATCTTCCGCATCGCACTTGAGCAGTTCGGCTGGAACGATGTCAGCCACTTCCGTCAGCTAGGTGCGGAAGGCCGCTGGGTGGAGACGATCGAGCGTCAGCGCCACGAGCTGTCAAAGACGTGGGATGGCCCACGCCTGCTCAACACGCTCGAGGCGCTGGCACGTGGCGCACCGCTGCAGGCCCACGTGGCACTGTGGCCCGCGGCACGCGAGGCCATGAACCACCAACGCGACTTCATGGCGCTGCACCTGACGGCGCAGCAGGCTGGCGCCTGGGAGCAACTGCACGAGCAACGAGCGCTCGTAACCGCCGGCGAAAAGCCACCGCGAGGGCTGGCGTACTGGTTTCAGTGGATCTTCCTTGGCCTCATCGCCCTCTGCCTCTTGAGTTCGTTCTTCCATTAACCCACGGTGCCGGGCGGCTGGTTCAAGGCCACCCTACGCCTGCCGCTAAACAACGGATAGCGCGCCAGCATGGCGCACGGATGTCAGGGACACGCATGATCGTCGGTATTGACCTTGGTACGACCAACAGCCTGGTTGCCGTGTGGAAAGACGGCGGCCCGCGCCTGGTGCCGAACGCACTGGGTAGTTTCCTGACGCCATCGTGCGTGGGGATCGATGCCGATGGGCACGTCCTTGTGGGCGAGGCCGCGCGGGAACGGCTGCAAACGCACCCCGGCCTGAGCGCGGCACTGTTCAAGCGCTACATGGGCAGCGCGCGGCTCATGCGGCTGGGCGACCGTGATTTCCGGCCGGAAGAGCTTTCCGCGCTGGTACTCCGGGCACTGAAGGACGACGCCGAGGCGTTCCTGGGTGAGCCCGTGACCGAGGCGATCATCACGGTCCCTGCGTACTTCTCGGATGCGCAGCGCAAGGCAACGCGCGTGGCCGGTGAGCTCGCCGGGCTCAAGGTGGAGCGCCTGCTGAACGAACCGACCGCGGCGGCACTTGCCTACGGCATGCACGAAGGCCAGCGTGAAACCCAGTTCCTGGTATTCGACCTGGGCGGCGGCACGTTCGACGTATCGATCCTGGAAATGTTCGAAGGCGTCATGGAGGTGCGCGCCAGCGCCGGCGACAACATGCTCGGCGGGGAGGATTTCGCCACCCTTATCGCCGACCTCGCCTTCGCCCGCGGTATCCGGGAAGCGGCACGCATGGACGCCGGCTTCATGCAGCGGCTGGCCGCGCGGGCCGAGTCGGCCAAGCGTGAACTCGGCATGCACGGCAAGGCCTCGTTCGAGATCCAGTGGCAAGACCAGCACGCGAACGTGGAACTGGATGCCAATGCGTTCGAGAAAATGGCGGAGCCACTGTTGAACCGGCTGTGGCGCCCGATCGAGCGCGCGCTGCGCGATGCACGGATACGCGCCGCCGACCTGGATAACGTCGTGCTTGCCGGTGGTGCGACGCGCATGCCGATGATCCGTGCGCTGGCCACCCGGATGTTTGGCCGCTTCCCCGCCGTGGGGCTCAACCCGGACGAAGTCGTCGCTTTGGGTGCCGCCGTCCAGGCAGGGTTGAAGATGAAGGACAAGGCGCTCGACGAAACCGTCATGACGGATGTTTGCCCGTATACGCTGGGAACCGAAGTCGTGCGGGCGCTCGAGAAAGGGCAAATGGCCGAGGGCTACTACGCGCCGATCATTGAACGAAACACGGTCGTACCCGTCAGCAAAGTGGAGCGCTTCTATCCCGCCCACGCCCAGCAGCGCGAGATCCTGATCCGGGTATACCAAGGCGAATCACGCATGGTGCGTGACAATATTCGCCTGGGCGAGATCAAGATCCCTATCGAACCCGGTCCCGCGCATGCCAACGGGGTCGATGTTCGCTTTACCTACGACGTCAATGGACTTCTCGAGGTGGAAGTGCGCGTCGTCGCCACTGGCGAAGCGCGCCGCCTTGTCGTCGAAAGTGGCCAGGCGCACATGTCACCGCAGGAGATCGCCAGGCGGCTCGATGCCCTGTCAGCACTCAAGATCCATCCCCGCGATACCCTGGAAAACCGAACCCTGCTGGCCAGGGCGGAACGCCTTTACGAGCAACTGCTAGGCTCGGCCCGCGAGTTCGTCGGCCAAATGATCAGCCGCTTCGAACAGGTACTCGCCACCCAGGATCCCCGGCTCATCGCACGGGATGCCATTCAGTTCCGTGACGCCCTGAAGGCCATCGAAGCGGACAGCCATTTCGCGCCAGACCGGGGCGAATGAGCGATCATGCTGACGCTCAGGTTCCCGGCGCTCCTTGCGGTCCGCGACTGCCGGGTATTCATGATGCGAATTGGGCAAAGTGCCCGCGTTCGCGACTGATGACGACGGGCCGCCGAACGCATGGTTGACGACACCTGGCACATGGACGCCCTGGGCCTGCCGGCGCACGCGGATATCCTGGCAGTTCGCCGGGCTTACGCCGCACGCCTCCGTGGCATGGACGCGGAGATGGATCCTGCCGGATTCCAGCGGTTACGACACGCCTACGAGGCAGCGCTCGCGTGGTGCGAGGCTCATGCGGCTGACACCGACGCGGGCGACATCGCCACGCCCCCGACGCCTGCGGCGCCGGTAGCTGACGAGTCGCCGGGAGTGGAGGTCACGACCGACACGAGCGCAGCGGACGCGCTAGGTAAGCTTTCATTGGCGCTGGCGGGCGCGAGCACCGAGACCGTGCCTACCTTACTGGACGGCGTCGTCGCCTCGCTGCGCCACGGCTATATCGATGCGCCAGGGCAGTTCGAAGACCTCCTGATCGATGCGCTGCAGGCCTGCGCGATCCCGCGTCGGCATGCCTTGTTCGATGCCGCCACCCACGCCTTTCATTGGCACGAAGTGGGCCGCTTGCGCGCCAGCGACCCACGCGCCACATGGATCGCCCGCGTGCTTTCCCAGGCAGAAGATTGGCTTTCACTCGACGCAGGATGGCGTTCGACCTGGCTCGCCCTGCTTGAACGGGCCCAGGGTGGTGTCGACGACTACACGGCGCGGCGCTGGCCTGATATTGGCCGGTTGCGAGAGCGGATACCTGATTGGCTCACACTCCACCTCACGCCGGCGCAGTTGCGCACGTGGCAAGACGCGTTCGAGCGATTGCCGCGGTCTACGCGCGAGGAGTACCTGCAACGCGCCGCGCCCGACGCAGCGATATACCCTCGCCGCAGTGCAGGCACGCGACGCCGCGATCGCTTCCGCCTACCGCCGCTTGCGTGGGCGATCACCTGGTTTGCGTTGATGCTGTTCTACCTCATCGCAAACGGCATCTTTACGGCGAACAAGAACCACCAGGGCGAGCCATTGCCCGATTTCAGCGACAAGCCGCTCACGCCACGCGAATGCATGGCGCTCTATGCGCGGCTCGACGCACCGGATGCCTTTGCCGGCATGCCCGCCAACGATGTGGTGCAAGCCAAGCGGCGCGCGCAGCGCTGCGCGCTGGATGGGCACTGGCGCGCACCGGGCGGCATCAATGGCGCGCCACGCCCTTAAGCTCCGCGTTACGGTGAAAGCCGCGGCACGCCGTGCTGGTCGCGCTCTTCCACCGCCGTCACCCGCGTATCGATGCGACCCATGCGCAGCTCGGGCAGGCTCTCCGCCGCCTCTCCGCGTGCAAGTGCGAACGCATTTCGATAGCAACGCTGCGCCAGCTCGGGCTGTTGTTCGCCGACGTACACATCGCCGAGCGCTTCCCATGCGACTGCGCTGGGCGCAATGGCCAGCGCGCGCTCGAGGTACGGCCTTGCCTTGCCCCACAGGTGCATGCGCACGCACATGCGGCCGACGGCCGTCAGGAGCACGGCATCATTCGGGTGCGTGTCGACCCATGCCTCCGCGCGGCGTACACGCTGCTCCAGGTCTTCCGCACCCATGCCGCCATACGTGGCCACCAGTTCGGGCGACCATTCGCGACGGAGCGCGGATTCGATCTCATCCATCGCCGCCATCGACTGGCCGTAGCGCATGGCCTGGCGTGCATAGGCATCGATGGCCGCTGGCAGGCGGCGCTGGCCCTTCGGCAACTGCGACCAGAAGGCGGACAGTGACGCGCCATCGGGCTGTGCGACGATCGCCGCGGTGACCACGCGCGATTCGAGTTCATTGAAAGCTGACGCACCCAGCTCGCCACTCTTTCGCAGCGGCTCCAGGGCACGCATGGCGTTCCGTGCGTCACCACTGGCGAGCGAGGCCTCGGCGAACTCCACCCAGCCGGCAGGCGTGAGCGCGCCACTGTTGGCCTCGGGCGCCAGCAACGCGGCGCCTTCGGCGGCGCGCCCGGTGCGGCGCATGAGCCTTGCGCGAAGCACGCGCGCGGCACGCGGCGTCTCCTGGGCGGCGAGGTCGAGCGTCTCTATCGCGCGCGAGGATTCACCATGGCGTTCCGCGGCCTCGGCAGCGGCAAGCAATGCCGGCCCACGGACCGAGGGGTAACGCGCGGCGCGGTTGAGGTCGCGCTCGGCCTCGCCGTGGCGCCCCTCGATCAGTGCGACAAGGCCGTCGGCGAGGCGCTGTCGGCTCAGGCGGCGATGGCGGCTGTTCATGGCGCCGAACGGCCAGCGAATGAGCGCGACGAGGAACGCGATGGCCGCCCATGCCACCAGCAGCAGCACAACGGCCGTCACCACCGTCATCTGCAGCGTCGTACCGCGCAGATGGATCATGACGTAACCCGGGTCGTCGGCCACCCAGTGCCAGGCGAACGCCGCGATCACCGCAACGAGGATAAGCCCTACGATCCAGCGCCAGAGCTTCATGGCGTTGCCTTCGCTGCGGACGATGCCGCGGCAGGCGCGGCCGCCGGCGCCGAAGCCGCATGAGCGGGCGATGCCGTTGCCGTCCCGGCGTTCGCCTTCAATGCGTGCACCGAGCGCAGGTTGCGCAGTTCTTCCAGCGCGGCCCCGAGCTTGGGCTCGCCACCCTTCGCCTGGCTGGCGAGCAGCGTGGCGATACGCTGGCGCGCGGTCTGCACCGAGGGCGCCTGGACGTTGAAGTGCGCGACGAGCGTGGCGTCCACGCGCTTGAGCGCATCGGCACGTGCGCGGTCATCGTAGGCCAGCACCGCCGCCTCGGCGTGCGCGACATCGAGCGCCGCCAGCTCGCGCGCCAGGCGATCATCCGCCAGGCCGAGTGGCGTGCCTTCATCGTGGCTGATGCGCACGATGCTACCGAGGGCGTTGCCCGCGCGCTGCCAGAACGTCCGTTCTTCGTCGGCGCCTGCCTGGCTGTCGATAGTCTTCAGCGGCAAGGTCGGAATCTGCGCGCGCAGGTCGGCCAGAGTGGCCAGGTCATTGGCGCGCGCCCTCGGCTGCACGGCTTCCAATGCTTCCCGCTCTGCCGTCAGGTTCTGGCGAACGGCGGCGAACGCGCTGTCGTTCACACCGGCAAGCGTCTTGTCCGCCAGATCGTACGCGGACAGCGCGCCGCTGGCATCGCCGAACAGCGCGAAGCGCTCTTTCGCCATCCGCAGCAGCGACTCCGCCTCGTCCAGCAACATGGCGTCGTGGCCACTCAGGCTTCGTTCGGAGAGATTGGCGACGGCGTCTTCGAGATTCTTGGTGCGCTCGGCCATGCCGAGGACTTCTTCGCGCGCCGAGCGGTTTACGCCATCCGCATCGCTGAGCCGGCGGCGCAGGTTCGCGTTGTCATCGCGAAGCCCATCCACGGCGGTCTGCAGCGTATCGACCTGGCCCTTGAGGCCATTGGCCGCGCCCAGGTCCTGGCGCATGTTCCATACCGTCCACGCGGTGTAACCCGCCGCTCCTGCCGCGGCGAGCGCGAGCAAGATGGCCAGGGCCAGGCCACCGCCGCCCCGTCGAGGCGCGGGATCGGGCGCACGGCGCGTGCCCGCTGGCGGGATGGGAGCGGCCGGGGCTGGGTTGGCCGGGGCGGATTCGGTCATGGGCGTCTCGGTCGTCATGCCGGGCATGCTAGCAGGCCATACGCAAACGCACGGAATACATCGTTCAACGGCGCGTGAACGACACCTCGGCGGCGGCGGCCAGCAGATCGGCCGGCAGCGCGGACGAGGCGACCACCACCCGCTCGAAGCCCATGCCCAGCGCCACCACCCGCAAGCGTTCGCTGCTCACCACGGCAACCGCCTGGACAAGGCGCCGCCAGGCCGGCGCGATGAGCGCCCGATGCAGGTGATCGAGGGCCTCGGCGCTGGAAAGCAGGACCGCGGAACGGCGGGTGAGCTTCAGCAGCGGATCGATATGGCGGCGATCGATGCGCGGGGCGACCCGGTGGTAAACATGCACTTCATCCAGCACAGCCCCACGGGCCGCCAGTTGCTCGCGCAACACGCCGCGGCCGCCGGGAGCACCGATCAGGGCAACCCGTCGCCCCGCCAGCCTAGCCAGCTCGGGCAACGCGAGGACCCCTTCGCTATCTTGCGACGTTTCGGGGTACAGCACGTTGGCGACGCCCACGGTCCTGAGCGCGCGCGCCGTGCCACGGCCGACGGCTGCCACCGTGGCGCGCGTGGCCAGGGGCAGCACATCGGCAGCGAACCGCACAGCCGCGGGGCTGGTAAAGATCAGCAGATCGCCTTGCAGGGCCCGGCGCAGCGAGGCATCCACCGCACTGGCATCCTCGGTCGCGCGCAGCGACAGGCCCGGCACGCTCACGGGTATGCCGCCCAGCTTGCGCACGCGGCGGGCGAGCGGGCCCGCCGTCCCGGCGGGGCGGGTGATAACAACGGTAACGTTGCGTAGCGGCTGCGAACGACTCACGGGGTGCTTCCTGCAGGGGGGACCGACGCGGGGGACACGCGAGCATAGAAAACGCGGAGGACACCCGACCAATGCCGAAGGTTGGGGCAAGCCGTACGGATGCGAACGGTTGGGCGCGTTACGTAGACTCCCGCGTCTATGACCACGCCCGACCCGACTTTCGCCACCCTCGAACGCTTCATTCTCGACAGTATCCCCCTGGCGCGCGCCATGGGCATCCACATACCGGGCTGCGATGGCGAGCGCCTGGTGATGACCGCGCCCTTGCAGCCCAACATCAATGACAAGGGGTGCGCATTCGGCGGCAGCCTGGCCAGCCTGATGACGCTGGCGTGCTGGGCCCTGGTGGAAGCCAACCTGCGCCGTCGTGGCGACGATTGCGACCTGTTCGTCGGCGACTCGTCGATCCGTTATCTCGACCCGGTATGGGACGACCTCCGCGCCGAGGCCAGCCTGGCCGTGGGCGGCAGCTGGAAAACGTTCTTCACCACGCTCGATGCCCGTGGCAGGGCCCGGGCCGATCTGTCCTGCGTGGTTCCGGGGACGGGCGACAAGCCGGCCGCGACCCTGTCGGCACGCTTCGTGGCCAAACGCCGGGCATAATGCCCGCCGACGCCACGTTGGAAACTGCCATGCGCCGCTTCGCCCTGCCCTTCCTCGCCATTGCCTGTGCCGCCGCGCTGGGCGGTTGCGCCAGCGATGTACGCAACGATTCACTGACCCGCACGCTGAACCAGTACGCCTCGGCCATCCGCTGGGGCGACTACAACGTGGCGCAGTCCTTCGTGGACAAGGATTACGCCAAGGATCACCCCATGAGCTCACTGGAGCAGAGCCGGCTTGGCCAGCTCAGGGTGACCGGTTATGACGAAGGCGGCGGCCCGCGCCCGGATGGCGACGACGAGGTGGTCCAGACCGTCCAGATCAACGTGGTGAACGTGAATACCCAGGCGGAACGGAGCTTTGTCGACCAGCAGCGCTGGCACTACGACAAGGAGAAGAACCGCTGGACCCTGATGACCGGCCTGCCGGACTTCTCCCCGCACTGATCGCTATATAATCGACGGTTGACCCACGGGACGAGCAAGGACCCGATGAACGACGTACTGCACAAGTTGCCCGAGTTTGCGAGCAACCACCTGGCCCTCGTCGGCCTGTTCGTGGCCATCCTGGTGGCGCTGCTCGCCACGGAAGTCGGCACCCTCTTCCGCAAGTGGAAGGGCCTGACCCCGGCCGGGCTCACCCAGCTGATCAACCGCGACAACCCGCTGATCATCGATCTGTCGGCCAGCGCGGATTTCGAGAAGGCTCATGTCCCAGGCGCGAAGAACGTGGCCATGAGCCAGTTCGACCCGGAGCACAAGGACCTCGCCAAGGCGAAGGACCTGCCGGTGGTGCTGATCGACAAGGACGGCCGCACGCTGTCGAAGCCCGCCAGCCGTCTGGTCAAGGCCGGTTTCACCCGCGTGTTCGTGCTCGATGGCGGCACCTACGCCTGGCAGAACGCCCAGCTGCCCACCGCGAAGGGCAAGAAATAAGAAACGCCCCCTACAGGCCGTGAATCCCGGCACGGCCACGCAGGATGGCGGCCAATACATCCGGCGCCACGTCGAACGAGTCGTAGAACAGCCTGTCCTCGGGCAACTTTGCGTCGAGGAAAAGGTCCCGGCCGGCGGCGATCATGGCCGGTGGGCCACTCATGTAGAGGTCGAAGCCGGAAAGGTCGGGGTGATCGGCCAGCAAGGCCTCGTGGACCAGCCCCTCGCGCAGCCCCGCCGCCCGCGCCGCATCCGCATCGGATAGCACGGGCGTAAACGTGATCCAGGGCCGCTCAGCGGCCCAGCCGCGGGCCAGCTCGCCCAGGTACAGGTCTTCCGTGGTCCGCACGCCCCAATACAGGTGCATGGGCCGGCGCGTACCGAGCGCGATGAAATGCTCGACCACCGCCTTCACCGGGGCAAACCCGGTGCCACCCGCCATGAACAGCATGGGCCGCTCGGAATCCTCGCGCGGCACGAAGGTACCCAGCGGCGCTTCGATCATCAGGTGATCGCCCACCTTGAGGGCGTCGTACACCCACGAGGTGAAGCCGCCGCCCGGGACATGCCGCACGTGCAATTCCACCAGGCCATCGGGCCGCGGTCCACTGGCAATGGAAAACGGGCGGTGCTTGCCGTTTTCCAGCACCACATCGAGGTACTGGCCGGGAAGCCAGCGCAACGGCTCGCCCAGTGGTCGCAACCACAAGCCCACGACATCAGGCGCCAGCATGCGCCGCTCGGCCACTTCCGTTTCCACGCGCCTGTGCGGAATGTCCTCTACGGAAGCGATCTCGCGTGCCTGGATGGCGATATCGCCACACGGCACGGCCTGGCACATGAGGATGCCGTGGTGCTCCCGCGCCGAGGCCGACAGGCCCACCGGGGGGTTGTACGGATAGGCGCACTCGCCCGCAACAAGGGTGGCCTTGCAGCTGCCGCAGACACCGCCACGGCATGAGTACGGGAGAGCGATTCCCGCGCGCTGGGCGGCTTCGAGAACGGTTTCGTCGGCGGCCGCGTCAAAGCGCTTGCCGGAGGCGATCAGGGTTACGGTAGGCACCCGCCCATTGTAGGACAATGGGGGCTTTCCCATGGAACCGCGCCCACGATGGCCATCTGGAAGCAACCGCTCAACCTGGACCGCATCAACGGCTGGAGCCGGAACACGATGATGGAGACGCTGGATATCCGCTTCACGGCGTTCGGCGACGACTGGCTGCGCGGCACCATGCCGGTGGACCATCGCACGCAGCAGCCGTTCGGCCTGCTGCACGGCGGCGCATCGGTCGTACTGGCGGAAACCCTCGGCAGTTCAGCCGCCCTGCTCACGCTGGATGTGGAGAAGGAAATCGCGGTGGGGCTGGATATCAACGCCAACCATATTCGCGGCGTGCGCGGCGGCATCGTCACCGGTACGGCCAAGGCCGTGCACCTGGGCCGCACCACGCAGGTGTGGGAGATCCGCATCGAAGAGGAAACCGGCAAGCTGGTGTGCCTGTCGCGCCTGACCATGGCGGTGATCCCGTCGCCCGGTGGCGCGCCCGGGAACCTGCGCTCGTGACCCAGGCAGCGCCTTACGCGGCGCTGTCGCCCGACGTCGTGCTGGCCGCGGTGGACGCGACCGGTACGTGGAGTGACGGCCGCCTGCTCACGCTGAACAGCTATGAGAACCGGGTGTTCCAGGTCGGCCTGGACGATGGCGGCTTTGTCGTTGTGAAGTTCTACCGGCCCGGGCGCTGGAACGATGCCGCGATCGGCGAAGAGCATGCCTTCGCCCTGGAACTGGCCGCCGCCGAGATTCCGATGGTGGCTCCGCAGGTGTTCAACGGGCGAACCCTGCTGCGCCACGACGGCTTCCGCTATGCCGTTTATCCGCGCCGCGGTGGCCGGGCGCCTTCACTGGAATCAGCCGACCAGTTGGAATGGCTGGGCCGCCTGCTGGGGCGTATGCACGCGATCGGCGCGCGCGAGCCCTTCCACCACCGCACGACGCTGGACCGCGCCACGATGATCGATGGTCCTGCCCGGGCAGCACTCGGTTCGGACCTGCTCCCCGCGCATCTGTTCGATGCGTATCGCGCTGCCGTCATGCGCGTCGATGACGCGGTCTCCGGGCGTTTCGAAGCCGTGGGGCCCGTGCAGCGCCTGCGCCTGCATGGCGATTGCCACCCGGGCAACGTGTTGTGGACCGATGCCGGCCCGCATTTCGTGGACCTGGACGATGCGCGCATGGGGCCCGCCGTGCAGGACCTGTGGATGCTCGCCTCCGACGACGCCATGTTCGAGGCGCTGCTGGAAGGCTACGGCCAGTTCCGCGATTTCGACCCCACCGAGCTCGCGCTGGTACCCGCGCTGCGCGCCATGCGCCAGGTGCATTACGCCGGGTGGATCGCCGAGCGCTGGCACGATCCGGCATTCCCCGCCGCCTTCCCTTTCGCCGCCGAGCCGCGATGGTGGGAACAGCACATTACCGACCTGCACGAGGCCGCCGAGGCACTCTGAACGGCCGTTCGGCCAGCCGATAGCGCGGGCGGCCATAATGCGCCGTCCGCTACCTGGGAGTTTGCATGCATTCGTTCTTCACCCGCGTCATTGCCGTGTTCGAGATTGCCGGCGGCCTGTACGGCCTGGTGCGCCAGGTAGACCACCTGCTCGGATCGCGCATGAGTGGCCTGGATGCGGTGGTCACCGTGCTCGGCGTGCTGCTGTTCGCATTCATCCTGGTGGCCGGCGTGCTGCTGGCCAGCAACGACGCGCGCGGCACCCAGATGTCGATCTGGGCCCAGTTCCTGCAGGCGCCGCTGGTCGCCACGTCGTTCTTCAGCTACGCCCTCTCCTCGGGTGCCTATGCGAACCTTTCCATGACCCTGCAACGCTCACCGCGGCTGGGTTTTGACTGGGCGATCGCCGAGCACGGGTGGCTGCTGGCCCTGGGCGGGCCCTCCGCGGCGCACATCGGCATCAACCTGCTGGCACTGGTTTCCTGGCTCATCCTGCGCTTCGGGCGCTGAGGGCCGGTATCATTCACCGATGAATACCGCCGCAATCCCCCAGATCCAGCTTAAATCCGACCGCGTCCCCGGCCATCCGTGGGTGTGGTCCGCCCAGGTCCTGAAGCCCGCCGAGCGTATTCCGCCCGGCAGCGTCGTCGATGTGGTCGACGCGAAGGGCCGATTCGTGGGCCGCGGCTTCTGGAACGGCCACGCCCGCGTTGCCTTGCGCCTGCTCACCACGTCGCCGGATGAAGCCATCGACGCGGCGTGGATCGCGGCCCGGATCGCCCGCGCGGTGGATCTGCGCCGCCACCTGCTGCGCCTGGACGAGGTAAGCGATGCCTGGCGCGTCGTGCATAGCGAAGGCGATGGCCTTTCGGGCCTGGTGGTGGATCGCTACGCCAACCACCTGGTCGTCGAGTATTTCGCCGCGGGCATGTGGCGCTTCCGCGACACCATCCACGCCGAGCTGGAAAAGCATTTCCCGGGCGCATCGCTCTACTGGTTCGCCGAGCAGCACGTGCAGCGCCAGGAATCCTTCGACGTGCGCTCCAACGATGCACCCGCGGCGGTGGATGTGCACGAGCATGGCCTGGCGTTCCATGCGGCACCGGGCCTGGGGCACAAGACTGGCTTCTTCGCCGACCAGCGCGACAATCGCCGCCGCTTCGCCGAACTGGCGCGTGGCCGCCGCGTGCTCGATCTGTGCTGCAATGCCGGCGGTTTCGCGGTGCACGCCATGAAGGCCGGCGCGCTGGAAGCCACCGGTGTCGATGCGGACGCGGCGATCCTGGAAGTAGCCCGCGAGAACGCCCGCATGAATGGCGTGGAAGCACGCTTCGAACAAGGCGATGTCTTTGAGTGGCTGCGCGCGGCCATCGCCCGGGGTGAAACCTGGGATGCGGTGGTGCTTGATCCGCCCAAGCTCACCCGCGATCGCAACCAGGTGGTCAACGCGCTGAAGAAGTACTTCGCCATGAACCGCACGGCGCTCGATGTGCTCGCGCCTGGCGGCATCCTGCTCACCTGCTCGTGCACCGGCCTGGTGGGTGAGGACGATTTCCTCGAGATGATTCGCCGCGTGGCGCTCAACGCCGGGCGTGATATCCAGATCCTTCACGTGGATGGCGCTGGCGCCGACCATCCGGTAGCGAGCAACGTCCCCGAGAACCGCTATCTCAAGGCAGCATTCTGCCGGGTGGGCTAGTGCCTGACGGCGCGTTCACCGCGCCTTGATCGCCGGCCGGCACACACTGCCGGCCATGTCCCGACGACCTCCTGCCGATGCCCTCGTGGTGGCAACCGATGAGCGGGCCCACGCGAAAGCGGCGGGCCTCGTTTACGTGTGCGATACCGACGATGGCATCACCCGGTGCAGGCGCGGCAAGAGCTTTCAGTACATCGGCATCGATGGCAAGCGCGTCACCGATGAGGAGGTGCTGACCCGGATTCGCTCCCTCGCGATCCCGCCTGCTTACACGCAGGTATGGATTTGCCCCCATCCGCGCGGCCATTTGCAGGCCACTGGCAGGGATGCCCGGGCGCGCAAGCAATACCGCTACCACGCAAAGTGGCGCAGCGAGCGTGACCGCGGAAAGTTCACACGGATCCTCGAGTTCGGTGCCGCCCTGCCCGCGTTACGCCGCCGCCTGCGCAAGGACCTCTCGCTACCGGGGCTGCCCCGCAACAAGGTATTGGCGCTCGTGGTCAGCCTGCTTGAAGAAACCATGATCCGCGTGGGCAATGACGCGTATGCACGGCAGAACCACTCGTTCGGACTGACGACGCTGCGCTCCCGGCATGTGGAGGCGCGACGTGGGCGGATCGAGTTCCACTTCCGCGGCAAGAGTGGGCAGTGGCGTGACGTCGTTCTGGATGACCGGCGGCTGGTCAAGGCGGTGCGGCGGGTGCAGGAGCTTCCCGGCCAACGGCTTTTTCAGTATGTGGATGACGAGGGCCAGCGACAGCCCATCGATTCGGGCATGGTGAATGATTACCTGCGGGACGTGACGGGCGGGGAATTCACGGCGAAGGATTTCCGTACCTGGGGCGGCACGGTCCAGGCCGTCGCGGTGCTTGCCGCCACGCCCATACCCCATGAAGGCGGCGAGCGGGCGATGAAAGCGGCGCTTGCGCAGGCTGTGAAGGATGTGGCGGCGGTTCTCGGCAATACCCCTGCGGTTTGCCGCGCCTCGTATATCCACCCGGAAGTATTCCTGGGCTGGGCCGATGGCGAATTGCACCGCCAGGTTGCCCCGGTTGGCCCGCACCAGCCGCGCAAGTTGGAAGCGCTGACCCTGGCTTTCCTCCGCCGACGACTGCGTGCCGGCAAGCGCTCCCCATGAGGCATATGGACGGCTATAGTGCGCGCACGGGGTTCGCGTTCGATCTTGCAGGGGTTTTGGAAACGATGTGGCGGTGGAGTGTGATTCCCGTGCTGCTGGCCTTGTGCGTGGCCAGTTTTTCCGTGGGCGCGCAGGGCGCCCCCACGGCACCCCCGCTCGTGCCGGTGGATGCGCAGACCCACCGCGGGGTGGTGGACGATACCTGGATCATCGCGCCACGGCGCCTGGCCGATGCCACGCTCGAGGCCGTCAAGAACTACGCCGACGAGGGCGACATCGCGGCGGGCGTATCCCTTCGCTACGGCATCGACCATGCCGAGTGGGTGATCGCGGACGTGTTCATCTACCCGGCCGGCCAGGGTGATGAACCAAAGATGCTTGCGCAGGCCGTGCAGGATTTCCGCGAATCCGTAGCATTCGCGGAGCGCCAGGAAATCTACCGCAACGTATGGTGGGGCGACGAATCCCCCTACACCGCGAAGCTGGCCGGTGGTCGCCACCAGGATGGCCGCTTCCTGCCTATCGTGTTCGACGCGCAGCGCGACATGCTCACCTCGCGCACCTACCTGTTCTATCGAAAAATGTACTTCGTGAAGGTGCGCCTAAGCACCACGGTGGAAGCGGTGGATTCGCTCACCGAGAATGCAGACCGGTTCATCGCCAGCCTGCTCGATGGCATCGACATCATCAGCGTCGGCAGCTGCGGCCGCAAACTGGACGTGGTGGGGCTGGATGGGGGGCAGTCACCGCCTGCCGATATGCCGGACGGGGTAAGTCCTGATGGCTACCGCGTGGCGCTGAAGACAACGAAGGCCGGAACCCCGGTCTACGGCCCGCAGACAACGAAGACGATGGCACTGGCACTGAAGCGCCAGGTGGCCACCGGCTGCACGACGCTGCAGTACAACCCACCGCTGGAAGACGATAACCGGACGGTGCTGCACCTGCAGTTCAGTGCCGATGACTGGGGCGCCTCCGCGCACCCTTCGAACTGAAGCGGCCGGGACGCGTCCCACGCCCCGGCCGCTGCCGGGCAGTACCCGGTGGCCCACCCCTATCCGAGAGTGAACCACCGGGCTACGACGACCCGCGCATGATGCGGTGTCATCGTGCTTATTGGCTATGGAAGTATTCTGAAAAACGCGTCGGATTAATCTGGCACGAAGTCATCCAGCGTCACGGTCACCCTGTGGCCGTTCGCCATGCCCAGCACGACGCGATCACCCTGTTTCGCCCGGTCGAAACGGTCGCGCAAACCCCAGTTGCCCAACGTCGCCGCTGGCACCCCATCCACGCTGAGGATGGCGTCGCCAGCGCGGATGCCTGCTTTCCATACAGGGCTGCCGGTCATCACCGTAGCGACCGTGAAACGATCCGCGGAGGCCTCCTTGCGGGCGGCACGCATGCCGGGTTCGACGTGCGCGGGCGAAGGCGCGGTGCGCGGCGCGAGGTACATGGCGCCGCGGCGGTAGTTGACGTTGACGAGAAACCGCGAGAGCACATCCTGGCCGATGTTGCCGGCCTCGGAAACGTTGGCCGTCGCGCCCGCATGGGGCGGCGTCAGCTGCACCAGGTATCCCTTCACGCTGACCGGCCCGATATCGAGCTGGCGCGAACGCGACAGTCGCGAGACAAACGCGCCGCCCACGCCGCCACCCGCCGCGATCGGGAGGCCCTTGCGATACCGGTCCAGTAGGCCGCGCCGCTCTGCCCATTGCGGAAACACCAACAGGTAGCCGCTATTTCCCGTATCGATACCGAACACGCCAGGCTGACCATCCAGCGCGCCATCAACGACTGGCATATCGAACGTGAAGCGCAGCGGCACCGGCTCCCCGGCGCCTGGCAATGTGGGTTGCAGATCGAAGGGCACCAGTGAAAGCTGGCCGCGATCGTAGTCGAAGGTGGTGGCGAAACGCTCGAAGACCTCCAGGCCCAGGATCCCGGCAATCGGTTCGCGCGCACCGCGATCTGAAAAACCAAATCCAAAGGGCATGATCAGGAAGGTCTGGTCGGCGATGCTCGCTTCGCCCAGCCCAAGGTTCTTCACCTTCGCATAGGTGATCGACATCGAACCCGGGCCGGATCCGGTGCTCACGCCCTTACCCTGCCCCTGGATGCCCAATGCCCTGGCGGCAGCCTCGGTGAGGATCGCGTGGCCACCCGTATCGAGGATGAAGGGCATGGGCTTGCTGCCGTTGATCGATGCCTGGACCAGCAAGGCACCGCCCTCGAGAAGCATGGGAACCGACGCGACCCTTGCCGTGCCGCGTATCGTCACGTCTCCGGGTAACGCGGGGGGACGCGCCAACGAGGTCGCCAGCGTGCCCATCGACGGCGATGTGTACGCCGTAATCGTCACGGTTTCGCGGCTGTCTTCCGTGCCGCTGTCGATCGTCGTTGTGGTGTCCACGCGATACGGCAACGCCACGCCACCCGTATCCCGGTAATCCGCGAACTCGCGCGTCGCGGTGAGGAACGAGGTTCGCCAGCTGGCGCGCACGAGCTGCCCTGTGGTCTGGTCGAACCACAGGGTTACCTCCCGCCCGCCCTCCGGTTTCGCCACCGTTCGGCGCAGATCCATGCCGCGCTCGCGCGTCACCACCGATGGCCCCATGGCGACGCTATTCGTGTCGAGCCAGCCGAAGCGCAGTAGCCACGCCTCGGTGATGGCCACGGCCTTGGCTTCATCGGAATCCAGTGGATGCACGCCACCGGACATATCACGGTGCCAGCGGCCCGCCGCGTCGGCACCATCCGCGTAGGACCGGGCGGGGTGCGTCACATCGATACGCCAGGCCCCGCTTACCGGGTCGATGGTTTCGTGCCAGGCGCTGTCCAACCCTTCGCTGGACAGCGTGCCCCGGGCGTCGAGCGCACCAGGCAAGGCATTTCCGGCAGCGCTCGCCACGGCGGTGAGGCTGGCCAGCGCAAGGAACGTCAGGATGCGGTGCATTGGGGGGCGCCTTTGCCTGGGTCTGGGCCGATTCTAGAAGGCCTGCCGGCTATGCCTATCGGCCAGATGGTCGGGTATATGGCGCGAACCTACGAAATATCTCAAACTCCGCCCGCGGGACCTTCAGGGGAGGCAGGTCCGCGCCGGCGTCACGTACCAGGGGGTATGCGGGCCGCCACCACGCTTCCATGTCGCCTGCAACCGGCCCGCCACCGTGCCGGCACGGTCGCATGCGCTTATTTATCGAGGGAATCGCAATGAATCGTCTATGGAAGCACGGCATGGTCGTGGCGTGCGTCGCCAGTATCACCGCGTGTGCATCGATCACCGGCGGCCGCTACCAGAAGGTGGATGTGCACAGCCAGACATCGTCCGGCGTACCCATCACCGGTGCGTCGTGCGCGCTCACCAACAACTACGGCACCGTGAACGTCACGACGCCTGGCACGGCGAAGGTCCACCGCTCCGCGACGCCGCTTTCGGTGAACTGCACGAAGGAAGGCTCGGTCGTCGCGCAGCAGGTGTTCCCCGCCTCCATCCGCGGCATGGTCTGGGGCAATATCCTGATCGGTGGCCTCATCGGCATCGTCATCGATTTCTCGAACGGCGCGGCGCACCACTACAACAACCAGTTGCAGGTGCTCGGCACCGACGCCGGTGGCGTCGCCTCCGCGGCCACGCTGCCGGGTTCGCCCATGGCAGCGGCGCAGGCCGTCGATACGAAGCCCGCCACCGAGGCGCCCATCCCGGCCGACGCGCCGCAGCCGCATGAAGCGCAGATCGCGACGGCGCTGCCGCCGGGCGGCATGGCCAGCCTGGATCCGCGCGTGGGCAAGTCCATGTTCAACGCCGCGCAGGACGTGGCAGCCATCCAGCAGTGTGACCGCGGCATCCGCGTGCTCGAAGTGGACGGCCAGCATGCCGTGTTCTTCACCCAGTGCGACGGCCGCGCACAGAAGCTGCATATCGAGTGCAATGGCGCGGAATGCGTTCCGCTGTTGCCCCCGCAGAGCTAAGCGGCATGGACGGTGGCGAGCCCAACGGCTCGCCACCGTCGTACACGGATCGGGGTCAGCCGGCCACGCCCACCACGCGCTCCCGGCTCCACGCGCGCCAGCCCATGGCGGCCAGCACGACGAAACCCGCGTACAGCACCGCGGTAATGGGCAGCGATTTGTACACGTACTCACCCACGTAGATCACATCGACCGCGATCCATAGCCACCAGGCGGCGGCGTGACGGCGTGCCTGCCACCACTGGGCGACAAGGCTGAATGCCGTCAGTGCCGCATCCAGCCACGGCAACGATGCATCGGTCCAGCGATGCATGGCATAGCCGAGGGCGAGTGCGGCGGCCGTGCCGACAGCGAGGTGCAACGTGGCGCTGCGCGTATCCAGTGAAGCGACGCGCACATGGCCACTGTCATCCAGGTTGCGCAACCAGCGGTGCCAGCCGTAAAGGATGAGCAACGCGAAAACGACCTGCAGTAACGTATCGGAATACAGCTTCGCGTCCACGAAGATCCACGCGTACGCGATGACCGAGACCAGGCCCACCGGCCAACACCACGGACTGCGCCGCGCGGTAAGCCATACGCCTGCCGCGCTCACGATCGCGGCGGCCAGCTCGAAGAACGAAAGCTCAAAGTTCATACGTCACCGACAACCGGGCGAGCCGCGGCATGCCGGGGAACAGGTAGCTATCGCCGCCTGAGCTGCCCGTGTCGCGCCAGTAGAAGTGATTGAAGACATTGTCCACGTTGACGCGCCAGGTCATCGCATGGCCGCTGAGCGAGGTGGTGAACCGCAGGCCTGCATCGAACACATGGTAGGCCGGTACGCGGGTGGCGCCATCGGGTGTGGCCACGTTGCTGCTGGCATACCGCCAACCGCCCAATACGGCAAGGTTCGGCGCAAACGGCAGGGTGTAATCCGCGTAAACCGCCGTGCGGTAGCGCGGCACATTCACCACCTGGTGATCCTCGTACGACGGCGTACCGGTGTTCTCCGCACGAGCGCGAATCACGTTGGCGCTGGCCGTGAGCCGCAGGTTGTCGGTGACCCGGCCGGCGAGGTTCAACTCGACACCCGTGTGCACTTCCTGCCCACGCTGCACGAACGTAAACCCTTCGGCGGTGTTATCCGGTTGCGCGAACTGGTACGGCTGGCGGATGCGATAGACCGCTGCCTGCAGGTCCAGCGCGTCGCTGACCGCGTACTTCACACCGGCTTCCAGTTGGCGCGAGTGCAGCGGCGGCAGGGTCGTGCTTCCGTTGGAAGTCCAGTACGGTGCTTCGCGCCCGAGCGAGAGCCCTTCACCGTAGCTGACGTACGTGGTTAGTGCCGAAGCCGGCTGCCACAGGATCGCGGCCTGCGGCAGTGTCTTCGTCATGCGCGTATCGCGCTCGAGCACACCGCTGTCATCGTAGGCACGCTCATGCAGCTTCACGAATCGCGCGCCCGCCAGTACCTGCCAGGTGTCCGAAAGGTGGACACGATCGATCGCGAAGAGCGTGTGCTGCCAGTCGGTCAGGCGCCGTTCGGAGGGGCCGGGCTGGTTGGGCGACGAGGGAAATACCGGAACCACCTGGTCATCGATGTTGGCGGTGCCGACATAGTCATACACATACGCGCGCTGGTCGACCGTCCGGCGAAACGCGGTGGTGCCTACGTTGAGTTCATGATCGATGCCGCCCGTGGCGAACGTGCCCGTCAGCGACGCGCGTACTTCATCGTTCTGCCGGGTATCGTCCGGGCTACGGTAATCGTACACATCGTAATCGCCGTTCGGCGCGAAGAAGTACCCCGGCGTGACGCCGCTGGCACACGATTCGGCATAAAAGCAGCCGTAGGCGAACGCAACGTTGTCGTCGATCACGGTGTGGCTGTGACCCGCGGAGACCTGCGCGTTCCACTGGTCGCTGAAACGGTAGTTGAAGCGCAGCGTGGTGTTGCTGGAGTCGATGCCGACGGGTCGTTGCCAGGGCTGGTAACCCAACAAGCGTGTACGGCTGGGGTGCTCGGGAATCGCCGTGCCACCCAGCAACTGGTAGCCGGATACCGAGCGTCCGCCGCTGGTCTGGTAGTCCGTATCCAGCAGCAGGGTGGCCTGGTCGGTGATCTTCCAGTCCGCCGAGATCGAAAGGAAACTGCGGCGGGCATCGGTATGCTCGACCACGCCATGCGTACGCTCGTGGGCGGCGTTCACGCGCACGCCGAACGTCGGCGTGAACCAGGTGCCAAGGTCCAGTGCTTCGTACGCCGAACCATGTGAATCGGTACCGAGGGTCACGTTGCGCACCTCGGCCGGGCGCTTGCTGACGTAGTTCACCAGGCCGCCTGGCTCCACGACGCCGGCCTCCAGGCCGCCAAGGCCCTTCAGCACTTCCACGCGTTCCTTGCCTTCCAGCGCCATCAGCTGCTCGGCCGACATGATCATGCCGTTGAAGCGAAAGCCCGTCGCGAGATCGAGCGGGAAACCACGGATCGACACATCCTGGTAATAGCCCGCCGGCGCGTAGTTGTCGTTGATCGCCGCGTCACCGCGAACGAGTTCGCTCAGTGAGCGCGGCTGGCGGTCATCGATCTGCGCACGCGTGATCACGGTGATCGCGGCGGGCGTGTCATGCAGGGGAGCACTGCCGAAGCTGCCGAACGTATCCAGCTGTGTATCGGCTGCCTGGTACCCGGCAGCGGTGCTGGCATGCACGTCGATCGACGGCAGCGTACGTGCCTGTTGCGGGGCATCGTCGGCCGCTTGGGCGGTGGCGGCGAGCGAGAGCACGGCAAGGGCGAGCGGGGTGCGGATCAGGGTCATGGTCGTCTTCGTGGGGAACGGACGAAGCGACGGCGGGCACGGATTGCCCCCAAGGGGCAGGATCCGTGACTCTGCAAGCTCCCTACGCCGGTACTAACCGGGTCAGGTTCCAAGGGACTCTCTCAGCCTGGCAACGCCAGGCACCCCCGCTTCAAGACGTCTATTGAACCACGAATCCGCCGCCGGCGTGGCGGATCTGCTCCCGCAGGCGCTGGCCGGGTGGCGTGGCGAACCATGCGGCGTGCCCGTGCAGGAACGTATGCCAGGCCACGTCGGCGTGGTCCCGGCGCTGGGTAATGCCTTCGAAGTACTCGACCTCGGACAGCGCGAAATCGACGTGGACGATCGGCAGCAGGTTAGCCAGTACCGCCAGATCATCATCGCTGAGTGGGGACACGTGGTGGTAGCCCGCGATCAGGGCAAGCGCAAGGTCGACGCGGCCGATCTCGCCCTGCGCGATATCCAGCCACGCGATGGCGTTTCGCTCGATCGCCGTGGCCAGGTCGTACAGCGCGAAGGTTGCGGCGCTCAGCCCAAGGTCGAGCACATCGGTGATCTCGGCATCCTCGCCCGCATCGCTCCAGCAAAGGTTGGAGACGTGCCAGTCGCCGTGGGTCCACAGCCGGGGTTGGCGGACGATGCCGGCGTGCGCAGCGGCGTGCCATGGCGCCAGGGTGTCACGCAGTTCGCCGCGCCAGTCTCGGTCGCGCAGATAGGCCGCCAGGGCCGGCCGGCTTTCCAGCTGCTCGCCGATAGCGGTGACCGGATCAGCAGCCGAGATGATTTCCGCCCGTGCGACGAGGATGTGGGTCGTGCGCTGGGGCGCCTTGTAACCTGCGGCGGCCTGGTGGACGCGCGCCAGCATCCCGCCCGCCACCCACGCGTGCCGCGATCCGCCGGCGGGCGACCAGGAGAACGCATCGCGGTAGATATCAGCCCCGTGCGCCGGCGCGTGCACTTCGTACACCCACGCCCCGCGCCCCATCGCTGTCTGTCCTGTGTCGTCAGGGTAGAGCGCCGGTACCGGGACGCCGCGCGCCCGTAGCCGCCCGGCGAAGCGGTGCTCCTCGCTTAGCGCATCCACGGTCCGTACGCTCGCGTGGTGCCGTTTCACGAACACCGTGCCAAACGCCGTTTCCACCAGCGCCGCGGCGGATAGGGGGCGCGGCGATCGCCAGCGGATCGCCCGCGAAGCGCCAGCGCGCGGCACGCGCGCCAGTAGCGTCGCCACTTCGTCGTCGGTGAGAGCGGGCCAATCGGGCGGCAGCTCGTCGCCGGCCAGGCCGTGTGCAAGATGGGCATCGTCGATCATCGCCGCAGTTTAGCGGCGCCGGCACTGGCCACCGAAGGATCAGTCGCCGACCAGCGAATCGACGATGCCGTCCTCGACCCAGCTACGCAGCAGCGCACCGGCCTGACGGGCGGCCGTATCGGGCTCGTGCAGGCGGGTCAGGGCTTCGCACATCTCGCCGAACGAGGCGCCAGCCAGGGCCAGGTCGAGGCAAGCGCACTCCGGCGCGAGCATGCTGGTAAAGCGGGGCGAGAAGTCGCGGCGCCACACACGCACCCCGGCATCGACATCGAAGATTTCAGCGGCGGGCGGCATCCGCTCGCTGGCCAGGGCGTGCCAGATAGCCGCGGCATTGCTGCGGGTCCAGCGGAAGCGCAGCGTAGAAACGAAGCGAACCTCCACCGCTTCCCAGTCCGCCGACACCAGCCCATCCAGCCCGATCGGCCGACTGTCCGGGCCTGACAGGGTACGTCGCAGGTGCCAGTCCAGCCAGGCAAGCTCGGCGATCTCGGGGTCGGCAGGGTAATGCCCGTCCAACCAGGCGATATAGCTTTCGCCGTAGGCATCCAGGGTCCAGGAATCCGGCGGCGTAGCCGCCACGTAGGCCTCGGCCAGCTCATCGAAGACCCCGTCGCCAAGCCACAGGCGGGTTTTCGCGTAGGTATCGCGCAGGGAGGCAACCAGCTGGGACCGGTACTGGTTGGTGTACACGGCCATGCCACGGCCATCCAGGCCCTCCACGGCCGGCCCACCACGGAGCGTCGATGCGAAACGGGTCTGGAGGTCGCGAAGATTCATGGCCGGACGGTAACACTGCGTATGTGCAGAAACTGCGTGGTCCGCCACGCCTTCCCGACCGGAATGCTATTTCGGCAAATCTTCGTCGTGGCGCTGTATTCCGCCGAGGGACTGCCGCTATATCATTTACCAAGAAAGCGTCAGTCGTAACGGGACTCTTCCCGGCGGCGGCTTTTTCGAACGGCCGCCCCGGCGGCATCGAGGATGGCAGTGAGTACTTCACACAGGGATCCGCTCGCCTGGGGCCGCTATCTGGCGGTCGCGGGCGCGTATGCCGCGTGCTACGAGCTCACCCGCAACATCTCCTTTTCCCACTGGATGCTCCCCGCCGGCCTGCGCCTCGCCTGCCTGTTGCTGGTGCCGCGGCGGTACTGGGCCGCTTTGGCGGTTGGCGAAACGCTGCCTATCGCCGAGATGGCTGCCTTGCACGCCACCAGCTTCGGCGTCCTGTGGGCCTGCATGGCGGCACTGCCGCCCATCCTCGTCTGCATGCCCGCGATGGCCTGGCTGCGTAGCCGCTATACCGTGGTGCGCCCCGACGGCCAGGTGAACATGGGATACATCCTGGCGGCCACGCTGGTCTGCGCGGTGATCACCACGGCGGCCAATGCCCTGGTCCTTTCCACGGTGAGCATGGCTGACGGATCGCCGGCCCCGGCGATCACACTGCCATTGATGCTGGCCTGGGTCCTCGGCTGCTATCTGGGGGCCCTTACCCTCACCCCGTTGATCCTGGCGGTTCGTGAGCGGATCGCCCTGCTGCCCCAGCGCACGGTGACCTGGCTTGCCATACGCCAGAGCCCCCTGCTTCGCGATGCCCTGCTGTTCGCCGCCCCTTGCCTCGGCCTGCTGTTGCTGGTGGCTGGTGGCGCGGGGGAAGACGATGGCCTGCTGACCTGCGTCCGCATGGGCATGGCGGTACCGGTCATCGCGCTTACCTTGCGCCACGGCTGGCACGGCGCCGCCGTGGGTGGCATGTTGGCAAGCGTGGCCCAGGCCAGCACATCGTTCCACCTGCAGGACCCGGCCATGATCCGCTCACAGGCCGTCCTTGCGTTTGTCGCGACGACGGCCCTGATTTTTGGGGTCCGCATCGCCCATCGCGTCGCCGCCGCGCGCCTTGCCGCCCACCCGGGTGTACCGGTGCCCGCACCCGCCCCGACGCCATCCCCGCACCGCTGAGGTGGAAGAGCGTCGCCGGGCATCACCCGACGACGCTGCCAGCGTGGTTTTAGCGGGCCCGTGAGGAACACTCAATGGGGTTCTTGCACTCCACGCCTACGGCGCTGGCGTGGGACGACACGGTGGCCACATGACCGGAGCCCATGCTGGCGGGCGTGGAGCCGTGGATGGCATAGGCCTGGGCCGTGCCCATGCCGAACGAGAGGAAGGAGAGCGAGACAACAAGCGTACGGAGCGAGATAGTCATGGCGGAATCCCCATTCGTGATGCCGGGCCACCACACGACGCGGCGACAGCCGGCGGGTCGATGCTGGGGAGAGCGCCCCCTGGCGCGTCTCCCCGCACCGATCCTGCTGACTTTTGCCCGCCCACGCTGGGTTTAGCGTTGTTCCGTGCCGATTTCGCGCACCGATGGGGCGCCAGCGGCCCGCTATCAGGGAGCAGCCGGTTCGCGGGGTGAGGCATGCAACCGCACGACCCAGCGAACCAGCAGGGTGGCGACGCCAATATCCACCAGCACTTCGCTGGGCCAGACGTCGCCATAGAAGAAGCCATCCACGTTGGCGAGCATTCCGTAAATCCCGACGGTGTTAACGCAAGCGCCCGCCACCACCAGGGCACAAGCCACGCGCGCGAACCGCGAAAGCCGTTGATCGGTAATCAGCCATCCGGACATCAGCGTCACGGTGCAGCACGCGATCAGGTCAACCGCAAGCAAGGCAGCCATTACTTCCCTCCCCCCGCAATGCGCGTGATGACGCGATCGGCAATACCAACACCATGGCGATCAAGCACGCGCTGGATGATCCACGTGAGCTTGAGTCCAAAGCAGCCCACCAGGAACGACACACCTGCCTGTATCTCGACATCTTCCCCGGGCAGGAAATGCCGCTGGAACGCGGGCGCCACGAACACGGCAACCAGGGTTCCACAGATCACCTGCACGACAGCGCGCCACCTCGAATCAATCTTGCTCATGGCGACAGGCAAGACCGCGCCACCCACTGCGGCGAGCAGCAGCCAGAAGCGATTCAGGAGTAACGAATCCATGGCGCATCCTCACGGTTGGTGGATTGAAGTGAGGTTCCCCGACCAGCTTGCGCCAGCGCGCTGGAAACGCATGGAGGTACCCATTTCGCCGGGTGTAAGCACGAGATCGCCAGGGTAAAGGGCGTCGCAGAAGGCACCGCCGTTGAACGAAGGTCCGAAGCGGAAGTGCGCGCTTACGCCCTCCTCTTCGAGCAGCCCGGCGGTGACCGCACAGTTTCGCGGCTCGCCGAAGTGCACGCG
The DNA here is from genome assembly GCF_023078495.1 of Luteibacter aegosomatissinici. NCBI lineage: Bacteria > Pseudomonadati > Pseudomonadota > Gammaproteobacteria > Lysobacterales > Rhodanobacteraceae > Luteibacter > Luteibacter aegosomatissinici. The sequence goes on along the minus strand of NZ_CP095742.1, from coordinate 561,027 downwards.
CGCCGTATCACCCTTGCGCTGCAGGGTGGCGCGTACCGCGTTCGATCCGTCGCGTACGACGCCTTGCCATGTCCCATCGGCCGAAGCGGCGTGTCCAGTAACTGCCCCGCATGCCAGAAGCCCTATCGCGACGCACTTGATCGCGTTTCCGTGTGCCATGTTCGACTCCTTGTCAGAATGGGACGAGCGTCCCTGGGTAAGCGACGGCTTCGCCGTCGCAATAAAGGCGTGGCGTCCACTCATCGACCGCCACACAGCACACTCTCAATCGGTGCGACGCCTTGCTTCGACGCCACGTCAGTCGTCGCCGTGCAAAGACGACACGTAAATCGCCATCTGTATCGCGCGCGAGACGTCCGGCGAACTCAACTTCCAACGCGGAAACGTGCTGCTCTCCCGCCCACCTTGCGACCTTACCGACGTGCGCAAGGAGCATCGCGAGAGGCACGCTGCGCTTTCGAAACATCATTCGCCGATCCACGCCGGCTTGCGGTTGAAGCCCACCTGATAGCAAATCCACTGCAGCACAACCTGGTGCTCGCCGATCTGCAGGATAGTGAAACTCTTTTCGGTGGCGAGGATCCTCCCCCTCGGTGAATCATTGAGACACCGATTCAGAAGATCACGTGCCTCTTCGATCTGCACCTCGGAGCTCATCTGGTTCGGGTTGTTACTTCCAACCACGATCCGTTTTACGTACCGGACATCGGTTAGATCAAACATCAACGCTTCCTGGTAGACCGTGGCGCGGCTGCGCCACGGTCGTTTCTGACTTATCAGGATCAGGGCGAAGTGCCAGCACCAGTGCCGGTGCCGACACCTGCACCTGCACCTGCACCTGCACCTGGGGTGGTACCGTCAGGCGACTTCGCCGTGCCGGTCTTCGCCACTACCGCCGTCTGCAGGATATCCATCACACGCGCAAGTCCTTCAGGCATGCCACCATCGCGGGCCTGCACATTCACGTGATACTTGGCCGAGTTATCGGTGGTGCGAGTGTTCTCCTTGTGCGAGGCGACGGACCCCTGCACCGATACCTTCGCACCGAATCCGCCCCAGGACGCATTGACGGTCGCACCGACATCCAGCGAGCTCTTGTCGTGCGAGGCCGCCTTCACCTCCATATCGAACGTGATATCCACGTTCTCCACGGCCAGCGTAGGTACCTTCACGATGGAGAGCAGCGGCACATTCAGCTCGACAGCCTCATCGATCCATTCGCCCTCGGCGTTCTGTACGGGGCGACTGAACTTGAACGCGGAGGTTCGCGTCGTGCCCGTACTCTTACCCTCCGCGTTCTGCTCGAAGCCCACTTTGTTGATGAAGTCCGCAGTGGCCTGGGCCAGGCGTACCTGCGCCTCGCAGGCGGCCATAAGCGGCGCGCCCACCAGATCGCCCATCGGCAGTCCGCGGAACTGTTCTGAAATCGTCATAACGTCACTCCTTTACGTATCGACATTGACCCGCCGCGCCTCATGCGCCACGGGGTTCGACCGGGTGTGGGGGAGGGTTAGTCGCCCGGCCTGAACGTCTGGAAGACCCCTTGGGTCATCGCTAAATGGTTGGCGAGCCGCGCCACGCCGTCGCTGGGATCCACGCCCTCGACGCGTAGCTTTACCTGCACCTTGCCGAGCCCGTTATCACGTCGCCGTGCCGTCGTGTCCAGGGCAACCGATCGTTTGCGCACCTTCGACAGGAAGGCCCATCGGCTTTCTCCAACATCCGTCACGCCTTCGACGCCGCGCGCACTGGGATCCTCATCGTGAAATGGACCAAGCTCTGCATCGAAACAGATCTCGACATCCTTGATCCTCAAGGATGTACTTGGCACGAGGGGCAAGATCGGTGCGCGGTACAGATCCTCGTCCCCGTCCCGGGAACCGGGTTGCATCGATGGCATGCGGATAATCACGCTTTTCGGCCGGTTGTCATCGTCAAAGTAGTCGCCAAGCCTGGCTACCTGGGCCTGTTCGATCCGGGCCTGTGCCTCGACCACGGCACCGGCCATGGCTTCGATCAGGCCTTCCAGAGGTGTGGCTGTCATCGTCGCGTGCTTACGCCGTTGCACCCGGCATTCGTCGTCGTGGGCATCCGTGTCTCCTCTGGTCCGTGTATTTGGCCGTGTTTGCAGTATCGCCACGCTATCGAGCGAGGGCTATCAGCGATGGCCTGAGATGCGCCTCGCGCATGTGCGGATTTTTCCATCCGCGCTTAGCTGTCCAGCGTGACAAGGCCCACGCGCAAGGCAAAGCGCGTCAGGTCGGCAATGCCCTCCACGCCCAGTTTGGCCTGGATATGTTCACGATGGGTACCCACTGTCTTCATGCTGATATGCAATCGTTCGGCGATCTGCCGCGTGGAGAGGCCTTCGGCATAATGCTGCGCGATCTCCTTTTCACGCGGTGTAAGTACGGCCGCGGGATCATCGTCATGGCGAAATGCGCCGACGAGAATGTGGGCAAGTTCGGGACTGACGTGGTAACGCGCCGAAAGCACGCTGTCGATACCATCGATGAGATGCGCCAGCGTGCAGCGCTTCAGTACATATCCGTGCGCACCCGCATCAAAGGCTGCGCGGACGCAGGGCCGGTCCCCCGTCTCGGCGAGACATAACATACGCGTATCGGGGCAACGCGCCGCGACACGCCGGGCGGCCTCGATGCCGTTCAAGCCAGGCATGCTGTCATTGAAGACGAGCAGATCGGGTTTGCGATCCACGCACAGGCGCAGGCATTCGCGCCCGTCTCCCGTACTGCCGACCACCTCGAAGCGCGGCTGCGCCTCCAGCAGGGCGGCAAGCCCCTCGCGCATCAGTTCCTGGTCATCGGCCAGAACGACCCGCACGGGCCGCATCGCCCGCTGTGACAGAATGCCGTCCGCACGGTGGCCGCCTACATGGTTCCCTTGCATCTACCTACTCCTGGTTTGGGCAGGTGCCTACCGTCAGGGAGAGAACATTCTCACGTCCTTCCGGTAACCTTACGGACTTACAAAACCCCATCACTTCAAGTAGTTGCCTGCATCGGCAACCGCTCACGGCGGCATGCAGCACTCCCTCGCATCTTCTCCCTTTCTCATTGGCGACTGGATCGTGCACCCCAGGCAACGCTCTATCAGCCGTCGCGGCGAGGTCCTGTTGCTCGAACCACGACACATGGATGTCCTCTGCGCCCTGGCCAGCCATGCCGGTGAGGTCATCAGCCTCGAACACTTGCTGGATACCTGCTGGGGTGGCGGCTTCTACGGCGATAACCCGGTGCACAAGGCTGTCGCGATGCTTCGCCGCGCGTTAGGCGACAGTACAAAGGTGCCGCGATACATCGCGACGGTACGCAAACGTGGCTACGTGATGCTTGCACGCGTGAGGCCGCTGCGCCTTGCGGAAGCGCGCATCGAAGCGGCCATCCGGCGCTGGGGCGCGTCGCCTGCATTCCAGCGGCGGATGCGCGCGCTGGGCCCCGATGACGAGGAAGGATGGCGGGTGCTGACAGCCGTTCTGTTGCGCATCGCCTCGTCACTCGTGACCGCTGGCGCCCTGCGTGAGGCGCTGGGCGCCGTGGATGTCGCGCATGGGTGGCTAGCCGCTCAAGAGCAACGGGCAGCCGTCAGCCTTTAGACACCGGGCGGCGGCGCGGCATCGCACCACCCCGCCGTTCACCCTGCCACTGGTCCCAGTAAGGCGGCTCGCCAATCGCATCGCCGAGGAACTGAAGAAAGCTCTGGGTCTTGCGCGAACGCTGGCGGTTCGCGGGGTACACCGCGTGGATGCCGAGCGCGTCGGGCTCCAGTGCCCAGGTGTGTTCCGCGAGCACGGGAACCAGCTCGCCCCGCTCGAGGTACCGGCTGGCGAGCCACGTCGGGAAGCACACGATGCCTTTGCCACCACGCGCCATCTCGAGCAAGTACTCGATGTAGTTGCTCCGTACGTTGCCATCAGCTTCCGCTGCCACGAACGAGCTCTCGCCCTGCCGGTAGTGCCACTTTTGCGGCCCGTACGGCGCCTGGTACACCAGGCAATTGTGTTGTGCGAGATCGGCAGGCACACGCGGGGTCCCATGCGCTTCGAGATAGCTAGGCGACGCGCACAAGGCGAAGGTTTGCACGGCCAGCAACCTGGCCAGCAAGCGCGAATCGTTCAACGCACCGATGCGGATGGAGACATCGATACCTGCCTCGACGGGGTCGGAGAACGTATCGGTCAGCCACAGATCGAGCTCCACCCCCGGGTGGCGTTCCTGGAATGCCATGAGGATCGGGGCCAGGTGCCTGCGCGCGAATGCGGGCGGAGCGCTGATCTTCAGCCGCCCGCGCGGCTCGTCCTCTTCCCCGATGTGCTCGCCGGCCTGGTCGATCTGTTCGATCGCCTCACGTACGGACTCGTAATAACGCTGCCCGGCATCGGTCAGGCGTACGGCGCGCGAGTGGCGGGTGAACAGGGCCTGCCCCAGCGCGTGCTCAAGTGCGGCGATATGCCGGGACGCGGACGAAGGCAGCAGGTTCAGCTCCGCGGCCGCCTGGGAAAAGCTCCCATGGGTTGCGACGCGCACGAACAAACGCAGGGCGAGGAGGTTTACGTGCTTATACATGGCGGCCCCTGGTTGCCGGGTAGGCAAGCTTACTTTGTCGAAATAACAATTGTATGCCTGACAATGCAAGCGTAGATTGTCATTCAAGCAAAGCAGACGCGCCCGGCGCCGTCAAAACGGCATTTGGTCGCACCCCACGATCCTCCCCTTACGCGCCTGATTTGCATCCCAACCGGCGTGCACCCTTCCCCGGCCGTCATCCACGTGCCGGCTGGCGGCGTGCGGGCTGCGATATGCCAGGTGAGGTTTATGCAGTGCAGTTCACGGGCCCCGGCGCGCGTATCACGCCGCCGCCGGAAGGCGTTATGGAGCGCGAGCGTGTTCATGGCGATGGCGTCGTTTGGCGGCGGCGCCAGCGCAGACGATGCCGATACACCTACCGAGAGCGCCGCAGGCATTCGCAGCCGTTGGGAAAAGCACGGTGTGACGGTGCGCGGGGATTACGTTTCGGAGACCTTCCGCGTTGCCAGTGGCGGCCTTGAACAAGGCACGCGCTACGCACAGCAGCTGCGCGCCGGACTCGATATCGACATGCGCAAGGCGGCCGGCTGGGCGCAGGGCACGTTCCACATCACGCTCAATGATCGTGCCGGACGCGGCGTCACCACGGACCTGGCGGGCAACCGCATGCCGATCCAGGAGGTCTACAGCAGCCAGTTCCTCAAGCTGACCGAGCTTAGTTACGACCAGGATATCGCGGGCCATCGCGCCAACGTGAAGGTGGGCTTGTGGGCCATGGGGAACGACTTCGGTGGCCTGCCCATCCTGTGCGAACTGGTCAATGCCGCCTTCTGCGCGCATCCGCTGGCGATGTCGGCCGGCAGTGGCTGGGGCAATTACCCGAATGCCCGGCCCGGCATCCGCGTCCAGTGGCACGTGTCGCCACGGATCGATATTCGCGCAGGCGCCTTCCAGGTCAACCCCGGGTACAGCACCGAAGACCACGCCTTTTCCCTGCATGCGCGCGGCGCCACGGGCACGATGTTGCCCGTGGAACTGGATCTGCATAGCCGCGATGCACAGGAAGCCCATGCCGGCGAACTGAAGCTGGGCACTTATTACGACACCAGCCGCGTTGCGCGGCAGGGTGGACCCGGATACGCCAGGGGACGCTACGGCGTGTATGCGCTGGCTACACAACGTGTCTACCAGGAAACGCGCGATCCACGGCGTGGCCTGACGTTGGCCGCCGAAGTCATGAAGGCCGATGCACGCAGCGCGCAGATGACCGCGTGGTACTCCGCGGACGCGATCTACCAGGGCACGTTTCCCAGCCGTGACCAGGACACGGTTGCCCTCGGCTATGTCCGCGCCGTGATCAACCCAAGGATCGATCGCGCCTGGCGCGCCACCCAGGACGAGCCTGTGCAGGATGCGTTCCTCAACACACTGCCGGATGCGGAAAGCGTGGTCGAGCTGAGTTACGGCTGGCGCGTGAACCGGTGGTTCCTCGTGCGCCCCGATATCCAGTACGTGATGGACCCGGGCGCGTTCTCACAGCGCCGTACGCAGAACGTGATCGCTTTCGGCGTGCAGCTGAAAGCGACGCTATGAATCGAAAGGTGGTAACAGTGAACAAGAGCAAAGGGTTATCGGCCGTGCCGATCTGGCTGGCTCGCGCATTGGGCGTGCTTGTCGCGTTGATGGGTGCGGGCTTGCTGTGGGGCGGCATCACGCTGGCTGCGCTCGGTGGCAGCGTGTACTTCATCGCCATGGGCGTGGCGCTACTGGTGGCGGGTGCGCTGCTCGTCGCGGCACAGCCCCTGGGTGTGAAGGTGTACGCCGTGGCGCTGGTCGGAACGGCTGCGTGGTCGCTGTACGACACGGGCTTCGATTACTGGGGCCTCATCTCGCGGCTGCTTACCTTCGCCGGCGTGGGCGTGCTGGCAGGCGCGGTGTATCCCGCGCTGAAACGGCGCAAGGGGGCGCCGGTGAGCCGCAAGGCACCGCTCGCCACGGCACTGCTTGCCGTGGCCGTGGCGTTTGCCGTCGCATCGATGTTCACCCGGCACGGCGTGACGCTGGATGCCGCACAAGTACCTGGTACCGCGACGGCAGCGGACGCGCACGTGGCTGACTGGACAGCGTGGGCAGGAACACCTGCAGGCACCCACTACAGCGCGCATACCGCGATCAACAAGCAGAACGTACGGGATCTTCAGTTGGCCTGGACGTTCCGCACCGGCGATATCCCGAAGAGCAATGGCTTTGGCGCCGAGGACCAGGATACGCCACTGCAGATCGGCCATACGCTGTACGTGTGCACGCCGCACAACGAGGTGATCGCCCTGGATGCCGACACGGGCGAACAGCGCTGGCGATTCGATCCCAGGAGCGTGGCGCCTAACTGGCAACGCTGCCGTGGCCTCGGCTTCCACGAGGATGCCATTGGCAGCGCCAGCGCAACGCCGGCAGCATCGGCCACGATGGGCGAGTGCCGCCGCAGGATCATCGAGACGACGATCGATGCGCGGCTGATTGCACTGGATGCGGAATCCGGCAAGCGTTGCATCGGCTTCGGCACAAACGGCGAAGTGAACCTGCGCGAGGGCCTTGGACTCGTGAAGCCGGGCTTCTACACGATCACCTCCGCACCACTCGTCGCTGGTGATCTGGTGGTCATTGGTGGCCGCGTGGCAGACAACATCGAGACCGATGAGCCGACCGGTGCCGTGCGTGCCTTCGATGTGCATACCGGTGCGATGACCTGGGCATGGAACCCGGGCGATGAAGACGTCAAGGCGCCGCCCCGTCCGGACGGCACCTACACCCGGGCCACGCCGAACGTGTGGACGGCCATGGCGTATGACCCGAAGCTCAACCTCGTCTACCTGCCCACCGGTAACACCACGCCCGACCAATGGGGTGGTGAACGCACGCCGGCTGACGACAAGTACAGCTCGTCGGTGGTCGCGCTGGATGCCGCGACGGGCAAGGTGCGCTGGCATTTCCAGACCACGCATCATGATTTGTGGGACTACGACCTGCCCGCGCAACCTGCCCTGGTCGATGTGCCCGACGGCAGGGGCGGCACGTTGCCCGCGCTGGTGCAGGTGACAAAGCAGGGACAGATCTTCATGCTGAACCGCGCGACCGGCGAGCCGATCGCCGATGTGGTGGAGAAGCCAGTGGCCGTGGGCCATGCGAAGGGCGAACGGTATTCGCCCACGCAGCCGTTCTCCGTGGGCATGCCCATGATCGGCACGCAGCATCTCACCGAGTCCTCCATGTGGGGCGCCACGCCGTTCGATCAGCTCTATTGCCGCATCCAGTTCAGGAAGATGCGCTACGAGGGTCCGTTCACGGCGCCTGGCGAAGATATCTCGCTGCAGTGGCCCGGCTCACTGGGCGGGATGAACTGGGGTGGGGTCTCCATCGATGAGGCGAACGGCCTGATGTTCGTCAACGACATGCGCATCGGCCTGTGGACGCGGCTTATTCCGCGCGACGCCGTGAAAGGCAGTGGTGGCGGCGTGGAGATGGGCCTGGCCTCGATGTACGGCACGCCGTACTGGTCGGACCGCAATCGATTCATGTCGCCAGCGGGCATTCCCTGCCAGGAACCTCCGTTTGGCACCATGACCGCGATCAACCTGGCCACGCGCAAGATTGCCTGGCAGGTACCTGTCGGTACGGTACGTGATACCGGCCCGATGGGCGTGAAGCTGCACCTGCCAATGCCGATTGGCATGCCCACCCTTGGCGCATCACTGGCAACACGTTCGGGCCTGGTGTTCTTCGCGGGCACCCAGGACTACTACCTGCGCGCATTCGACGAATCCACGGGCAAGGAGGTATGGAAGGCGCGCCTGCCGGTGGGCAGCCAGGGTGGCCCCATGACCTACGTTTCGCCGAAGACCGGCCGCCAGTACATCGTGCTCACGGTGGGTGGAGCACGCCAGTCGCCCGACCGCGGTGACTACGTGATGGCCTGGGCACTCCCCAAGGCGAAGTAAGGGAAAAGGGCGCGGTGACCAACACCGCGCCCTCGTTACTCAACAAAAAACGCCGCATCCTCGGCACCCGCATACCCGGTCAGTGCCGTAAGCACCACGCGCCGCGTCTGCGCCAGGCGCTCTTCCACCCACGCTTCAAGCAATGGATCGTTCGGCAAGACGAATTCGGCGATGCGCGCCGGCGTCAACTTTCGGCCGTACGAGAAGCGCCATTTCTCCTCATGCAGGCACGCGGCCGCGATCACCAGCATGGCCTCGCTAAGCTTCTTTCGCGGCAGCAGCACCAGGCAGTCGTCATTGACCGCGCACGGTTCGAACTGCACGAAGGCTTCGCCGATCGAACCGGTCTGCGCCACCGTGACAAACGGCGGCTGCATCACCTGGCCGAACTCCAGCCAGCCATAGCAACCGTTGTAGGCCTCGGTGGGCGAAATGACGAGCGTTTCGCCATCGGCGATGCCATCGCGGCTGTGCAGCTCTTTCATGCCGTAAACGATATCGAACGCATCACCGATCGTGCCCGGCCGGGCAGCATCGGAAAGCGCCTTGGCATTGTCTTTTTTCGCCTGCGACATGAGGCTTCGGTAGCCCGACATGCGAATGCCACCCTGGCGAACCTGCTCACGCTGCACCGTCACCTCGCGCGAGTAGCGCGCGTAGAAGGAAGCAAGCCGGCGTAGATGCACATCCACCGCATCCTGCACTTCCTCGCGGCTGGGCGGCGCGGATGCGACGTAGGCACCCGCGGCCCACTCGCGCTCACCCGATACGTGGCCGAGCCCCGAGAACCCGGGGATGGCACGCTTGTTGACGATGGCATCCACCGCCTGCGGAATGTCGTTCGGCTCCGTCGGCCGCTCCACGCGGATACCCTTGCGCAGGGTCAGGCCATCGTGATGCAAGCGCACGAATACCGTGGCGATGTTCGGATCGTGCTTCACGCCCTTTTCGAGGACCACGACGGAGGTGGTTGCCGAGGCATAGGGCTGGAACAGCTCGTCCGGCAACTGGCACACGGCAAGCAGGCGGTGGTGCTTCAGGATCTTCTGCCGCCAGGCACCCTTGCTCTTTTTCACGATAAGGCTGGTCGGCAGCACCACGGCCACCTTGCCACGGTGCTTCAACGCCTCCAGCGCGCGATCGACGAAATCTTCCGACGGCGTATCGGAGGCCTTGTGCGGGAACGGCGGGTTCATCAGCACCACATCCACGTTCCCTTCCGGGAAATCGGGCGCGGTGAAGCAGTCTTCCTGATGGATCTGGGTGGCACCGTCACCGCGCAGGATCATGTTCGCGACGCACAGTGCCGCGGTGACCGGCTCGGTCTCAAAGCCATAAAGCTGCTTGCGCGCCACCTTCACCATCTCGGCGCGGCTCAGGTCATGGGCGCGCAGCAGGCGGTCCATCGCAGCGACGAGGAAGCCGCCAGTGCCGCAGGCCGGATCCAGCACATGATCCTTCGGCCCCACTTCGCACACATCGGCCATGAACTGCGCGATATGGCGGGGTGTGAAGTACTGGCCGATCGTGTTGCCGCCGGTGTAGCGGAAGAAGGTTTCGTAGAGCTGGCCCAGGTAATCGTGCTCGGCGGTAAGCACGCTGACGTTGAGCTTTTCGAGGATGCGGGCGATCTCGACCGCGCGCGTGGCGAGCTTGGCGTTTGCCTCCTCCACGTGCAGGCTGCGGCCGAGCGCTGGCTTACCGGCTTTCTCGAATGCACGCAGGCATTCGGCATTGATGTCGCTGAGGATGTGGTCCTCGTCGCGGCGAATCCGCCCCTTGGAACTGGCAAGTGCCAGCATGATGGCGGCGACAACGGCAGGGCGGAATTCGTCCTTGATCTTCGCCTCGCGCAGCAGGCGGTTGATCTCCTCCGCCCGGCGTGCCAATACCTCCGGTGGCGGAATGGTCGGGCGCAGTTCCGGGCGGCCGTGCGGTGAGGCGACGCGTTCCAGATCCGCGCGGTTCGGAATCCACGACACCGGCTTGCCGCCGTAAGTGACGATCGACCACTCGCCATCGGCATAGCGCGATACGCGCAGCTCGAAGCTATCGTCGGAGGTCCCCGCCAGGCCGATCGCCAGCGGCGCGTAGCCCTTGCGTGCAAAACGCTCGGCGTAATGCTGTGCCTCGCGCAGCGCCTTGCCGTGTTCGCTGCTGAGCTTCTTGGCCTCGACCACGGCCAGCACTTTTTCCGTGACCTTGTCGATCAGCAGCGCCTCGGGGTAGCCACTGCCGCCGCCGGTCTTGCTGGCCTGCTTCAGGGCTTTCTCGATCAGCGGGAAGGCAGCGTATTCGTTCTGCAGCAGCACATCGCCGACGGGGGGCTTCCTCGGGTTCCACCCCTGGGCGCCAAGCAGCTCATCGAGCAACTTTTCGCTGCGCCGTTCGGAGATACCCTTGGATTTGCTCATCACCACTCCGCTGCCGCCTGCCATGCGACAGAAGCCAATAACCTACGGTGCGGAGGTCTCAGGCGGCGAGATTGCCGGCGTGCGCCTCCGTTCCCAATGCGTTGGAAGCCACGCGCTGGCCCACGAACCACTGTCCGAGGCGCCGCAGCAGGGGCTTCTCAAGGTAATGATAACTGAGCAGGCCGATGCCCATGGCGGCTGCGACCATGAGGGCCGTCAGGGCGGCCGGGTTTACCGCCCCTACCCAGCCCAACCGCGCGTACGCGCCGACCATGGCGTCGAACACGATGACATGCCACAGGTAGATCGAGAATGAGGCATCGCCGAGGTACTGGAGTGAGCGCGGCATGATCCAGCGCCTGCGTACTTCGAGCGTGGCCACCCCATAGATAAACACGGCCGCCGGTATACCCCAGCAGAGCACCCGCAGTGGATAGGAGGCGGGATCGCGGGCGACGAACCAGGTACCGATAGCGATCCACGCCATCGCGACCAGGAACATCGCGCCGTGAAATACGCGCACGCCCCTTTCAACGAGCATCCCGACGGCCGCACCCAGGAGGAACTCGAGGAGGATAGGCGCGAACAGGTAGTCGAGGGGAGCTGACCAGGCGTGCCAGGCGCTAACAACGGCTGCTCCTGTGAGCACACTGAACCAGATCGCCAGCCCCCATTGCGCCCGCTTGCCCAGGATCAGAAGGCTTAGGGCTGCCACGGCGTAAAAGTACACCTCATAGGTGAGCGTCCAGGCGACCCCGACCACGTAGTTGGGAATGCTATCGACGAGGGTGAGCAACGCGATGATCGGCCTCTTCAGCGGTAACGCGGTCGGTGGCGACCAGACCATGACCAGGCACGCGACGGCAAAGGCAATCCAGTACAGCGGATAGATCCGGATAAATCGCTTTGCGGCGAAGGTAAACACCGCCCTGCCACGGCCAACCTGATCCATGCTCGCGATGGATCGCTGGATCACGTGGTAGATGATGAAGCCTGAAATGACGAAGAAGACATCGACGCCCGCGGGGCCTACGTCAGCGAAGAAGGGCTTGGCCCAGTGCGTACGCATGGGCACCAGGCTCCAGAACATGTGGCACGACACCACCATCAGCGCGGCGATGGCACGCATGCCCTGGATGTTGCGGTAACTCATGCCCGGTGGCTCCGGCCGACGGTGTCGTCGTAAGTGCCACAGTGCCGCGCAGGCGTTGCAAACGCATAGAGCAGAAAAAGAGAAAGGGCCCTGATTGCTCAGGGCCCTTTCCGGTTTTGGCTGGGAGACTAGGATTCGAACCTAGATAAACGGAGTCAGAGTCCGTTGTCCTACCGTTAGACGATCTCCCAAGAAACCTATCGAAGCGCTCTGACCTTCGTGCTTCGAATTGTAGCGCGTGATTAGCGCTTGGAGAACTGGGTTGCGCGGCGAGCCTTGTGGAGACCGACCTTCTTACGCTCGACTTCACGAGCATCGCGGGTCATGAAACCAGCCTTGCGCAGCGGCGACTTCAGCGCTTCGTCGTATTCGACGAGGGCGCGAGCGATGCCGAGGCGGATAGCGCCGGCCTGGCCGGTGATACCACCGCCGGCAACCGTCACCATGATGTCGAACTTCTCGACGTTGTCGGTCAGCTCAAGCGGCTGACGGACGATCATGCGCGAGGTTTCGCGGCCGAAGAAAGCGTCGAGCGGCTTGCCGTTGACGACGATGCCACCGGTGCCCTTGCGAAGGAACACGCGAGCTGCCGAGGTCTTGCGACGACCGGTACCGTAATTCTGCTGGATAGCCATGGCGATTCCTTAGATGTCCAGCTGCTGCGGCTGCTGGGCGGTGTGCGGGTGCTCGGCACCGCCGTACACCTTGAGCTTGCGGTACATGGCGCGACCCAGCGGGTTCTTCGGCAGCATGCCCTTGACGGCGATCTCGATCACGCGCTCCGGGTGCGTGGCCAGCAGATCCTTGAGACTCGTGGTCTTCAGGTTGCCGACGTAGCCGGTGAAGCGGTGGTACATCTTGTCGTCCAGCTTCGCACCGGTGACAGCCACCTTCTCGGCGTTGATCACGACGATGTAATCGCCGGTATCGACGTGCGGGGTGAACTCGGGCTTATGCTTGCCGCGGAGACGGCGCGCGACCTCGGTCGACAGACGACCCAGGGTCTTGTTCGTGGCGTCGATCACGAACCAATCGCGCTTGACGCTCTCCGGCTTGGCGCTGAACGTTTTCATTTCGAAAATACCTGGTTTGCCGCCCAACAAAGGGACGGAACACGGAATCGGTGAAAGCAAAGACGCGAGAGAATAACTGACTTATCCTGCGTCGCGCAAGCCCACCATGCAGGTGAGCTTCGGGCCAACAATGATAGCAGAATGACGCGGTCTTTACACAAGCCCTGCCAGTGGCAGGTACGCCGGGCGCGACAAGCAGCCGCAGCGCGTGCATCCCGGTAGGGTGCCCGGGCATTGTACCGTGTGCAGGTCCCCACATTCAAAGGAGCCACCCGTGGCCGTCCGTACCTTTACCCCGCTCGACCGCTTGCTGGCCGGGCTGGAGCGCGCCATGGAGGCCGTGTCGGGCTCCCCGGAGGCCCACCGCCGCTCCCCCGGGGACACCGTGGCGGATGCGCCCATGGAGGAAGCGGACCGCCGCCATGCGGCCGGCCTGATGCGGATCAACCATGTGGGTGAGGTATGCGCCCAGGCGCTCTACATGGGCCAGGCCGCGCTGGCCCGTACGGACGATACCCGCCAGCACCTGCTGCACGCCGCCCAGGAGGAGACCGACCACCTGGCCTGGTGCGCCGAGCGCCTGAAGCAGCTGGATAGCCGCCCGAGCCTGCTCAACCCGCTGTGGTACGCCGGCAGTTATGCCATCGGCGTGGCCGCCGCGGCCGTGGGCGACCCGATCAGCCTGGGTTTCGTGGTGGAAACCGAGAGACAGGTGGAGGCCCACCTGGCTGAACACCTGGAGCGCCTGCCCGCCCAGGACGATCGCTCGCGCGCGATTCTGCGGCAGATGCAGGAGGATGAGGTGCGGCATGCCGAGGCGGCCGAGGCACGGGGCGGCATTGACCTGCCCTTCCCCATTCCGCGGTTGATGCATGCGGCGTCGGCGGTGATGAAGGCGGTTGCTTACAGGATCTGACAAAAAAAGCCCCGCTTTCGCGGGGCTTTTTGTTACATCAGGTTGCGGCCGTGGAAGAGTTCCTCGATCTCGCGGCGGAGCAGCGATTCGATGCGCTGGCGCTCCTTGAACGAAAGATCGTCGGCCTGGGCCTCGAACAGGTACGTATCGAGGTCGAAGTCCTTGATGTGCATCTTCGTGTGGAAGATGTTTTCCTGGTACACGTTCACGTCGAACATCTCGTACTTCTGACGGATGTGCTTCGCCAGGTAATCCTGCACCGAGTTGATCTTGTGATCGATGAAGTGCTTCTTGCCCTTCACGTCGCGGGTGAAGCCGCGCACGCGGTAATCGGCGATGACGATATCCGACTCGAAGCTGTCGATCAGGTAATTCAGGGCCTTCAGCGGAGAGATAACGCCGCAGGTGGCCACGTCGATATCCGCGCGGAACGTGGCGATACCGTTGTGCGGGTGCGTTTCCGGGTAGGTATGGACAGTGATGTGGCTCTTGTCCATGTGCGCCACGACGGCGCCCGAGATCGTATCGCGGCCCAGCTTCTCGACCACCGGCTCCTCGGAAATGAGGATGGTGACCGAGGCGCCCTGCGGATCGTAATCCTGACGCGCGATATTCAGGATGTTCGCACCGATGATCTCGGCCACGTCCGTCAGGATCTGGGTCAGGCGGTCAGCGTCGTACTGCTCATCGATGTACTCGATGTAGTTCTGGCGCTGCTGTTCCGAGACGGCATAGCAGATATCGTAAATGTTGAAGCTCAACGCCTTGGTGAGGTTGTTGAAACCCTGCAGGCGAAGGCGGGGAAGCGGTTTGACCACAGCGACTCTCCGAGGCCGGTGATGACGGCCAGCAGCAGACACGGGTTAGCAGCAAGGGTCCCCGCAAAAAAGGAATTGGATGGCGATCGGCCAGACGATCAGTCTGCCCCTCGTTTATGAACAGCCTGAGACAGGGGTCCAGGCTCCGAGGGGGTAAAATTATGGGGCAAAGTGGCGAGAATTTGAACAACTTGGGACGGATCGTCATTTATGGTGGATTTTGTCCACCCTTTGTCTGCAATAATCCGGCCGGGGACATGGCGAGTCAGCGACGCCCGACGGAAAACCGTCGGCAAGCCGCCGATTTGGGGGCGCCATGCCATAGAAGGCTCAACGGAATCTGCTGTGGCTCAACTTAAATATCTGTTGCAACAGGCGTTCGAACGGTCGCAGGCTCCTTTGAGCTTCGCGCCAGACCCGGCGTCGATGGGTCGGTTCCTGGATGCCTGCCACCGGCGGCGCTACCCGGGCAAGACCGCGATCATCCGCCCGGGTGACCCGGCCAATACCCTTTACTACGTGGTGGAAGGCTCGCTGGCCGTCTGCACGGAGGACGAGGAGGGCCGCGAGCTGATTCTTGCCTACATCAACCGTGGCCAGTTCATCGGCGAAATGGGGCTGTTCGTCGAGCAGGCCCAGCGTGAATCGCTGGTGCGCACCCGCACGGCGGTCGAAATGGCCGAGATCAGCTACGAGCGGCTCTTCCAGCTCCTGGAGGGCCCGCTGGCCGCCGAATGCCCGAAGCTGCTCTTCGCGATCGGCTCGCAGCTCACCCACCGCCTGCTGCGCACGTCGCGCCAGGTCAGCCGCATGGCGTTCATGGACGTGACCAACCGCGTCTCGCGCACGCTGCTGGACCTGTGCACCGAGCCCGATGCCATGACCCACCCGGACGGCACCCAGATCCGGATCTCCCGCCAGGAAGTGAGCCGGATCGTCGGCTGCTCCCGCGAAATGGTGGGCCGCGTCCTCAAGCAGCTGGAAGAGGAACGGATGATCGACGTGTCCGGCAAGACCATCGTGGTGCGCGGCACGCGCTAACCGCGGACACAAGAAAGGGCAGGCACCTGCGTGCCTGCCCTTTTTTTGTGCCTCGGACCCGCAAAAAACGGCCCCGGGGAAGCCGTCAGGCCCCTTCGTACACCATGTAGACGTCCGCACGCTCATAGTGCGAGCCGGGGCGGATGGCCTCCTGCCGGCGGAATCCCGCGCGCTCGTACATGCCCAGTGCACGGCCGAGCCGGCTGTTGGATTCCAGGAACAACCGCGCACCGCCCTGCTCACGCCAGGCGCCGATGGCGGCATCAAGCAACTTGCGACCGGCGCCCAGGCCGCGGAAGTTCTCGTCCACGCCCATCTTCGAGAGCTCGTAGATCCCGTTTCCTTCATGCAGCAGCGCGCAGGTGCCGACCACCTCGCCCGCATACAGGGCGAAGAAGATGGCGCCGCCAGGCTTGATTACGAGGGTTTCGGGATCCGCGAACAGGGCCCTGTCCACGTCCTCGACACGGAAGTGGCGCTCCAGCCATTGCTGGTTGAGGCGACGGAAGTGGTCGGCGTAAGCCGGATCCCAGGGCACCACGCTCACACCCTCGCGGGCCAGTGCCGCACGCTGCTCGAGCACCGCGGCAACCAGCGGCTTCTCGGCCAGCGCCTGTTCGCAGTCATCGATCGCGTCGAGCAGCGCCGCCATGCGCGGCCCCATCGATTCGGCCATCCCCCGGCGCAAGGCCAGCCACACCGGGCCAAGGGCACCCAGGGCCCGCTCGCCCGCGTCGGTAAGCGCCAGCACGCTGCGGCGCCCATCGCCCGGGTCGCGCTGGCGGACCACCATGCCGGCTTCGACCAGGCGATCGGCCAGCTGGCTCACCGCCGAATGGGTCTGCCCGATCGCCGTGGCCACCTCCGTCACCGTCGTGGGGCCCACATCGCGCAGGAAGCGCATGACCGGAAACCAGCGCGATTCGATACCCGCCCCGCTCGCGCGGTAGACCTCGTCCACGGCCTGGTAGAAATAATCGCTCAAGGCCTTGAGGCGGCTGCCAATAGCAAGCTCGCGCAGTGAAGACAGGTACATCGGGCATCCATGGGGAGTACGGGGCGCAGGCGATCAGGCTAGCGTTCGCGGGATGCCGCACGCAAGCGACACCGCAACATCTTTCACCGCCCACGGCGTTCGCGGCATACCCTCGACCGCGGTCCACCCTTACTGAACCAGGCCCGGTTTTCCCGGCCAGCCCAAAACTGCGCCTGTAGGAGCGCGCTTGCGCGCGAAGGAGCTGGACTCAGTACCAGCCCAACACCTCAAGCTTGTCCCCCAGCGGCTTGCGCATCTTCTTCAATGTCCGCTTGCTTGGATTCACCAGCTTCGCCGCATCGGCAGCCTTCAGCATCGCCAGGTCCGATACGGAATCGCCATACGCAACCGCCCATGGCCGGGCAATACCCGCCCTTTCCACCGCTTTCACCTTCATGGCATCCACGTTATGGCGCACGAAGTGCACGCCAAGGACACCACCGCGGACCTGCGATGCGATGAGTTCGGGGCCCTGCAGGTTCACCTCATCCAGGATGGCCTGTACCAGGGTGCCGTCGTTGCCAGTGACGATGACGACCCGGTCGCCCGCCTCGATGTGCCGGCGTAGTGTCGCCACGCCATCACGCACGAACACGCCCGGCCGGCGCGCGTACGTGCGTGCAAACTCGGTGACCAGGCGTTTGTAGTTTTTTTCACTGCGCCCGAACGTCACCACGCGCAGGAAGACGCGCCCCAGGATGCGCGTCCCGGCGGCGCTACGGATCATGAATGGCACGAACGGGAGCCACGGCAACGCCAGCAGGAGGCGCCACCGGCCAAAGCCGGAAAGCCGCTCGCGAAAGTACAGTTCCAACGTCTGGTGGCGGACGATCACGCCATCGAAATCGAACAGCGCGACGCGTCGTGCATCGCCGGCGGCGGTGTCTGGCCCCCCCGCCTCATTCCCCTGTGTCATGCCGTGCTCAGTGTTTGTGCGTGTGGGTCGGCGCGTGCTTGCCGAACAGTTTCTGCAGCTCCGCGCCCGGATCGGCCGCGCGCATGAACGCTTCGCCCACGAGGAACGTATGGATGCCCTTCTCGCGCAGGGTGCGCACGTCTTCCGGCGTGTGGATGCCGGATTCGGCGACGATGGCGGTATCGGGACCCACCCGATCCTTCAGCTTCAGCGAGGTGCCGAGCGAGGTCTCGAACGTGCGCAGGTTGCGGTTGTTCACGCCGATCAACGGTGCAGGCATGCCCAGCGCGATTTCGAGTTCTTCCTCGTTGTGCACTTCGACGAGTACATCCAGGTCGAGTTCGGCGGCGAGCAGCGACAGCTCGGTGAGCCGGCTTTCGTCGTACACCACCTCACCATCGCCGTACTTCGAACCGAACGCGGAGACGATCAGCAGGATGCAGTCGGCGCCGATGACGCGCGCTTCGTACACCTGATACTCGTCGATGATGAAATCCTTGCGCAGGATCGGCAGGTTGCAGGCTTCGCGGGCCTGGCGCAGGTAATCCTCGTGGCCCTGGAAGAAGTCGGCATCGGTGAGCACCGACAGGCAGGTAGCGCCGCCGGCTTCGTAACTGCGCGCGATGGCGGCGGGATCGAAATCGGGCCGGATCAGGCCCTTGGAAGGGCTGGCCTTCTTGACCTCGGCGATAACCGCGGGCTTGCCTTCATACAGGCGGGCATCGATGGCGGCGACGAAGCCACGAGTTTCCTCGAGGTCCGCGATCTGCGCAGCCAGGTCGTCCATCGTGCGCGTGCGGCTGCGCTCGGCGATCTCTTCCAGTTTGCGGTCGAGAATACGGTGGAGGATGTCGGGCATCGGTGTCGCTTCCTAGGGTAAGGCCGGGGGTGGGGTAACCCGACGATATCAGGCGCCGAGCCGCTGCGTCGCGGCCACGAATGCTTCCAATTTTACACGAGCCGCGCCGCTGGCAATGGTCGCCCGGGCCAGGTCGATACCCGCCTGGATGCTGGGGGCCACATCAGCGGTATACAGCGCCGCGCCCGCATTCAGGCAGACGATATCGTGGGGCACGCCGGGGACGCCAGAGATGGCATCCAGCAGCATGGCCCTGGATTCGTCCGCATTTTCGACACGAAGGTTGCGGCTGGAGGCCATGGACAGGCCAAAATCCTCCGGCTCCACCTCGTACTCGGTGACCTTGCCGTCGCGCAGCTCGCCCACCAGGGTGGCGGCGCCCAGCGAGATCTCGTCCATGCCGTCGCGGCCCCACACGACCAGCGCGTGCTTTGCGCCAAGGGCCTGCAGGACGCGCACCTGGATACCGACCAGGTCGGGATGGAAGACACCCATGAGGATGTTCTGAGCGCCTGCCGGATTCGTCAGCGGGCCCAGGATGTTGAAGATGGTGCGGACGCCCATTTCGCGGCGTACCGGCGAGACCACCTTCATCGCCGGATGGTGGTTGGGCGCGAACATGAAGCCGATATCGACCTCATCCATGCACACGGCCACCTGGGCCGGCAGCAGCTCGATGCGGGCGCCCAGCGCCTCCAGCACATCGGCACTGCCCGACTTGGATGACACGCTGCGGCCACCGTGCTTGGCCACGCGCGCACCAGCAGCCGCCGCCACGAACATGGATGCCGTGGAAATATTGAACGACGAGGCGCCATCACCACCGGTGCCCACGATATCGATGAAATGCGGGTGGGGCGTCGCCTCCACCTTCGCCGAGAGATCGCGCATCACGCGTGCCGCGCCGGTGATCTCGCCCACCGTTTCCTTCTTCACCCGCAGGCCGGTCAGGATCGCGGCCGTCATGAGCGGGCTCACGTCACCGCGCATGATCTGGTGCATGAGCTCGATCATCTCGTCATGGAAGATCTCGCGGTGTTCGATAGTGCGCTGGAGCGCCTCGGAAGGAGTGATCGGCATGGAGCGTCCCGGAACGTGGATCAGGCGGCGAGCGGCAGCGGCATGCCAAGGAAGTTACGCAGCAGGTCGTGGCCGTGCTGGGTAAGGATCGACTCGGGATGGAACTGCACGCCCTCGATATCGAGCGTGCGGTGGCGCAGGCCCATGATCTCGTCGATGGAACCGTCCTCGCGCTCGGTCCACGCGGTCACTTCCAGGCAATCGGGCACCGAATCCTTCTCGACCACAAGCGAGTGGTAACGGGTGGCCTCGAACGGGTTGGGCAGGCCGGCGAACACGCCCTTGCCCAGGTGCTTCACCGGGGAGGTCTTGCCGTGCATGATCTCGCGCGCCCGGATGACCTTGCCGCCAAACACCTGGCCGATGGCCTGGTGGCCCAGGCAAACGCCGAAGATGGGCAGCTCGCCGGCCAGTTCCTTCAGGATATCGATCGAGACACCCGAATCATCCGGTGTGCCCGGCCCCGGGGAAATCATGATCCGCGAGGGCTTAAGGGCCCGGATATCGGCCACGGTCAGCGCATCGTTCCGGACCACCTTGACCTCCTGCCCCAGCTCGCCGAGGTACTGGACGAGGTTGAAGGTAAAGGAGTCGTAGTTGTCGATCATGAGGAGCATGGCGGGGCCTGCCGGGTCTGAATCGGGGGTGGGCCTGCCATTCTAGCCTCCTCCTGCCCTACCCTGCTCACAATGCTTTCGCCCGCCGGGCGACAGGATGCCGCGCATGCGAAACCTCGACTTCAGTTCCTGGCAGGGCCTGCTATCCACCCTGGTGGGGCTCGCCATCATCACCCTGATCGGTGTCGGCATCCGCCTGCTGGCCATGCAGACCGTGCAGCAGCGGCGCGAGCGGGCAAACCGGCAGATCAATGAGCGGCTGCGCACACTGATCGCGGCCTACAAGACGCTAGGGGGATCGTTCACCGGGAACCTGGCGGTCGATCCGACGCACCTGCGGCAATTGCGCGAGCGCGGTGACGGGGATCCAGCCGCGGCGCTGCTGCTCTCGGCTGCTTCCGGCAATGACCGGGCGCGGCGTGTGCGTGATGCGGTGGAGGCGGCGCTTTCGGACATCGTGCTGCTGGGCACGGAGAAGCAGGTGGAGTTGGCGGCGCGTGCAGCCAATGAGCTCGTCGCCGGGCGGCCCATTCATACCGATGAGCTGGTGATCTCGCTGCGCGACTTCATCCGCGAGGTGCTCGATCTCGATCCCATTCCCACAAGCGTGCCGATTCCGAAGCAAGGCCCCGCGCGGACAGCCGGCCAGGGTGGCAAGGGCGGCGGTAGCGGTGAAGGCGGCGGTGGGAAAGGTGGCGGCGGCGCCGGAGGTGGCGGCGGCATGGGCGGAGGCGGCATGGGTGGCGGCATGGCCGCCGGTGCAGGCGCAGGCATCGGCATCGGCCACGGCTTGTCCTCCACCGACGATGACGAGCTATCGCCACACCGATAGAAAACCTGTAGGAGCGCGCTTGCGCGCGATCGGGTGGTGCGGGATTGCCGCACCTAACCGCGGCGCTTTCGACACCCCGATCGCGCGCAAGCGCGCTCCTACAACAGCTGCTTCGTTAGCTGATCTTCGCCAGAAGCTCTTCAGTCGACGTGGTTTCGCCAAGGCGCGGGAAGATGTTCTTGATGCTGTTCTCGTGCGCATCGGCCTTCAGATCGGCCATGGCATCGGTCACGAGCACCACGTTGTAACCCAGCTCGCTGGCATAACGTGCCGTGGATTCCACGCCGATGCTGGTGGCGATACCGAGGATCACGACCTGCTCCACGTTCAGGCCACGCAGCGTGCGGTCTAGGTCGGTGGTCTGGAACGCGCCCCAGCGCTTCTTTGTCACGACGTGATCGGTGGGCGCCTGCTCAAGCTCCGGCACGAAGGCCTTGAACGACGGATCCTGCGGGATCTGCGGTACGCCGCTATCGGTGCGACCAGGTGCGGCTGCATCCACGTTCACGAGAACGACGGGGCGGCGCGTATCGCGGAACGCACGGGCAATGGACGCCGCCTTGGCGACGACGGGCGCGGCGGGCGTCGCCACGGGGAGGCTCACGATGCCCTGCTGCAGGTCGATGACGATCAGCGCGGCGTTGGCGTCGAGTTGGGTAAGTGCCATGGGGATGCTCCTTCAGGAGTTGGGTTTGGAAACGTCATCCACACGCGGGAGCGTGCGGTCGAAAAAGGTGGCTACGAGCAGCAGCGCGGAAACGCCGGCCATGGCCGCGGCGAGGGCATGCAAGCCGTGGTCGGTGGGTTGGTGGCCGTAGCAGGCACCGATCACCGCCGTGGCGGCCATCGCGCCGACGTAAGAGAACGTGCGCTGCAGGCCCGAGGCCGTACCGATCTGCCCCGGCGGCGCCTGGATGTACACCGCCGCCTGCGTGGTCACGGACACGAGGCCCTGCGGAATGCCGAACGCCGCCACGGCGGCTGCCATCAACCACAAGGGTGATGTAGCGTCGATACACAGCAAGGCGATAGCGCCCGCAATGGAGCAGGCAAACGCGAGGAGGAACGGGCCGCGAAGGCCTTTGGTGCGCGCACCGGCGACGGAGCCGACGCCGGCAAGAATCGATAGTGGCAACGTAGCGATACCGGCTTGCGCCGCCGAATAGCCACCGGCGCCTTCCACCCACTGCGCGAAGCCGTAAAACACACAGTAGACAACGGTGAACGCCAGCGTCGCGCGAAGGTACGTGATGCTGAGCGGTTTGTGCTTCGCCAGCATGCGCAGATCGATGAACGGATCCGCGCGGCGGAGCGAGTGCCACGCCAGAAGAACAGCGCACACCGCGGCGACGGGCAACGCCATCCTGCGCGGGTGGTCAATGTCCAGCAGGAAGACCATGAGCGCAAGCAGGGCGCCAGAGAACAGCCCGATACCGGCGATGTCCAGCTCCTTCCACAACGAGCGGCGCTCCCTGCGCGGCGGATCCTTCGGTATCCACGCGAGCACCAGGAGGAGCGTGAGCAGCGCCAGCGGCACGTTCACGGTGAAGATCGCATGCCAACCGAAGGCACCCGTCAGTACACCACCGAGCACCGGGCCGACGGCCGCCGTGGCGACACCCATGAGCGAGAGTAGACCCATCGCCGTACGTGGCGGCGGGCTTCCCGTCGCGTCGGCACGCTCACGGAACAAGCGCATGGCCGATGGGTAAGCACCCGACGTACCGATACCGAGCAGCATGCGCACGACCACCAGCCAGCCCAGCGACGGCGCGACGCGGCCGCCGATACCGGCGATCATGACCAGCACGAGCGATGCCAGATACACGCGACGTGCGCCGACGAGGTCCGCGATGCGCCCCAGGGTCGGCTGCGCGACGGCACAGACCAGGTACAGCGCCGCAATCAGCCAGCCGGTCTGCGCGACACTCGCATGGAACTCCGTCGCGATCGGCACCAGGGCCGTGGCAATCATCGTGGAATTGATGGGGTTGAGGCAGGAGCCCAGTGCCAGGGGCAAAAGGAAGCGCACGCCAAAAGGATTGGCAGCGACAGCGCTGCCAGCGGCCGTGGTCACGCCGGATCCTGCGTGCTCGTTTCCGCCAGGTTCCGGATCACGCGGGCGGCGACCGCAAGGTCATCGCGATCGTGCGGCGACATGCGCGAGATCGCCTCGGACAGCCAGGCATGCTTTGCCGCCTTAACGCGGCGCCGCGCTTCAATGCCTTCTTCGGTCAGCGCATAAAGGAACTGCCGCCCATCCGTCGGGTGCGGCTCGCGTGCTACCAGCCCATCCTGCTCCATGGTCGCCAGCGTGACGCCCATCGATTGCGGCTTCACCGCCTCGGCCCGGGCGAGATCCGCGGTAGACGTAGGCCCGGAAGCCTCCAGCCGTGCCAGCACGGCTGCCTGCGACCAGGTCAGGCCGAGGTTGTTGGATTCGGCACGCACACGGCGCACAAGGAGGCCGCATGCAGTAAGCAGGTCACTGGCGGCGATATCGACGGGCGACGGCGGGGACTTGGGCATGCCATAAAGTTAAGGCCGGCCCGGCGTGATTGCAAGGTAAACTTGCAAGTTAGGCTTCGAACGTTCCTGCCGTCGCCTGACCGGTCAGCGCGACGGCTCGTATGCAATAACCAATAGTTGGGCGTCATCGCCAAACTATTGACGAATTCACGCATGGGTTGGCGCCTACGTAGCGATAAAGCCAACTACACCCTTGATCTACACGCATTAATTAGGCAGCTTCGTCACGGACGCGCAAACTATGAGCGAAACGCAACTGGTAGACATACGTGTTTGCCCTCGCTATCGCCGACTGTTTCGGCCCTCAACAAGATGGTATGAGGCTGCCGGACACCGCGCTTTAAGCTTACCTATCAAATCGTCATACCCAAGCAGGTTGCTCCATACATTGAACCTTTTGCCATCGCCACTTATCAAGACAGCTCGAGGGCTCCCTTGATTTCTGATGTCTCGGATTTCTTTTATCTCTGCATACTGCAAGGCTAGTCGCGCGACCAAACCAATTTTGATGGAAGTGGCATCGAGTCGGACTTCATACACTGACCAAGTCAATGCGCAGAAAGAAGCAGCAACTCCGACAAAGGCCGGAACGCCTGCGTCGCCTCCATGACTCCCACCGTAATAGGTCGCTTGGAGCGATAGAAATATTGCAAGGGCGAGCATCAAGAATGATACGCACAGGCACGGATAGATGAGGGTCTTCTCCATCTTGTAGACCTCACCAAGGGACTTGTATCTCGACCTCTCTCTCCCCCTTAGTACGGATACGACAGAGAGCAGGACCGCCACCGCAGCTGCCGAAAGCTCAAAATGCATATCAGTTCCTCAAGCCTGACCATCAGAGTACTTTGCATAAATAGCGCCCATGACTTCGACAAATGAAAGCAAGCCGGACGATATCCAGCTCGTCATATCGATTCGCTGCAAGTGCGGCCAAAATATCGCGACCGGCATCAGGGCAAATCCGACGGCTCCGAGAGAGGAAGACCACCAACCCCGTCGAGAAGCGAAACACCGGGTGCGTCCTCTCGGGAATGCCACGAGATCTCGAAAAGATAAGCTGCAGCAGCGCGTACGACGACGCCACCAGCATCGGGAAAAGAAAAGCTCGCAACATCGACTAATCCCTATGCTCTGCTGCTTTTGAGGAGCGCATAGTGACGCAATCCGTGCCGCACGCAAAGACGGCCGGGCTGATGAGCCCGGCCGTCCGATATCGCAATTTCCTGCGTTACTTCGTCGCCAACCGCCGGCTCCCCTGGAACCGGTTAGCCGGCACAGTCGCCGTGGTGGTCAACGCCAACGGCGTACCAAACGCGTCGGCCACGTTCGAAGCGGCGAAGCCGCTCCCCGTGCCCTGCCAATCCACGAGGCGGTTGTTCGCACCACGCCACAGGATGTCGGCGATGCCATCGCCGTCGTAATCACCAATGCCTGCCAGCGTTGCACCTGCCGGAATGGCCTGGCTCTTCTGCGCGGTGACCGCGAAGCCGTTTATGGTCCACCACGTGAGCTGCGTCCCCGCGGCATTGGTCCAGAGCAGGTCGGTGGTGCCGTTACCATCCACATCACCCACGCCCTGCAGCACCGCGCCCGCCGGGTGATCCGGCAACGCATGGGCCACGTAGCCATCGCGACGATCATCCACCCACACGGCGGTACCGTTGGAGCTGTTGCGGGTCCACACGATATCCGTGTAGCCGTCGCCATCCACATCGGCCAGCACCGGCACGCCACCGGCGATGCCCTGCTTCGGCCACGACTGGCCGGTCACGATGATGTCGTTCTGGGTGACCGGATCCAGGTCCAGGGCCCACCAGACGATTTCCGACGTGGCGGTATCGAACCACACCAGCTTCTGCACGCCACTGGCATCGTGGACGCCCACGCCCAGCAGTTTCCAGCCCGCCGGGATATCGCGGTTCACCACGAAGGTGAAGTAACCACCGGTACCGGTCGAGACCCACACATTGAGCTTGTGGTTCGCATCCATCAACAGAAGTTCGCCGGACTTCAATGACAAAGCGTCCAGTCCCGGCACGACGTCACCGTAACCCACCACGGTTAGCGACGGATCGATCGCCTGCGCCTGGTCGTACAGGCTGACGGCGCCCTTCATCGATACCGAGTGCAGCATGCCGCCATCGACATAGGCAAAGTCGCTGTAGCCATCGTTGGTGAACAGGTTATTCAACGAAAGGAAATCCGCCGGCACGGCATAATTCCGCTTGGCCGGGGCACTCCACGCCTTCACCGCGTCGGCCAGGTTGGCCGCGTTGATCGAGCCCAGGCCCGTGGCCATGCTGTAGCCCACGTTGGTCTTCCACGCCGGCACCAGCGTGTGCGTGGTGGTGTCGCCACCTTCCACGATGCCCACGACGTTATTGAGCTTGGTGCCGCTATCGCAGTTCACCGAGCCCGCCGCGCACGGCTGCACGATGTCGCCTTCGGTCACGTTGTTGAACACGCAGGTGGAAGCAATGGTGTTGCCGTTGCTCGAATTGCACGCGGTGAGCACTGTATTGTTCGGCGAACCGACCGTGCCGAACTGGCGTGCGGCGATACCGTAGAACGCCGGCAGCGGGTTACCGACGCGGTCGCCATTCACCTGGTTGAGCAGCGCCTGCACCCCCGCCATGGCCGGCGCGGCGAACGAGGTACCGCCGGCCGAATTGGCGAACACCGAATCCGGATCGCGGAAGTCGCACGCCGTCCCGCCGTTGTCGGTATCCGACATGCAGAAGACCAGCGCGTGGCCATAGATGCCATTGGCCGAGAACAGCGAGATATCCGGGATGGTGCGCGAGGTGTGGTTGGTGGAACCGTGGATGCCGATCTGCGCTTCCGGCTGGGCGAACAACGTGCTGGGGCCACCGCCGCCGCCACCGACCTGCAGGAAGTCCGAACCACGGCCCTGGTCGTCGTTACAGGCGGTGATGCCGTCCTGGTAACCCAGCAAGGTGTACAGATGGCTGCTGGCGCAGCTGTTGTTCCAGGTCATCTCCGGGATATAGGTTACCGCCGACTGGTACTTCGGCAGGTTGGTCGAGGTCCAGTACGTCGACAGCTTGCCGCGATCGTTGAAGTCGGTGCCACCAATCGCTACGGCGGAGGTGGATGAGGCAAGGCCGTTGATCGCGGCACCGTTCTGCGACCAGAACAACGCACCCTGGTCACACTGGGTGGATCCGCCATCACCCGACGAGACATACACGGTCACGCCCTGCGCCGCGGCGGACGACCAGAGGATGTCGGCGAGGTAGGCGTCTGAGGCATCCGCGCTCTCACACGCGCCGTAGCTGAGGCTCCAGATCGGCGGCGGCAGGCCCGTCGTCGTATCCAGCAGGCGTGCGGCGGCCATGAACGGACCGAAGGTGGCACCCGAGTCGGCACACGATGCCAGGACGATGTCCGCATCTGGCGCAGCGGCACCGGCCCACTCGGCATCGAGCGCGGCTTCGCCCTCATCGCCGTTCAGACCCGGATCCGCGCACGGAGCGCCCTCCGCGCCGCTGGGATGGAGGATGGAGAACGTACCGCGCGCATCGTTGGGCAGGAATGCCGCACGGAAATGCGCTACATCGTCCGGCTGCACGTTGGTGCGTTCGAGCACCACGATGCTCTGGCCCGCGCCGCGCACCGGTGTATCGCGCTGCCAGAGCGGCTTCACGTTGTACACGGTGTTAAAGTCGGCCGGCACCATGTCATAGGTGGTGTTCGGATCGGTGGTGCCCGGCGGCACGGTGAAGTCCGGGTTGTCGGCCGCGGCCGTGCTCCACTTGCCATGTTTCGTGTCAAAGCGTGCCTTGGCGATGGCCGTGTGCTGCGGCACGGGGAAGAAGTTGTGCAACGACACGCCCTGGACGATCGGCGTCAGCGCCGAAGGGACGTGCGCATCCGTCGCATTGGCGAAATGCTGCTTGCCGTCGGCCTGATAGGCATGGATCTCGGTAGCAAAAGCCTTCGCCACGGCGGCTGCGTTGCCCGACACGGACACACGCATGCGATCCTGCGATACGCCATTGACGGTGAGACCCTGCCCCTGCAACCACTGGCGCACCGCCTGGACATCCTGCGTGGATGGCCCGAAGCGTTCACCGATCTGCTTGCCGGTCAGCCATTGGTGGAAGTCGGGCGAGGCGGGATTCGTCTGGCGCGCCAGCAGGGCGCGGAAGGCCTTCTCGTGGTCATCGTCGCGCTTGAGCACCAGCGTGATGTTGCTGATCGCCTGGCTGGACGGCACGGCGCCTGCGTCTTTCGCTGCAAGTGCCTGGCGTGGGCGCGAGCCGGCGATCGCCGCGGTGCTCGCACCGCTTATGTTGGACGTGAGCCGCGGTGTCGCCGGGTTGGCGGCGGATTTCACAGACGTACTGAAATCGGCCGCGGCAATGGGTAACGACAGGGCGCAACCTGCCGTCAGGCTCGCGAACGCGAGCCATGCTGAAAACCTGCAAGACATGCAATGAACTCCCTTGGGCGAAGTGAAGGATCTCCGCCGAGCTCCCTGCTCCCCATCCGGGCTCCCCACAGACACTGCCTGGCGTCAGAGTGATCAGCACTAGCAAATTACGATGCCTGCGCATGCACAGGTTTGACGCAGGTCACATTTGGCCGTCCAAATGTGCGAACCCGCGCAACAACGCAATTTTGTACGCTTAACGAACGCGCGTTCGTTCAGCTTTGTGCAACGCGTTTGTCATCGCATCGAGGCGCGCGGCGAGCAACGCATGCAACTCACGAACCGCCGGGGAAAATTGACGCCTGTGCGGGCATACGAGGCTTAATGGCGCTGCTTCGCCCGGTTGATCGGGCAGCAACACGTCGAGACGACCGGCGATGACATCCTCGCGTACGTCGAGCCACGATTTGTACGCGATACCACGACCGTCCACTGCCCAGCGCCTTGCCACATCACCGTCGTCGCACAGCAAGCCGCCACGCACGGTGATCTGCCGGCGCCCCTCCGGTGCGGGAAATATCCAGCGGTCGTACGTCTTGCCGCTCAGCGAATACAGCAGGCAACGGTGGGACACGAGGTCGTCGAGCGTTTGCAGGCGCCCGTGCTCAGCGATGTACGCAGGCGACGCCACGAGCACGCGCCGGTTATCCGCCACCAATGGCAGTGCCACGTAGCTGGCGTTGTCGGGGACACCGTAGCGGATGGCGATATCGACCGGATCGCGAAACACATCGGTCACCGAATCGGAGAGGAAGACCTTCAGGACCAGATCAGGGTGTTGATCACGAAAATCGGAGAGCCAGGGGAGCAGGACGTTCCTGCCGATGTCCGATGGCGCGGCGACGCGCAGGGTCCCTTGCAACGTACGTTGCTCGCCGTGCAACTGCTCGCGGCCTTCGCGCAGCATGGCCAGCGCCTCCTCCGCATAGGGTAGGTAACGTGCGCCCTCCTCCGTCAGCTTCAGGCTGCGCGTGGACCGTGCGAACAGCCGGATTCCCACCTGTTCCTCCAGGCGCTGGATAGCGACGCTGACCTGGCCAGGCGCCAGGGAGGCCTCGCGGGCGGCACTCGAGAAGCTGCCCAGCGCCGCCGCGCGTACAAAGAGCTCAAGATCGTCGGTTTTGATCATTTGTATGAAAACCGGATAAGTCCTGGCGGAGTTTATGGCTTTTTCCACAAACGCGGAGCACCGATGCTAAATGCCCGGCCACCCCAAGGACCCATCATGAAAGCCATCGTCTACACCCAGAGCGGCCTGCCGGCCACCGATCCGCACTCCCTGACCGAGATGGACCTGCCGACACCCGTACCCGGCCCACGCGATCTGCTGGTGCGTATTCATGCCGTATCGGTGAACCCTGTCGACACCAAGCTCCGCCGCGGCAGCCCCACCGACACGCCGCGCATCCTCGGGTGGGACGCTGCTGGTGTCGTCGAGGCGATCGGCCCCGGGGTCACCCTGTTCAAGCCGGGCGACGAGGTCTGGTACGCCGGCTCCATCGCGCGCCCTGGCTCCTATGCCGAGTTCGGGCTGGTCGACGAACGCATCGCCGCGCTGAAACCCACATCGCTGTCGTTCGGCGATGCGGCCGCACTGCCCCTCACCTCACTCACCGCATGGGAGCTACTGTTCGATCGGCTGGAGGTAAAGCCCGATGACGAAGGGGAATTGCTGATCGTGGGCGCCGCTGGCGGCGTCGGCTCCATCCTTACCCAGCTTGCATCTCGGCTCACGAAGCTGCGCGTGATTGGTACGGCCTCGCGCGCCGACACCCGCGAATGGGTGCGCAAGCTGGGCGCCCATGACGTGATCGACCACAGCCAACCGCTTCTCGAGGGCCTGCGCGCCGCCGGTGTGCCACAGGTCCGCTACGTCGCCGGCCTGACCCACACGGCATCACATTACCCGCAATTGATCGAAGCCCTGGCCCCGCAAGGCAAGCTTGGCCTGATCGATGACCCGGAGGTGCTCGACGTGGTGCCATTGAAGCGCAAGGCCATCTCGCTGCATTGGGAACTGATGTTCACGCGCTCGCTGTTCGAGACGAATGACATGATCCGGCAGCATCAAATCCTGACCGACGTCGCCCGGCTTATCGACGACGGCACCCTCAAGACGACGCTGGGCGAACACATGGGCAAGATCAGCGCCGAGAACCTGCGCAAGGCCCATGCGCTGGTCGAGAGTGGCCGCGCACGGGGGAAGCTCGTCCTCGAAGGCTTCTGAATCCGTCCGCGTTGGCTCACTCACGCGTGGCGCAGCCGCCTGCGCCACGCCCCGGGAGGCACACCAACCAGTCGCGTGAAAACACGAGTGAAATGGCTTTGTTCGGAGAAGCCGCACATCAGCGCAATATCGGTCAGCGATACGTTCGCATCGGGTAGCAACCCTTTGGCGCGCTCAACGCGGCGCTGCAAGATCCATTGCCGCGGTGAGATACCGTGAGTGATGCGGAACGCGCGGGTGAAGTGGCCCGACGACATGCCGAAGAGCGCAGCGACCTCGGCCGAGGTGAATGCGGAATCGAGTCGATCGTCCATCCAGGTCGTCGCGCGTTCGCTCTGCCAGGGCGCGAGGCCACCGGGGATGCGCCACGCCACAGTATCGACGCGACCCGGCGCGTGCGCTGCGCGCAGCGCCAACGCTACCTCGGCGAATACCGCGCCAGCGAAAAGATGCTGGTCGGCCAGCTTCGCCAGCAAGGCACACAGGGTATCGACGGGCGCGCGTTGCGCACGGTCGCATCGTTCAGGGCACTCCCTGAGCAGGATGCCCCACTCCGCCTCGGCCGCACCGTAGGCAACCAACATGGGTAAAGTGCCAGCGCTCCCCGGATAGTCGAGCACGTCCAGGGCCTGGCGCGCCTGCAGCGCGGCGAGCGTGCGATCCAGGAAAGCGTCGGAGCGGCAGGTCGTGGACAGCCCGTTCGGATCGACGAGGAAGCCAAGACGCGGTTCTACGGATGTTGCGAGTTGCATCATTCAGATAATCGTTGAAGCTCGCGATCATCGTCTCCGCAACACCTTGCACGCACAAGGAAAATGACGTTGCTATCAAGGCAACGCCAAGTTTCCTCAATCGATAGCGTGGCCACGCGCCATGCCCTCATTCGCCACTGGCACGACGCATGGTGGCGCATAATGGCTGCCTCGTCCGCCCAAGGAACCCCTTCTCATGCCCTCTCTCGGCGCCCTCACCTTCCTGGTCCACGACTACGATGAAGCCATCGCGTTCTTCACCAAGGCGCTGCGCTTCGATCTGGTGGAAGATACACCGCAGGGTAACGACAAGCGCTGGGTAACCGTCGCGCCGCGGGGCTCCCAGGGCACGCGACTGCTCCTGGCTCGCGCCATCAATGATGAGCAACGCGCGCACGTTGGCAAGCAAGGCGGCGGCCGCGTATTCCTTTTTCTGGAGACAGATGACTTCGCAGGCGATCATGCGCACATGCTCGCTCACGGCGTACGTTTTCGTGAGGAGCCGCGCCACGAGGTGTACGGCAGCGTCGTGGTGTTTGAAGACCTCTACGGCAACGGCTGGGATCTGATCCAGCCAAAGCGCCAGAGGGCATGAGCATGAACGAGCGCATTCGTGTAGCCGTGCTGGATGATTACCAGCACGTCGCCAGGCAGATGGCTGACTGGTCACCCCTGGATGCCGTGGCCGATGTCGTCGTATTCCATGACCACGTGGCCGACGAGGCCGAGCTGGCCCGCCGCCTGTCGCCCTTCGATGTCGTTTGCGTGATGCGCGAGCGCACACCGATGACGGCATCGCTGCTCAGTGCCTTGCCGCGCTTGAAGCTCATTGCGTCCACGGGTCGGGCGAACGCGTCGATCGACCTTGAAGCGGCCGCAGCGCACGGTATCGCTGTGTGCCACACAAACTATGCCTCGACACCCACCATCGAGTTCACGTGGGCGGCCATCCTTGGCCTGGCTCGCAACCTCGCCAACGAGACGGCATCGGTGCGCGCAGGCGGTTGGCAGCAAGGGGTGGGCATGGAACTGTCGGGCAAGACACTGGCCCTGCTCGGGCTGGGCCGGATCGGATCGGCCGTGGCGCGTATCGGCCAGGCGTTCGGCATGAACGTGATCGCGTGGAGCCAGAATCTCACTGCCGAGGCCGCCGCGGAACACGGCGTGGAGCGCGTGGAGAAACGGGATCTGTTCGCGCGTGCCGATGTGCTCAGCATCCACGTACGCCTGAGCGAACGCACGCTGGGTCTCGTCGGCGCGGAACAGCTGGCGTGGATGAAACCCACCGCGCGCCTCGTGAACACGTCGCGCGGCCCCATCGTCGATGAGGCCGCGCTGATCGAGGCACTAACCCGTGGCGCCTTGGCCGGCGCTGCGATCGATGTCTACGATCCCGAACCGCTCGCCGCCGACCACCCCTTCCGCCGCTTGCCCAACGTGCTCGCCACGCCGCATGTCGGCTACGTCAGCGAAGAGATGTACCGAACGTTCTACGGCGATACGGTGCGCAACGTGGTCGACTGGATCGGCAAGCTCAATAGCTAGCGACGTCCTTGCCGTCCTTTTCCTTCGGCTTGATCGTCATCAGCTCCAGCGGCTTGCCATCCGGCAGCCGGATCTTCCAGCCCTGCTGGAGGTCCGCCAGATCGTTCAGGCGCGGGCAGATGCCATTGGCCCGGGCCTCAAGGTCCTTCGAGCGCTTGTCCATTTCACGGTTGATGCTCTTGTCGAGCGCATTGGCGCGCGCCGTGAGGGCTTCCATCTTCGCGCTATCGCCTGACAGGGCCGCGGAGACGGCACTCGAAGTGACGGAGCCCACCAGTTCGCCCACGGAATCGGACACGGAGCCCGCCACGGTCTCGGTCATGCGATCGGATGACCAGTGGCCGCTGCCCACGCCTTCGTCGATTTCCTTGAGCGCCTGGGCCTGCTTGCGCTTCAACTTGGCCAGGATGGCTTCGCGCTGGTCCGCTTCCGCGAAGGTCATGGTCACGGTGGTCATCGCATCAAAGCCCATGGAAACGCCAGCCCGGGATACCGCGGCGATCTCGGGGAGCAGCTTGCGCACCGTGTCCTCGTAGCGGCGCAGGGCCTGTGCATCGCTGGCGGATACCGCCACGTCGCGGCCATCCACCTTGAGAGCGCCGTCGTGCAGGAAGATCTTCGTCGGGGCGCCTTCCGTCCGGTGGAAGCTGAGCCCGCCCGGGGTCACGTCCACGTCGTAGCGCGTGCTGTAGTCGTGGTTGCAGCTATCCGTGCTGAAGTTGAAATTGCCTGACGCGGCGGCGGTCCCGGCACTCAGGGCAAGGGCAGCGGCGAGGCCGGCAGTGGCAAACAGATGACGCATGGTCCTTCTCCCCAAGGTGGTCGCCGGCTCTGATGCCCGTGGCGCAGGTATGGTTTAAGCCTCCGCCCACCTGATTGCATGGGTGGTTGGTCACCCCCTGACTTCCGGCAGGGTCAGGACGCCAGGCCGCGCTCCCGGGCGTACTCGGACAGCCGGCTGTCGTGGTCGACACCCAGCTTGCGCATCGCATCGCGCTTCTGCCGGCTCACCGTCTTCACGCTGCGACTCAGGCGCTCTGCAATCTGGGTGATCGACATGCCGCTGACGTAAAGGCGCACGACCTCGATCTCACGCGCGGACAGGCGAACGTCATCCAGCGCGTTCCCCACGAAGTATTCCTCGAACTGCTGGCGAATGGTGTCGCTCAGGAAGGTTCGGCCCGCCACGGCATACCGCACCCCGACTGCCACCTCACGCAGCGGCGCACGCTTGTCACACAGGCACGACGCGCCCCGCGCGCGCATGGTCTGCAGGACAGCGGTGTTGGTCACCATGGTGAGCACGACGATGGGCAGGCGCGGATACCTGCGACGGATGGTGTCGAGGAGGAGCAAGCCATCGCCGTGGCGGCCACCGGGCATCGAGAAATCGGTGACGATGACATCGCAGGGACGGCTGGCGAGCAGATCCAGCAGATGATCGCCATTGGCGGCCTCGCCAACGACTTCGATCCCGGCTGCTTCCAGCGCGGCGCGCGTCCCCATAAGTACGACAGGATGATCGTCGGCAATGATCGTTCGCAAATGCATGGATGCGGCTGCCCTCCGTGTGCCCGATGCGTGAAGAGCGCGGAGAGTAGCGCAAACACATCGCGCGCATTTGTTTCGTGCCGCTAATGCATGGACTGATGCACGGCGCGTACGAAATGCCTCAAATATCGCTGCGATTTTTCAGACTAGTCTGATTTTATTTGTGCGCTGGAGAAGGAATCCTGTAACGAGCGGACAAAGGAATCGTGCTTTATGAGCGGGCAATACATCGAATATCACATCGCGGCCATGGGTCACGCGTGGGGCATCTTTCGTGATGGCACGCAAATTGGCGTGCGTGAGGACGAAGTGGATGCGATCGCGTTTGCGAATTTCTTTGCCGATCGGGAGACGCTGATCGCACCGGTACCGGTGAGAGTGACGGCGGATGCGGGATTGCATCGGGCATTGCGGGAGTTGCGGGCTGCCGCGTAGGCGCGCGACCTGGTACTCAGCGACCGGTGGCGCCGCCCAGGTTGGTCATGTCCAGGTGCAGCAGGCGCAGGCGAGCGATATGGCGGCCGATGGTGGCGCGATCGGGCGATGTCGCCTCCAGGCGCAGGAAGACATCGAGCAGGCGGCGCTCCATGTGTTCCAGGGTGCGGATATAGGTGACATCGGGATCGCTGGAGAGCTTGACCGAGGCCTCCATCATGGTGCGGCGCACGCCGCTCATGGGGCCACCGGCCCGGGCCGGCCGGCCACCGGTGGCCTGGACGGCGCCCTGCAATTCACCGGCGATGGTGGTGAGCGATTCGGCCGATTCCTTGAGGATGGCTTTCAGGCCGGGCTCCCGGACACCCCGGGCAGCCTGCTCATACAGGTCACGATCCGCAATGACTCGGCGGATGAGGCCATTCACGACACGGATCGAGCTGCGTTCCATGGGGTGAAACGTTAGCGCTGGCGGACTTAGCCGCCCCTAAACGGCGAAACCGGTGGTTATCCGCCGGTCATCCACCGGTTTCCAGCAGGAGTAGGGGCTTGCCCGCCGCGTCGTGAAGGCCCGACTGGAGTTCGCCCAGCTGGCGGACCTGCGGGCAGAGGGCCTGGACCCGCGGCCGCAATGCCGAGGTGACCTTGGCGGCCACCCGGCCCTGGGCCCCCGTGGAGACTGCACTGACGCGGTCACGCAAGTCGGCCGCGCCCTGCAGATCGCCGTTCATGGCCAGCTGCATGGCTTCGCTGCCGACATCCTGGGTCAGCAACGGCATGATGTCCGAAACGATTTCCTGGGCGTACTCGCGCATGGCATCTTCCTGCCAATCGCGGGTGCTCTGACTGGCGGCGATCCGCCGCTTGATGTCCGCCACGCGGGTATTCAACACACGGTCCAGCTCGCCGCTGGCAGCGGCACCCGGAGCCGCCGTAGCCGCCTCCTGGCGCACGGCGCGGGCAGCGATATCCACGCCGTCACTGGCGATGGCCTTCACCTTGGGCAACAGGGCCCGCACGTTGCTCTCGAACAGGGCTACCCGGTCCTGTTCATCAGGGCGCAGCGAAACCGCACGGCCGTCCGTGGTGAGGCTGCCGTCATGCATGCGCACGTTTCGTGGTGCCACGTCAGCTCGGTCGAACGCCAGGCTATCGGGGCGCACCGTGAGGTCGTAGGTGCTGGCGAGGTTGCAGGTGGTGCCCAGGTCCTGGGCGGCCGCGCCGCCTGCAAAGCAGGCGGCGACAGCCAGGGCGAACAGACGTGCGGTCATGGGCGATCCGGGGCGAAACCCCTTCGATAGCGCTGGCCGGGCGAATGCCCGCTGAACCATCACAGGGCCGGTGCGGCGAACTGCTGGCGAACACGAACGGTACCGAGCACCCAGGACAGCCAGGCCAGGACGGGCACCGACACGGCCTTGAGCAACAGCCCGACGAACAGGATGTTGCGGTGCTTGGTCCCGGCGGCGAGCAGGTCGGGCGGAAGCCCGGCCTGGCCCAGCACGACGCCAAGCTGCTCCCATTGGCCGAACGCGATCCACGCCGTCCAGGCGGCCCAGACCGCGAGGAGGGTGGCGATGACCCGCATGACGCCGCGGGCGCGCTCACGCCAGCGAAGCGTCGAAAGCGCAATGGCCATCGTAATGAAGGCGGCGATGGCATAACCCACGGACCAGGCCAGGGCAATCTTCGGGTTCATATCCGCGGCGACCGGATCGGACATGGCGAGCACCGCCTGGCCAATCACCACGGCGGCATAGCCATTGATCACGAAGCCGACGGCAGCCAGCAGCATCACCAGCCACACGACGATACGCCAGGGTGCGAAGGGGCGGCCCTGGCCGGGGCCTTTTTTCGCTTCGAACACGCTCAGGCGCCCTTGGCCTTCAGGGCGGCGATGTCAGCAAGCACCTGGCCGGAGTTCTTTTCCGGGTCCACGTCCTTGTACACCTTGACGATCTTGCCGCTGGGATCGATCAGGAAGGTTTCGCGGCGGGCGTACTTCATGCCCATCTTTTCGGTGAGCACGCCGTACTTCGCTGCCACGGCGCTGTCGGCATCGGACAGCAGCGGGAACGGCACGTGGTACTTCTCGGCGAACTCGGCATGCGACTTCACATCATCGAGGCTCACGCCCAGCACCTGGGCGCCGGCCTTGTGCAGCTTGGCGGTGTCATCGCGGTACGTGCAGACCTCGGTGGTGCAGCCGGCCGTGAAATCCTTCGGATAGAAGTAGAGCACCAGCCACTGGCCTTTCTCGGTATCCAGGGTATGCCACTTGCCGTTCTGGTCCTGCAGGTTGAAATCGGGGGCCTTGTCGCCCTCGACGGGGGCAGCGGCCCAGGCCGTGGCGGTTACGAGGCAGAGGGCGACGAGGCTAAGGAAACGGCGCATGGGGAGGCAACCTCAGTGGGGTGGGATCGCGTGAGTGTACTCGCCGCGCCGCAAAGGTTGCGACGTGGGCCGGGCAAAGAAAAGGGGCGCCCGCGTGGACGCCCCTTTTCTTCGAACCGCACCCGCGATTACTTCAGGCGTTCGATCTCGAAGCTGCTCAGGTCCACGCCGAGGTTGAAGCCACGGCCCGTACCGGTAACGGCCAGCGAGACTTCGCCCTTGGTCATGGCGGCGCTCTCGGCGCTCTTTACGACGCCGG
This sequence comes from Luteibacter aegosomatissinici, assembly GCF_023078495.1. Taxonomy (NCBI): domain Bacteria; kingdom Pseudomonadati; phylum Pseudomonadota; class Gammaproteobacteria; order Lysobacterales; family Rhodanobacteraceae; genus Luteibacter; species Luteibacter aegosomatissinici. The sequence goes on along the minus strand of NZ_CP095742.1, from coordinate 523,579 downwards.
CGTTGGCACCACCGCTGGCATAGGAGCCGTAGATCTCGCTGATGCCCTTGACGTTGGTGAACTCGCCCTTGCCGCCTTCGATGCTGAACTTGCCGGCCGTGAGGCCACCGCCGCGGACGTGGATGATCACATCGGCGCTCTGGCCGTTATCGCAGCGCACGTGGCCGCGGCCGTCGGCCTTCTTGTAGATGGCTGCCCAACCCGAGGTGCTGAAGGTCATGTGGCATTTGGTCGCCGCTTCCGCCGCCTGCGCCGGCTGGGCCGCGAAAGCCCCTGCCGCCGCCAGAGCCAGGACAGCCATACCGGTAATGCGCTTGATCATGAGGGTTCTCCGTGTGTGTTGGTGGCAGGAAACTGCGGTGGGAGGATTCTCCACTCACGAATGTGAAGAAACTTGGAGGCGCCTTCCGCCTGTTCAGGAATGAAACGGTTTGGTGGACTCCTCGTGAATCCACTCGCCGGAGACGGGCGTCCGGCCTACCATCGGGCCAAGTCTCACGAAACAGGGAGCGCAGCTATGCCCAAGCACATCCTGGTCGGTTACGACGGCTCGGAAACCGCCCGCCGGGCTTACCTTTTTGCCCTGGAACTAGGCGCTTGCGCCGGCGCCCGGGTCTCCGTCGTGTCGGTCTACCAGATGGAAAACGGGGCTGACACCGCCGCGCTGATGATGGCCGACAGCAGCAAGGAGCGTCTGGCGGCCATCCAGGCTGAGCTTGCCGCCCTCAAAGCCAGCCCGGGAGTCGACCTGGATGTCCAGTTGGTACACGGCAGCCCCGGCGATGCGTTGCTGAGCTATGTGGCCCAAAACGGGGCCGACCATATCGTGATCGGCCATACCGAACGGGGGGCCCTGGCCCGCTGGTTGGTCGGGTCCACCTCCACGGATGTCCTGGCCAAGGCCCGGGTGCCGGTCACGGTGGTTCGGTAAGTCGCCGCGGACGGGGTGCGGCAAGGGGCTCATAGCCACGTTCGCGTGGCTTTGTCACAATTCGGTCAGACGCCCCCCAGAGGGCGAACCAGCTAAGCGATCGAGGAACACCAGCAGTGAGCTACGTTGCCACCTTGCCATGGACGCTCGAATCATTGGACTTCTCGCAGATCGACGTCTCGAAAGTCCGGGAAAACGAAGACCTTTTCTTTCTACTGTGCAGCTCATCGTTCGTGGAGAGCGGCTCCGACCTTTACACGCATAACCTCGTCGACCATTTTGCCGGCGATGACGAACTCCAGGGGTGGCTGCGCGACCACTGGGAACACGAGGAGCTCCAGCACGGTCGCGCGCTGGCGGCTTACGTGCGCCATGTCTGGCCCGAGTTCGACTGGGATGCCGGCTTCAAGGCGTTCTTCGCCCACTACGGCTCCGTGTGCACGTCCGAAGAGCTGGAGCCGAACCGCGGGCTCGAACTCGCGGCGCGCTGCGTCGTGGAGACCGGCACGGCCAGCCTGTACCGGGCGCTCAACGACGTGACCGACGAACCCGTGCTGCGCGACCTCACCAATCGCATCAAGAGCGATGAGGTGCGCCACTACAAGCACTTCTACCAGGCGTTCCGCATTTACCGCGAGCGTGACCGCATCAGCCGCTTCAGCACGTTGCGCACGCTGCTCAAGCGCCTGAGCGAGATCAAGAACGAGGACAGCGATATCGCGCTACGCCACGTGTTCAACACGCGCTACCCGGACAAGGCCCACGACGATGCGGAATTCCGCCGCGTCACGACCAAGGCCGAGGGCATGTTGAAGCGGCATATCCCGGCGGAAATGACGGTAAAGATGCTGCTGCGCCCGCTGGATCTGCCGGCGCGCGTAAACAGCTTCCTCGAGAAGCCGCTGACGCGCATCACCGAAAAGCTGTTCCTGCACTAGATACGCCACCCGTAGGAGCCCACCCCGTGGGCGACATCTTTTCGCGACAATACCGCAAACCTGCGGTGCTTCCGCGAACAGCCTCGCTCACAGGGTGAGCTCCTGCATGCGGCTATTTTTTCTTCTTCGGCAGGTCCTGCCACTTCGCCGAATCGTACCCGCCGGTCTCAAACACCAGCGTGGTCTCGCCGCGGGACACCGTCACCACGTTGATCTCCAGGCGTTTCGTGCCGGCCAGATCCTTCAGGAACTGGGCATCGTTGCGGAACAGCAGCGCCGGCTCGCCGGTCGGCGGGCGGAACGCCTTGATCACCTTGGCCTTGCCATCAAAGCTGGCCTTGAGCGAGCAATCGCCCTTGCACACGAAGCCCTTGCCGGCCACCGCATACAGGAACACGCTCTGGCCCCAGTCCGTATGCCTGCGCAGGATCAGGCGTACCTGCTCCTCGCCCGTGGGTCGCGATGACTGGATGGTGGCCGTACTCTGCGTACCGCCCTGCATTGGCGACACCTGGTAGAGCCACAACGCCGCCAGTCGATTCTTCTCGGTCGTTTCCTTGTAGGCCTTCTCCATCGGCTCGAGCGTCTTCTTCACCTCCGCCGCCGCTGGCGAATCGGGGTACTTGTCGACGATCTCGTGGCCGGCCTGCACCGCCAGGCCATCGTTGTGCAGCTTCAGAAGCTGGTTGTAGGTCTCGAGCTTCTTCGCCGCCTCGGCATTGGCATCTTCGGCCGGGGCCTGCTGTTGGGCAGCTTGCTGGTCCGCTTGCTGCGAACAGGCGCTGGCGAGTGCGGTAAGGGCGATGATGGCGGCGATGCGGCGCATGATATTGCGGTTCCCGGCGTGAAAGGCCGTAGCTTCGCGCGCAAACGGCGCCACTGGCAAGGCGTGGCCTAAAACGAGCGTAAAATCGGCGGACGCCCCAAGGACGCCCCATGTCGTCGACTTCCCAAGAGACCTCCCTCTTCCGCTACCCCGCGTTCATCCAGTTCTGGTTTGCCAAGAACGCCTCGAGTTTCGGCTTCCAGATGATGTCCGTCGCCGTGGGCTGGCAGATCTATTCGATCACCGGCCGCGCCCTGGACCTGGGCCTGATTGGCCTGGTGCAGTTCATTCCTTCCGTACTGCTCGCGCTGCCCGCCGGCCACGTAGCCGACCAGTTCGACCGCCGGCGCATCGTGCGCACGTGCCAGGCGATCGAGTGGTTGGCTATCGCCCTGCTCGCCGCTTTCACGTTCAGTGGCCACATCAACGAAGCAGGCATCCTCGCGCTGGTCTTCGTGGTCGGCGTGGCCAAGGCCTTCGAATTCCCGGCCATGCAATCGATGTTGCCGGCGCTGGTGCCGCTCACGATCCTGCCACGGGCCACCGCAGCCAGTGCCGCCGCAGGGCAGGCCGCCATGATCGCCGGCCCCGCACTGGGCGGCTTGCTCTACGTGGCCGGCCCAGCCGTCGTGTATGGCGTCTCGGCGTTTCTTTATCTGGGTGCGTTGGTCTTCATGTCGCGCCTGCGCTACGACCACGCCCCGCCGCGGCGCGAACCGGCTACGTTGAAAACGCTGTTCGCTGGCGTGCACTTCATCCGCAGCCGCCCGGCTGTCCTCGGCGTCATCTCGCTGGATCTGTTCGCCGTATTACTTGGCGGCGCCACCGCGCTGCTTCCCATCTTCGCAAAAGACATCCTGCACACGGGCCCCTGGGGCCTGGGCCTGTTGCGCGCGGCGCCGGCCGTGGGCGCCCTGCTCATGTCGATCTGGCTCTCGTCGCATAGCCTCAAGCGACGCGTGGGACCGATCATGTTCGCGTCCGTCGCCGGCTTCGGCGTCGCCACCCTGGTATTCGCGGTATCCACCTCGTTGTGGCTGTCCATGGGCGCCCTGTTCGCCCTCGGCGCATTCGACATGGTGAGCATGGTGATTCGCGGCGCACTGGTGCAGCTGGATACGCCCGATGACATGCGAGGTCGCGTCAGTGCCGTCAATGCCATCTTCATCAATACCTCCAACCAGCTGGGTGAGTTCGAGTCCGGCATCCTTGCCGCCGCCCTCGGTGCCGTAAACGCCACCCTGATCGGTGGTCTCGGCACCCTGGTAGTGGTGGGCCTGTGGATGTGGTGGTTCCCCTCCCTGCGCCGCCGCCAGGGCCTGGCCGATGACCCCGAACCGGTCGAGGGCGCCAGCAACACGATCTGACAGGGCGCAAAAAACGTGGTATGACATGGACGTCTATACCGCCAAGGGGAAGTTCGTCATGAAGTACGTGCTCGCCGCCGCCCTGCTCGCTGCCGCCGCCCCTGCGTGGGCAGCGCACGAAGGTCCCGCCAGTCTCGATGCCGCCCTTGCCCAGGGCAAGCGCGAGCACAAGCCGGTCCTCGTCGATTTCCAGGCGGTGTGGTGTTACTCGTGCTACTTCATGGCCAGCCACGTGCTTAACGGCAAGGAGTGGAATGATCTTTCGAAGAAGGTGATCTTCTACGAAGCCGATGCCGACAAGCCGGCTGACCAGGCGTACATGAAGAAATGGACCGTGCATTTCCTTCCCACGTACGTCGCCATTGGCCCGGACGGTGAAGAGCTCGGCCGCATCCTTGCCGAACGCCCGCGCGACAAGTTCTACCCCGAGATCAACGGCATCCTTTCCGGCGATGCGAAGCTTTCAAAGCTCAAGGCCGATGCCACCAAGGGATCGATGGCTGCCGTGGCCGAGGTGCTTGAAACCTACAACCTGCGCTATGCCGGCGCGGAAGGCATGGCCTGGTTCGAGACGCTGCCACCGATGGTTCGCAACGTATCGGACAAGGACAAGCGCGTCGCCGTGGCCAAGCAGCGGTTGCTGCTTCTTCAGGCCAAGGCCAACAAGGACAATGCAGGCATCAGCGATGCGGCCACCAGGCTGCTGGCGGGCGATATCGGTTGCGACCGTGCTTACGTGCTCGACGACCTGATCGGCGCCACCGAAACGCAAGCGGCGGATGCACGCAAGGCGCTCCTTACGCCCCAGAAAGCAACCTACGATCAGTTCCTCACCACCCAGGTGTTCTCGCCCTCGCCGGCGTGCGCGGACGAGCGTAGCTCGGTGCTTGCCGGCGCGGATCTGGATGCGGCCATTGGCGATACGGCCGCCGAGCAAGCGGTGCTGCGCAAGGGCGTCGATTCCAGCAAGGCCAAGCTGCACGGCGATCTAAAGAGTGATCGCAACGCGGCGGACAACCTGCGTGTATACCTCGTGCGCGCCAAGGCCGGCGATGAGCTGGACACGCTGGAGAAGCAGCTGATCGCGGCCTATCCGGAAGACTACGTCTACAACTACCGCTACGGCCGCCGGCTTGTCGAAAGCGGCAAGGCGGCCGAAGGCCTGCCGTATCTCGAGGCCGCTGCAAAGAAAGCCTACGGTGCGAACCGCTTCTCCGTGGCCACGTATCGCGTGAAGGCACTGCGCGCGCTCAATCGCGATGACGAGGCGAAGAAGCTGGTCGCACAGACGGTCGCCGCCGATGGGAAAGCATTCCCTGAGCAGACGAAGAAGCTGGAGGATACGTTGAAGTCGTGAGTTAGCCGCTTGACCGCTTTACCGGCTGTTCGCAGGCAAGCGCGTGAACAGCCGGTAAAGCTGGTGGACTCACGTCTGCGATGTGCCGTAGGCCACGCTATCCAAGTGCTCCACGCGGAAAATGGTATCCAGCGACACCATCGCTGACCAGTCCGGCCTGTCGTTGTCAATCAGCTTCACCACGCCGTTGATGCCCTCGGTGCCATGGGCATCAACAAAGCTCTGCACCGTAGGCACGACGGCAACGATGCCTGTCATGCTGGACCCATCACGCAGGTGCACCCTGACTTTCGCGTTGTCCCTTAACTCGCCCACCAGGGCTTGCAGCCGCTGTATGGACCCCGGATCGGTGTGAACGGTATCGGCTTCGCGGCCCATGGCCTGGCTCCTCGGGAAGGCAGGCCCAGAAGCTACTCCGCTGGTGTCGATGGAATGTCGACGTAGTGCACTGCTACGCTGCGCGCGCCTTTTCCGTATCGAGCGTCGTCATGATCGTTGTCCACCACCTGAACAACTCCCGCTCCCAGCGTGTCCTCTGGCTGCTGGAGGAGCTTGGCCTTCCGTACGAGATCATGCGCTACGAGCGTGATCCGAAGACCATGCTGGCTCCGAAGGCGTTGCGTGACATCCACCCGCTGGGCAAGTCGCCCGTCGTGGTCGACGGCGACCTGGTCCTGGCGGAGTCCGGTGCCATCGTGGAGTACCTGGTGGATCGCTATGGCAACGGCCGGCTAAAACCGGCGCCCGGCACACCCGAAAGCCTGCGCTTCACGTATTTCATGCATTACGCGGAGGGATCGGCCATGCCGCCCCTACTGCTCAAACTCGTCTTCGTACGGATGGAGACCGCCCCGGTGCCGTTCTTCGCCAAGCCCGTGGCGCGCATGCTCGCCCGCGGCGCCCAGAAGGCCTTCGTCGATCCCCAGCTCAAGACCCACCTCGACTACCTGGAAGGCGAAATCGGCAAGACCGGCTGGTTCGCAGGCAGCGAATTCAGCGCTGCCGACATCCAGATGAGCTTCCCCATCGAGGCGGCCTCCAGCCGTGGCGGGTTGGACGCCTCCCGCCCCCACCTGTGGGCGTGGCTGCAGAAGATCCACGCGCGCCCCGCATTCCAGGCCGCCCTGGCGCGCGGCGGTGAGTACGCATTCGCATCCCCTCGATAAGGCTGAACGCCGCTCAACCCGCCCCTAGCCTGTTTACACGGCAATCACGGACGGCCCAGCAAAGTCGTTACCCGACCGTAACGCTTTGCAGAGGAAGCCGTCCGATGAGCAGAAACCGCGAATTCGCGCGTCAGGTCGAGAGCGCCGTCAACGGTGTATCGGGTCGCGTCCGTCACTACGGCGATGAGGCCTATGACACCGGTCGCGACCTGCTCGACCGCACGCGCCGTGTCACCAACAAGTTCGCCCGCAAGAACAGCGGCCAGAAGATTCGCTACATGGCAGAGGATTTTGCCGACGAGGCGACCTACCAGTACCGCCGCCTCCGCAAGCAGGTACGCCGCAATCCGGCGATCACCATTGGCATCGCCGCGGCGGCCATCGGCACCTTCCTGCTCATCCGTCACGCGCTGCGCGACGACGATTGAACCTGTCGCTAGGGACAGGGGAAGGCCGGGAGCAATCCCGGCCTTTTTTTGTGCGTACGTGGTAGCTACAGAAGAGAGAAATCCCTTACAGATTTCATAGCTCATGGCTGACTTGTTCGGAAGCCGAGCGCCATTACGATCCCTTGCTCCTTCGCCAGATCACGAGCGACAGCGTGGCAACCCTTTCCTTCCGCCGCATGGCTCTCGTGGTAGCGGTACTTTGGGGCGCTCTTCACCTCCCCCTTCTTCTTGGCATACGCGTTCTGCCGGGGGACGCGCTATTCGAATTCTTCCCCATGGCATACTTCAATGCTCACTCCCTTCGTGAGGGTGTAGCGCCATGGTGGAACCCGTATATCTTCGCCGGTTACCCACAGATCGCCGATCCCCAGGCGATGCTGTTTTCGCCACTCCTCACGGGCTGGATGCTGCTGCGATCTGAGCCCACCATGTCGTGGTTCGTCATCGGCGCCCTGCTTCATCTCTATGTCGGCGGCCTGAGCATGCTGGCCTTGCTACGGCAGTTGAGGGTGAACGATGTCGGGACATTAGTAGGCACGGCCGTTTTCATGGCAGGCGGCGTAGCCGCTTCGCGCATCCAGCATGTCCCCATCCTCATCGTTTATAGCCTTGCCCCGCTGGCGATGTTCTGCGTCCTTCGCCTGGCAAACGCACCCACCTGGCCTCGTGCGCTGGCCCTAGGTGCTGTTGCCGCCATGCTCCTGGTCGTTCCAGTGCAACTCACGTACCTCACCGGCATCATGCTCGCCGGCTTCGCGGCCGCACTTGCCATACGGCGATGGCCCACCTGGTGCAGACGGGCGCGAGAGACGTATCTGGGTGGTCTTGCATTCGCCGCTGTCGTAGCGCTCCTGCTGGCTGCGCCACAACTTCTGTTCACCTACGCCTTCGTCGCCATATCGAACAGGCCAGAACTGACATTGGGCGCAGCGACCGAGTTGAGTATCACGTGGTCGACCCTTCAGACGTTCCTGTTACCGAACGCACTACACAATCTTCGGGGAAGCTACGCGGGGCCGGCCGATGCTATCGAGACCTTTTACTGGATTGGCGCGCTCCCTTTACTTCTTTCATTGCTAGGGGCAAAGAAGGCGTGGAGAGAGTCATCGCACCGGGGCTACCTCCTCTTCTTTCTCGCCGTCGCCATCACCTCGATGCTGTTCATGCTCGGAAGACACACGGGATTTTATGAGGCTCTTTACTATGCACTCCCCGGCGTAAAGCAGTTCCGGCGGCCGTCCGATGCGGGCTATCTTCTGAACCTCGCGGTGGCGCTAGCCGTTGGCATCGCATCAAGTCACGTTGACCTGAGCTCCCGCAGCGTCCGTGTAGCCACCCTGACCGGCACGACTGCGTGGCTACTCCTGGCTAGCCTGACGATGCGTGGCGAGCTAGAAGGCTGGCAGGCAGCAACCATCGTGGCCCCCATCGTCTCGCTCTCAGCGGCCATCCTCCTTCGGCGCCAGATAAGCCAGCAAGGGGTCTTGTGGGCCGTGGCTTTCGTTATCGTGGCCGACTACCGTGCGTTCAGCCTGAACGGTGAATTCAATCAACGTGGCGATCGGACAGCCAAATTCATGAAGAACGGTGCGGCGGGAGCGGTCGCCGCCGCTTTGGCATCGGGTGGATCCGACGGACCCGCGCGTTTGGCGCTCGGCCCTCGCATAGAGGCCGCAGATCTGCCAGCCAACTGGAAGAACAACGTCATCCTCAGGGCCATCCCCGCAACGCAAGGATACGGTCCGCTCCGATGGGCCATGTGGGACCGATGGTACGGGCCCTACGCGGACGGAAACGGGCCCCGGCCGACCTCCCCCTATAACCCTGACCCGACGAGCAACCTCAACCGGCTCCTGGGGGTCCGCTACATCGTTGCGCCGGCGGCGGCGGACATTTCGGCGTGGACATCGCCGCCGTTGCGACAGATCCACGCCGATGCACATTCTCAGGTCCTGGAGGTCGACGCTTTGCCTCGCGCATTCAGTCCTAGGAACGCGACGATCCTGGACGTGCGGCAAAATCCTTCGCCCGAGGCGTTCGCCAGCGCGAACCTTGCCAACACCGTCTTCCTGACACCCCGATCACAGGGAGAAGTCGCGAACCTGCGTCAGGCGGTCGAGAACTGCGCGGGCGGCTCAGCCACCGTGAAGAATGGGCATACGACAAACGTCCGCGTGACCTTGCAGGTTGAAGCGCATCGTGCCGCGTGGATCGTCCTGTCAGACCTCGACTTCCCGGGTTGGCAGGCCGAGGTCGACAGCGTTCCAGCAAGCCACTATCGCGCAAATGGGCTGTTGCGCGCGATCTGTGTGCCAGCGGGACGACACGAGGTAACGTTTGGGTTTAATCCCTGGCGCATGGTCCGCCTCGTACTCGACGATGCCGACCAATGGCGTTGAGCGGCGGTCACATAACGGTGAGTGCCTTCGTTTGGGCGCAAGCGCCGGCCCTTACGGCACCGGTGGTTTATCAACAGGATGCTGCTCCACGATCTTCTCCACGCGCCAGTGAATGCGTGATGCGTCTGCCGGGGGATTCTTCACTTCCAGTTCGGTGATCTTCACCAGGTACTCGTTGCCGGGCTTCCAATCGAAGTTATCGATGGGTGCGTAGTTCAACTGCCAGGGTTGATTGGGCTGGTCGCGGTATTGCAGGCACTCGGTCTTCATCACGCCGGCGCTGCAGGGTGCCTTTTCCGCAGCGATGTAGACAAGCCGCTCGCGCGAGCCGTGGTGATCGCTGGTGGTGGCGCAGGCGGCGAGTGCCAGGGTCGCCAGGGAGATGAGTGCGTGACGCATCGGCGGTGATTCCTTGAGAGCTGGTATCAGGAATACCAGCAACTCGCTTACAACACCATGCACGCAATGTGACGTAGATGCATGCGCGGACATGCCGCGCCACCGCTGTGTCGGCGACTGGGCAAAGAAGCGCGCCCCTACAGGTGGCGTAATGAACAAAAAAAGGGCGCCGAAGCGCCCTTTTTTCGCCCTGCACCGACTGATTACGCGTACAGCGGGTTCGGCTTGTCCTGGTCCAGCTTGTATTCCTTGATGGCGCGGCTGACGTCCTTCGCGTTGACCTTGCCATCCTTCGCGAGGGCGGCCAGGGCGGCGTGGGCGATCCAGTAGCGGTCCACTTCGAAATGCGAACGCAGGTTGGCTCGGGTATCGCTACGGCCGTAGCCGTCGGTACCCAGCACCGTGTAACGCATGCCGTCCGGCATGAATGCGCGCACCTGGTCGGCGAACTCACGGACATAATCCGTGGCAGCGATAGCCGGACCCTGGCGATCGGCCAGCAGGCCGGTGATGTACGGCACGCGCTGCTCCGCTTCCGGATGCAGGCGGTTCCAGCGCTCGGCGTCAAAGCCTTCGCGACGGACTTCCGAGAAGCTCGGCACCGACCAGATATCGGCGCTGACGCCGAAATCCTTCTCCAGCAGTTCAGCGGCAGCGATCACTTCGCGCAGGATCGTGCCCGAACCCAGCAGCTGCACGCGCGGCTCGTTCTTCTTCGCCTTGCCCGCATCCTTGAACAGGTACATGCCCTTGATAATGCCTTCCTCGCTGCCCTTGGGCATGTCGGGGTGGGCATAGTTCTCGTTCATTACCGTCAGGTAGTAATAGACGTCTTCCTGCTCCTGCATCATGCGGCGGGTGCCATCCTGCAGGATGACCGCCAGCTCGTAGGAGAAGGTCGGGTCGTACGAGATCACGTTCGGGATCGCACCGGAGAGCAGGTGCGAGTGGCCATCCTCGTGCTGCAGGCCTTCGCCGTTCAGCGTGGTGCGGCCCGAGGTACCACCGATGAGGAAGCCGCGCGCGCGCATGTCGCCAGCGGCCCAGCAGAGGTCGCCGATGCGCTGGAAGCCGAACATCGAGTAGTAGATGAAGAACGGCAGCATCGGGGTGTTGCTGATGCTGTAGCTGGTGGCAGCTGCCAGCCAGGCGCTCATGCCGCCGGCTTCGCTGATGCCTTCCTGCAGCACCTGGCCCTTCTGGTCTTCACGGTAGTACAGCAGCTGGTCGGCATCCTGCGGACGGTACTTCTGGCCGAACGGCGCGTAGATACCGATCTGGCGGAACATGCCTTCCATACCGAAGGTGCGGGCTTCGTCGGCCACGATCGGCACGATGCGCGGACCCAGCTCCTTGTCGCGCAGCATGAGGTTCATGCCACGGACCAGAGCCATGGTGGTAGAGATCTCACGATCGCCCGTGCCCTTGGTGATCTGCTCGAAGGCTTCCAGCGCCGGTGCGCTGAACGACTTGTCGGCCTTGCGGCGACGCTGCGGCAGTGCACCGCCCAGCGCGCGACGGCGCTCGAGCATGTACTGCACTTCCTCCGAGTCCTTGCCCGGGTGGTAGTACGGCACTTCGTCGAGCTTGTCGTCGGGCACCGGGATGTTGAAACGATCGCGGAAAGCGCGGATCGCATCGGTGTCCATCTTCTTCTGGTTGTGCGCCGGGTTCTGCGATTCACCCGCGGCGCCCATGCCGTAGCCCTTCACCGTCTTGGCGAGGATCACGGTCGGCATGCCCTTGGTGTTCACGGCAGCGTGGTACGCGGCGTACACCTTGTGCGGGTCGTGGCCGCCACGGTTCAGGCGCCAGATGTCGTCATCGGACATGTTGGCGACGAGCGCGGCCGTCTCCGGATACTTGCCGAAGAACTTTTCACGCGTATAGGCGCCACCGAAGGCCTTGCAGGCCTGGTACTCGCCGTCGACGGTTTCCATCATCAGCTGGCGCAGCTTGCCCGTGGTATCGCGGGCGAGGAGCGGATCCCAGTAGCTGCCCCACACCACCTTGATGGCGTTCCAGCCGGCGCCACGGAACACGCCTTCCAGCTCCTGGATGATCTTGCCGTTGCCGCGCACCGGGCCATCCAGGCGCTGCAGGTTGCAGTTGATCACGAAGATGAGGTTATCGAGGCCTTCGCGGCCGGCCAGCGCGATCGCGCCGAGCGATTCCGGCTCATCCGATTCGCCATCGCCCATGAAGCACCAGATCTTGCGATCGGACTTCGGAATGAGGCCGCGATGCTCCAGGTACTTCCAGAACTGGGCCTGGTAGATCGCCTGGATGGGGCCGAGGCCCATCGACACGGTCGGCACCTGCCAGTAATCCGGCATGAGGTACGGGTGCGGGTACGACGACAGGCCCTTGCCCTTGCCGGCCACTTCCATGCGGAAGAGGTCCATCTGGTCTTCGCCAAGGCGGCCTTCGAGGAAGGAACGCGCGTACACGCCCGGGGCCGAATGGCCCTGGTGGAAAATCAGGTCGCCCGGGTGGTCTTCGCTCGGGGCGCGCCAGAAGTGGTTGAAGCCCACGTCGTACAGGGTGGCCGACGAGGCGAAGCTCGAGATGTGGCCGCCCAGGTCGCCCGGCTTGCGGTTGGCGCGCACGACGGTGGCCAGCGCGTTCCAGCGGATCAGCGAACGGATGCGCCATTCGATGGCGGCATCGCCGGGGCTGCGCGCTTCCATGTGCGACGGGATGGTGTTGACGTATTCCGTGGTCGGGTCGAACGGCAGGTAGCCGCCGGCACGACGCGTGGAGTCGACCATCTTCTCCAGGAGGTAATGGGCGCGCTCCGTGCCATCGTGGTTGATGACCGCATTAAGCGATTCAACCCATTCCCGGGTTTCGGTGGGGTCGAGGTCCTGGTTGAGCACGTCGTCGATCTGGTCCATGGAAGCTCCGGCTGCGCCCTTGGCGCGCACATGGGGGACTGAAAGAGCCGCTGGGGTGCGGGAAAACCTGCTGATGATATCGCATCGATCCGGCATACGCGGCCGTACGGCCCACCTGAATCGATCAAAATTGACATAACTGCCTTGCGGCAGCCCCTGTAGGAGCGCGCTTGCGCGCGATGGGGCTGGTGGCAACCCCGATCGCGCGCAAGCGCGCTCCTACAAGAGCCCGGCGGTGTTTAGTCCGCCATTTCAATAGCTTACGACTGGCGAACCTTGGGAGCACCCGCGCGGATCTGAGCTTCCACGCAGGCTACCGAGGTCATGTTCACCACCCGGCGGACCGTGGCCTGCGGGGTGAGGATGTGCGCCGGCTTGGCCACGCCCATGAGGATGGGGCCAATGACCACGCCATCGCACAACACGCGGACCATGTTGTAAGCCGTGTTGGCCGCGTCCAGGTTCGGGAACACGAACACGTTGGCCTTACCTTCCAGCCGCGAGTTCGGGAAGATCCGCTCACGCAGTTCGGGGGTCAGGGCCACGTCGGCCTGCATCTCGCCTTCCACTTCCAGCTTGGGCACGCGCTCGCGGATCAGGCTCAAGGCCTCGCGCATCTTGCGTGAGTTACGCGTCTCGCGGCTGCCGAAGTTGGAGTTGGACAGCAGCGCGATCTTGGGCTGGATGCCAAACAGCTTCAGGCGCAACGACGCCTGCAGGGTCGCTTCGGCAATCTGCTCGGCGGTCGGGTCTTCCTGCACGTAGGTGTCGAGGAAGAAGAACGTGCCCTTCTCCGTCGCCACGGCCGCCATGGCGGACGCCTCGCACACACTGTCGTCCAGCCCGATGATGTCGCGGATGTAATCGAGCTTGCTCTGGTACGTGCCCACCAGGCCGCAGATCATGGCATCGGCTTCACCGCGCTCCACCATCAGCGCCGCGATCACGGTGGGACGCGAGCGCACCACGGCCTTGGCCGACGCTGGCGTGACGCCACGGCGCTCCATGATCGAGTGGTACAGCTTCCAGTAGTCTTCGAAGCGCGGATCCGAGTGGATGTTGCACATCTCGAAATCCACGCCCGGCTTCAGGCGCAGGCCCGCGCGCGCGATGCGCTTTTCGATGACATCGGGGCGGCCCACCAGGATGGGACGGGCCAGGCCTTCATCGACCACGGTCTGCACCGCACGCAACACGGTCTCTTCTTCGCCTTCGGCGTACACCACGCGCTTCGGATCGGCTTTGGCGCGATCGAACACCGGCTTCATGAGCAGGCCGGTGCGGAACACGAAGCTGGTGAGTTTCTCGACGTACGCCGGGAAATCCTCGATCGGACGCTCGGCCACGCCCGAATCCATCGCGGCCTGGGCGATCGCCGGCGGCAGCTGGATCAACAGGCGGGGATCGAACGGCTGCGGGATGAGGTACTCGGGGCCGAAGCTGGGCGGCTTGCCGCCGTACGCACGCGCGCTGACATCGGAAGACTCGCGGCGGGCGAGTTCGGCGATGGCTTTGACGCACGCGACCTTCATCGCTTCGTTAATGACCGACGCGCCGACATCCAGCGCGCCGCGGAACAGGTACGGGAAGCACAGTGCGTTGTTCACCTGGTTCGGGTAATCCGAACGGCCCGTGGCCATGATGCAATCCGGGCGTACCGCCTTCGCGTCTTCCGGCAGGATTTCCGGGTTCGGATTGGCCAGCGCGAAAATGATGGGGCGCTCGGCCATGGTGGCCACCATCTCCGGCTTGAGGATGCCGCCGGCGGAAAGGCCCAGGAAGATATCGGCGCCTTCGACAATCTCGGCCAGCGTGCGCTTGTCGGTATCGCGCGCGTAACGCTGCTTGTCCGGATCCAGATCGGTGCGACCGGTATGCAGCACGCCATCGCGATCGAACGCCAGGATGTTTTCCTTCTTCATGCCCAGGGTCACGAGCATGTCGACGCAGGAAATGCCTGCAGCGCCCATGCCGGTGGTCGCGAGCTTGACGTCTTCGATCTTCTTGCCGGTAACCAGCAGCGCGTTGAGCACCGCGGCACCGACGATGATGGCCGTACCGTGCTGGTCATCGTGGAACACCGGGATCTTCATGCGTTCGCGCAGCTTGCGCTCAACGACGAAGCACTCCGGCGCCTTGATGTCCTCGAGGTTGATACCGCCGAACGTGGGTTCGAGGCTGGCGATGATATCGACCAGCTTGTCCGGATCGGTTTCGTTGATCTCGATATCGAACACATCGATGCCGGCGAACTTCTGGAACAGCACGCCCTTGCCTTCCATCACCGGCTTGCTGGCCAGCGCGCCGATGTTGCCCAGGCCGAGCACCGCGGTGCCGTTACTGATCACCGCCACCAGGTTGGAACGCGCGGTGAGCTCAGCGGCTTCACGCGGATCGGCGACGATGGCATCGCACGCGGCGGCGACGCCGGGCGAATACGCAAGCGACAGGTCGCGCTGGGTGAGCAGCGACGTGGTCGGCGTGACCTTGATCTTGCCCGGACGGGGAAGGCGGTGGTACTCGAGGGCGGCTTGCCTCAGTTCCTCTGAAATGGCCATGGGATCCTGTGGGACTGATAGGTAGCAGGGGGCGCGGCCCGGCCGCGCGGCAGACCCCGATGTTAACACCGCGCCAGCGCCCGCCATGCGGTGCGGTGTGTTGCTTTGCGACAAGCTGTGATACGCAACCCCTACGCATCATCGGGCTGCATACCTGCATTGCGGAACCGTGCGGGTGCGTACGCTGAATGGCCTCCCACAGACGCCACGAGGCCCCCATGCGACGCCCTGTCCACGCTTTTCTCCTGCTCCTTCCGTGGTCGTGTGCCGCGGCCGCCGATTCGCTTGGCGATGCTCGCGCCAGGCTTTTTGAACTGGCTGCCGATGGCAAGGCTCGTACCGTGATTTCGCTCCCTTTGCCCGATGGCGCGACCTCGGCATTCACGCTGTGGGATTCGCGCACGCTGCCGCGCGACCTGCTGCGCCGTTACCCCACGATGCGCAGCTTCCGCGGCAGCGATACCGCAGGGCGCAGCGTGCGGCTGGACTACGCAGGTGGCCAGGCACGGATGAGCCTGCGCGAAGCCGACGGCCAATGGCAGCCAACGGCCGCGTCACCATTGCCAGCGTTTTCGCCGCCACCGTCCGCTGCACCGGCATTGCTCACGCTTCCCCAGCCAGCGACCATGGACACCTTGGCCCCTTCGGCTGCCGGTAACGTCAGGTACGAATTCCGCCTCGCGCTGGCCGCCGGCAGCGCGTTCACTGCCGCGAACGGCGGCACGCGGGAGGCGGCGCTTGGCGCGGCGGCTCACCTGGTTAACCGGGCGAACGAAGTGCTCGAGAACGACCTTGGCGTGCACCTCACCCTGGCGGCGCACGACGATCGCCTCATGGTGGCGGACCACCGCCGTGATCCCCTGCGCGAGGGTGAGCCGCGTTCTGCAGCGGCCAACCTCATCACCCGACGCCTCCCCGCCAGCGGCTACGACCTCGGCCATGCATTGCTGGGGCTCGACGGGGGCGAAACCGAGACCGGAACCAGCTGCAGCGATGCCATGGACGCGGACTATCTCGCCACGCATAAGGCGGCGGCGTGGAGTGGCGGTGCGGATCCGGATGCCGCCTTTGCCAACTTCCTCCTGGTGCTCGGTAATCAACTGGGAGCCCCGTTTCGTGAGACGCGTTGTTGGCACTGCCTTGCGTTCGATGGGGTGAGCATCGCCCGGGTTCGCAACTGGCTGGCCTCGCGCGGGGGCGCGTGCGCCAGGAAGTACATGATCAACGCGATCGCGCCGTGGATCGATCCGGAATCGCTCGCGGATCCGCCGGTGATTCCGGCGCGCACGCCTTTCTGGCTCGATGCGACCGTGGAGCCCGGCATCGCGGGGCGTCGCCTCTCCTACGCCTGGGATGACCTCGACGGCCAGCATGGCTTCCGCGCGGCGGCCCCTGGGCCGACGGCTCGCCGGGTATTCACATCCGGCCTTCCCCAGGGATCACGCTGGCTGTCGTTCCGGCTGACAGTGCGCGACAACGGCGGCGAAACGGCCACCGTGGCGACCGACGACGCACGCGTGCAGGTGGTAGATACCGGCCGCGCCTTTGCCATGGAACCCGTACCGGACGGCAGCGCAGGCCAGCCGCTTGGCATTCGCTGGGATCCTGCCGGAACGTCGCTGGCGCCGATTTCCTGCCACTTCCTGGAGGCATCGCTTTCCCTGGATGACGGATCGACCTGGCAAGCCGTAGCGCGCGACGTGGCGAATACAGGCAGCGCGGCCATTCCACTACCGGCCGGTACGGCGACACAGCATGCTCGCCTGCGCCTGTCGTGTGACTGGCGCCCGTTCTTCGCCGAATCGCCGGCGCCGTTCCGTATTCGCTGACGCGTTTACAGGCCGAGGGAAATTTCCTCGGCCTCGACCCCCGCCATGTGTATGTGGTTGACGAACAGGGAAAATGCCAGCTTTCCCGCAAGGCCGTGCACGTGCTGCATCCACGGCGGCAGGTAGCGGGGCGAGGCGATATCACCGTTCTGGAAATGGGCTTCCAGTGACATCACATCGTGCAGGGCGAGCTTGCCGGCAAACAGGTTGCGCAACAGGTCCAGGCGGCGCTGGCGGAGGGCCCAACGGAAGAACGTGTGCACCGCCAGCAAACCGGTCAGGTACACGTTGTCCTTGGCGAACGCGGAGCCGCCGGTCAGCGGTACGCCACGGAACACGCGCTGGGCCGAATGGAAGCTATCGGGAACATTCTGTCCGCACACACGGAAATAGCGGAACACCTCGACGAAATCCGCGCCATTCATGGCCATGTCGATCGCCAGGATGCGCAGGCTGATGCGCTTCAGGCGAGAGATATCGATGGCGCCCGACATGAGCTCGGCGAAGACGGCCAGGCCTTCCTGAGTGGCTGTAACGCGCGGCGAGGTGCGCGCCAGCGACGCCAGCACGGGCTGTTCGCGGCCATTCAACGCCGTCAGCGAGTGAACGAAGGCTTCGTGTGCGAGCAACTGGTGGCGGTCGTACTCGGTGAAACGGGCGCCGCCACGCAGGCGGATGCGGGTCGCACCGGCGGCCGCCTTGGCGGTGAGTTCCGGGTCCACTTCAACGGCGATGGTGCCCGGGGCAAAGAATGCATCGAGCTTCGCCGTCATGTCGCGACGGAGTTCTTCGGCACTAATGTGCCCAGCGGCATCCTCCGTTTCGAGATCGGCGCCCAGCTCATCGGCCAGGTTCACGAAGTACGCGGCGGCATCCAGATTGCTCCGGCTGCTACCGGGAATGGCATCCCCCGGACGGCCATAAAGCAGCACGGAGGCCTCGGTAACGCCGTCGGTGCCCGCAGCATCGAGCATCTGGGTGGCGATCCGCCACGATTCGGCGGTCCGCCGCAGGTACTCGGCAATCGGGTGGTCCTCGCAGGCCTCGGCTTCAATCGCCTCAAGCTCGCGCCGGGTCTCGCCCAACTCGGGCCGGTGGTAGCGAATATCGGGTAACGAGAGCCGACCTGCGCCGAACTCCTCGATAAGGCGCTCCTCCACCGATGCCGGCCAGGACACCGTGGGAAGGATCCGGATCGTGCGCACCGCGGCCAGCAGGCGCTGGTCCAGCTCGGCATAGCGGCGCATCTCGGGGGAAAGGGGGGCGGTTTCGGCCTTGGCGTGCATGGGCGGCAGTATATGCCGCCCGGGACGGCGCCCGCGGGGACGCCGTTCGCGCCCGTGGCCGCCAGGCCATCGATCAGCGTGAGCTGATGTATTTCTCGCGGCGGATGTGCTGCACGGCCAGGCCGTGTTCCTTCAGCGCCGCAAACGCCGCATCCACCATGTTCGGGTTGCCACACAGGTAGGCGATATCCTGGTCGGCGGTAGGCTCCAGCTCGGCCAGCATGTCCTGCACGTAGCCCAGACGGTCGTGCGGGCGTGGATTGGGGCGGGCACCGCGACTGAAGCACGGGTGGAAATCGAAACCCTCGTGCTTACGGGCAAAGGCATCGAATTCCTCGCCATAGAGCAATTCGGTCTCGTTGCGGGCGCCATAAAGCAGCACAAACCGGCAACCACGGGCGGCTATCAGGGCCTCGATCTGGGGCAGCATGGCCCGGTACGGGGTCACGCCGGTACCCGTCGCGATCAGGATATAGCGCTTGTTCTGGTCGCCATCCATCAGGCAGAACCGGCCATAGGGGCCGCTGGCATCAATGGTCCCGCCCGCTTCCAGGCCGCTCAGCAGCGCGGTGGCGGCCCCACCTTCCACGTAGGAAACGGCGATTTCGATTCGCTGGACCGGCGCCGCGCCGTCGCCGACAGTACCTACCGAGTAGCTGCGTTTGGTGGCCTTGCCGTCGTCATAGTGGAAATGGACCTGGAGAAACTGCCCCGGGACGAAGGCCAGGGGTTGGCCGTCCACCCGCTCGAAGGCCATGTGCCGCACCGCGGGGGCGAGCATGAAGCTATCGGCGAGGCGGAGCTGGAATTGTTCGGCCATGGAAAGTCTCTGTTGACGCCAGGGAACAAGGTCGCCCGGCAAAGCCCGGTATAATAGGCGGCTTGTCATTCCGGCGCAGCCCATGACCACTCCTGCCTTACACGTCAAAGATTTACGCAAGACCTACGGCAACGGCGTCGAGGCCCTGAAAGGGGTTTCGCTTACCGTTGAGCCGGGGGATTTCTTCGCCCTGCTCGGCCCTAACGGCGCCGGCAAGTCCACCCTCATCGGCATCCTGTCGTCCCTGGTCAACGCCTCATCGGGCGATGCCGAGGTATTCGGGGTCTCGATTCACAAGCGCCGTAGCGAGGCCATGCGCCTCATCGGCCTGGTGCCCCAGGAAATCAACTTCAACCAGTTCGAGAAGCCGTTCGATATCTGTGTGAACCAGGCCGGCTTCTACGGCATTGGTCGCGCGGAGGCCTCGGAGCGGGCGGAGAAGTACCTGAAGGAGCTGCGCCTGTGGGATAAGGCGCACCATCAGGCGCGCATGCTTTCCGGTGGTATGAAGCGCCGCCTCATGATCGCCCGCGCGATGATGAACGAGCCAAAGCTCCTGATCCTCGATGAGCCCACCGCGGGCGTCGATATCGAGATCCGCCGCTCCATGTGGCAGTTCGTCAGCGGCATCAATGCCGCCGGCACCACCGTGATCCTGACCACGCACTACCTCGAAGAAGCGGAGCAGCTCTGCCGCAATATCGCGATCATCGACCAGGGCCGCATCGTAAAGAACACCACGATGAAGAGCCTGCTATCGACGCTGGATGTCGAAACCTTCGTGCTGGATGTGAACCGCGCTGGCGGCGACCTGCCCGCCCTGCCCGGTGTCACGTTGCGCGTCATCGACGACCATACGCTGGAAGCCGAGATGTCGCGCGCCCACGATCTCAATTCACTGTTCGCCGCCCTATCGGCGAACGGCATCACGGTCACGTCCATGCGCAACAAGGCCAACCGCCTTGAGGAACTGTTCGTCCGCCTGGTGGAACACGGCCGGGAGAGCGCCGCATGAGCAACCATCTTGTCGCCCTGGGCACCATCGTCCGGCGTGAAATCGTGCGCATCCTGCGCATCTGGACGCAGACCCTGATCCCGCCGGCCATCACGATGACGCTGTACTTCGTCATCTTCGGCAAGCTGATTGGTAGCCGCATCGGCACCATGCATGGCTTTACCTACATGCAGTACATCGTGCCCGGCCTGGTCATGATGAGCATCATCACCAACAGCTACGGCAATATTTCGTCGTCGTTCTTCGGTGCCAAGTTCGGCAGGTTCGTCGAAGAGATGCTGGTTTCGCCCATGCCTAACTGGGTGATCCTGCTCGGCTATGTCACCGGCGCGGTCACCCGTGGCCTCATTGTTGGCGCACTGGTGCTGTTCATCGCCCTGTTCTTCACCGACCTGCACGTCGCACACCCGCTCACCACGTTCTTCTCGGTGTTGCTGGGGGCCACGGTGTTCTCGCTAGCCGGTTTCGTCAACGCGGTGTTCGCCAAGAAGTTCGACGATATCGCCCTGGTTCCCACCTTTGTGCTGACCCCGCTTACCTATCTCGGTGGCGTGTTCTATTCGGTGGACCTGCTTAGCGAACCGTGGCACAGCATCTCGCTGGTGAATCCCATCCTGTACATGGTGAATGCGTTCCGCTTTGGCGTGCTAGGCGTGAGCGATGTACCCATCGTTACCGCGTTCGTCGTCATGCTGGTGTTCGTCGTGGGCCTCACGGCGGTCGCTTTGCGCCTGCTCAGCCGTGGCGTGGGGCTGCGCTCCTAACGCCATGCGGGTCAACAAGTACATTGCAGAATCCGGCCTGTGCTCCCGCCGTGAGGCGGATGAGCTGCTGCAGGCCGGCCGCGTCATGATCAACGATGAAGTCGTCGGCATGGGTTCGAAAGCCCTGGACGGTGACGTCGTCAAGGTGGATGGCGAGGTTGTCGTAGCGCGTACGGCGGCCCCGGAATCGGCGAAGAACCGCGGCGTGTACATCGCCCTGAACAAACCCGTCGGCATCACCTGCACCACCGATACGACGGTCGACGGCAACATCGTCGACTTCGTCGATCACGCACAGCGTATCTTCCCGATCGGCCGCCTCGACAAGGACTCCGAAGGCCTGATCCTGTTGACTAGCAACGGCGATATCGTCAACGAGATCCTCCGCGCGGAAAACCACCACGAGAAGGAATACCTCGTGGCGGTGAACAAGGCCGTGACTGACGAGTTCCTGGCCGGGATGGCGCGTGGCGTGCGTATCCACAACCAGATGACCAAGCCGTGCAAGGTACGCAAGATTGCCAAGTTCGGCTTCGCCATTACGTTGACCCAGGGCCTGAACCGGCAGATCCGCCTGATGGCGGCGGCATTCGGTTACCGCGTCACGCAGCTGCGCCGGGTGCGCATCATCAATGTGAAACTGGGTCACCTCAAACCGGGGCAGTGGCGAAACCTGACCGAGGCGGAGCTGAAGGGGTTGTTGCCGGGCCGTACGCGCTGGTAACGGCCCGGCACACCCATTAGAGACAGGAACGGCCGCCGGGTGACGGATGGCGTTCGAGGCTCGACCCAGGCTTCCCTATGGCCTCCAAGGCACGGTTTCGCTTCAGGTTGAATTGGGCCGAAGGAGCGCCGAGGTCACGTTTGGCATTAGCTGGAAGATAGCGGACCAAGATTCGATTACCGGGTATGACGCGGGTATCGAGCTGCTTCAGAATGGTATTACAGGACGCGCACGGAGCCTGACTCACCCACATGTAAACGTCACCGGCGCTGGGGACCTTTGCCGTCGTCTTAAGATAGTCAATGGTTCGCGCCACCTTGAGTTCCGCATCGACGACCGCCTTGTCTAGCCCTGGCGAGTGATGAACCTGATGGATAAACTCGCCGTGTGAGGCCCGGGCGATGATTTTCCGATCGGACCCGACATAGTTCTTCGGGTCCCATGGCGCATCGTCCGCACCCGACCGGGCAAAAATGGTGTAGGTCACGGACTTACCCGCTTCTAAGGTTCGGTACTCGGCCGTGGCGTAGGTCGCCCTTCGTCCCTTGGCGATATAGTCCCTGGTCTTTTGTGAACTCAGTTCATTGTCCGTGCCCTTCAGCAAATCACGTCTATCAGTGAATAGGGCGATTTCCGCGTCAACGGAGCTGGCGAGGGTATTCACGACGACGGTCGCTGGTTCGTCGGTGGGCACTGCCTGCACATCGAGCTCCGCGTGTGCTGCCTGAGCCGCAAGCGCCAGCACAATGACGCTCGCGCGCTGCATGAGGACCCTGGGGGGAAACTGGCTCATAGCTTGCACACCTTCTGGCCGATGTTGCCGTACATGTTCCGTACGGGCTTCGAGGGGATCATCCCCTTGACCCACGCACGGATACCCGTCGCGAAGTTGATGAAAGACGCAATCCCGGCCACTTCGCCAATGATGGCGATAGGTCTCAGCAGCTTCGAAAGTGCCGATTCCTTGGTGCTCTCCGGATAACGCTTCACCCCATCGAGTTGGTTTTGTAGCTGGCCGACATACCACGCGTGGACGTCCTGATCGTTTGCATCCACGAAGCAAAGGGCACGTGTATCGCCTTCCTCGCCCGTACCAGCGAAGGCGGGGTTGAGTCGTCCATCCTTCTGGCAGGGAAATCCACCGAAGTATCCGGACATATCGTGATAGGCAGCCGCGATCCGTGCCGCTCGAAACGGTGCGGGAATGTAGGGTACGGCCATGGATGGCGATATGCCGGGTCTGAAGTCGAGAACCTGACTGTTGTATAGCCTCTGCAGGTATTCACCGTCGTAATCATCAATCACATCGGAAGCCGTCAGCGCCATGAAGCGTTCCAGCACGTCAGGCCGCAGGTTTAGCCCCTCGTGCTTCGAGGCCGGCACCGTCCGGAGCTGGTCGCGAAGTACCTGCGCGCCCACGGCATATGTTGCGACGATCGCCGCGGAACTATAGCCTGCGTATTCCAGCGCCTGCCGGAAAATGTCTTCGTCAATGGCCGCCTTCGTCGCCTGGGCGCCAATGAACGCATCGTATCGCGCGTAACCCGGATGAACAGGGACGTCTATGCCGGGGCGAGCTTTGGTTAATCCCATCCTCCGCGCGTAAGCCAGCACAATTTCGTGATCACTGACGGCCGCCATCGCTGGCACGCCTTGCCACCCAGCATCGCCGACGATGTCATCAGCGTCACGCCTGTCGCTATAGGGTGACGCCGGATTAATCAACAACAGATTGCGTGCGAAGTCGTCCTCCAGGATCTTCGGCGTATCGCCTTCCTTCTGGACGGAAAGTTGCACGAGGAGCTCAGGAAGATCATCTGTCACGGTTGAATCGGCCATTGCGGCCGCCGGCCCCAGGCACACGGCCAGGCATAGCCTTCGTGCGTATATGGTCATGGTTAACAATCCTTGTCTTTCCATAGGTATGGGCTGCATGGCACAGCCCATGCCTATGGAAGCACAGCTGAGGCGACGCGCTCTGTAGGAAAAGACTGAAGGGACCGTAAGCGGATTCCGTAGGTGAATCCGCGAACCCCTACTCGCCTAGGGGAGACATCCTGTCCTACCCGTTACCCCGGAACCCGCGCGGCGCCACGCCCTCAATGTCGAACTTCCGAGCCGTCGATGCTGGTCAAGCTTGCGAAACAGGCTTACGTCATCGGGGCCCACGGACCGCCGCCACTGAAAAATCGTCGTGTCGATCACGTACGATGTCTCGAAAGACGACGCCATGGCCCGGCAGGACGAGCAGATCGGCTGACTGATCCAGATGCGGAGACGGCCACGGGCGGGAACCTTACCCTCCACCAGATCACGCTCAAGCGTACGAAACCCCTTTACCTCTGCGTCCAGCCGATGCCCAGGCTCCGGCACGGCGAGTTGGCTACCGGCTGCCGCTTCGATCGATGCCCGGCGGCTCGCCGCTATGCCCACGTACTGGCCCGAAGCCTCACTTACGGGCAGGCCGAGGATCTCATCGGCTTCACGCCCCGACATCGCGTGATACACCCTCGTACGCTCGCGCCCGCCTGCGTGATACGTGTACTCGAAGCGAGCCACCGTCGCCCTGATCCAGCGGTGGGCCAGGCGGTTCAACTCGGGGGTGGCAAGGTTCGCACCCGCAGCGCCCTGAAGCATCCGCCCTGCCGCCTCGACATGGATGTCATAGGATTCGCGAAGCATGGCTACGGTCGCGCCGCCACTGTCGTCAAGGACATCCGTGACAGTGACGGCGTGCACCGGGCTTGTAGTGAGAAGCACGCCGAAAGCATGCGAAAACGCATGGGAGACACGCGTCATACATCGCCCTTTAGTGGTCATATGCACATCGGCGTCATGACGGTTAGCGAACAAAAAGGCGCGCGCACATGCCCGCCGATGGCGGCGGCGTGGGATGCGGATGACCGGGGCGTTGAATACGCACAAGCACCGTATCCATATACCGATTAAGCATCAGCCGGAACTGCCGGTACGCCTGGCTCAGGTTTCCTTCCAGGTGCACCACGTTGATATCGATATCGTAGTAGCGCCCGAGCTGATGCATGATGTGCTGGCAGGAGTCGCACATGGGTTGGCTGATGAACGCGTGCAGTGTGCCACCACGGGTAATGATGCCACGCTGGATATCACGCTCGATTGAGCGAGCGGCTTTCAGCTCTGCATCACGCTGGTGCAGGCTCTCCGTCGGCTCGTCTTCCAGCTGCGTTGGTACAAGCCTCGTGCTGTCGTCGGCCAGCAGGTGGGCATGGATGCGCGTGGCATCTTCCACCATGTAATTGACCAGTGGACTGGGTGATGTAGCCAGCCCCGTGGGTGGGTTTGCCGGTCCGGACATGGCGTAGTAGATACGGGTGACGCTCTCGCCGTCGCGCAGGTAGGTGTACTCGAACGCTGCGTAGGTCGCCCGGGCCATCGCGTAACTGAACGTATCGAACCGCCTGCGGCTGACCAGGTCACCATCCAGTTGCTCCAGGTACCACACGGCGGCTGGCTCCGCGTGGAAACGGAAAGCCTCGATAAGCGGCGCCATGACCACGTTGCGCGGATCCGACTCAAATGCGTTCACTGTCCACTCGTAGGCCTCCACCGGTGGCACAGCTGTAAGCCCTGCCATGGCGAGAATAATCAACACCTTCTTCATCCTTCGATATCCTTATCGCAGAGAAAAATGGCCAAGCGCTCGTTGTAGCGCTCCGCGCGACTCTCGGTCGACTCATCATCCACCAGCTGGCTGGCGACGAGGGCTTCGGTCACTTCCACGTGCGAGCCGTAACTTTGCAGGTCCTTACCGAGCACACCGAGCCAGAGCGGCCGCATGGGCCGGAGGAACCTGCTCATGCGCAAGGCTACCGCAGTGACAAAGTTAACCCGCACCGGATCGGTCTGGCGATCGAGGCTTTGCAGGTACCAACGGAGTACTGCGCGATCGGTTGCAGCGACCATGCACATGGCGTTGGTTGCGTCGTCCGGGTGGGTCGCCGCGACACCGAGGCGAGCTGACCCGTCAACATTGCAGGGATCGGCGACGTATCCTTGCATGTCACGGAACGCGGCGGCCACACGCGCTACGCGTAGCATCGTGGGTAATTCGCGACGGCCTGAGGAGGCGATCTCGCCGGCGTGCCACGTGGAAAGTTCGCCTTGCAAAAGCCGAACGAGGTACACCAGGTCGTAGTTGCGCAGATCCGCCGCACTCGTCGCGAGCATGAAGCGCTCAAGCACATCCTTGCGCAAGCCCAGCGCGGGCCATTGCGTCGCATCGAAGCACGCCAGTTTGTCGACAAGGATCTGCACGGCCACGGCATAGTTCGCAGCGACCGCGGATGCACCGTGTCCAGTCAGTGCCAGGGCTTTGCGCGCAATTTCCTCCGTCACGCCCGCCTTCGCGAGCTGGGTGCCCGCCCAGGCATCGCCCATGACGGGTACCGGGAAGACCGGATCGACAATTCCGGGATAGCCGTTTGTCATTCCCAGGTCCCAGGCGATGGCCTGTGTGGCCTCGGCACGTGTCATGGGTGTGCCGTTCGTTGCCAGCGACGAGAAGGCACGTGTCCAGACACTGCCCCGAAATCCGAGGGGCTGGTTGCGGACCCATGTGTAGATCGAATCGGGCAGCGTCACCATATCGCGCGTAACGGCGTTATCGGCTACCAGTTGATCGTGCGCCGGTACGTCGGTAAGGCGCTGCCGCACCCAGGCTGAGAGGATGTCGCCGGCCGGTGGCCCCACCCGCGAACTCGCGAAGCTGGAGGCCGGTGCGGTAGCCAGCATGGTCAATAGCGTGGCCGCGATGGCGCACGCCCCTGTGTTTCTCATGGCAGGTATCACTCCTTTTATGGCCCTGGTGCACTTTCGGCACCGCTCCGGGCGGGGGAATCGTCAATTTCATTCGACTGGTCGTTAGCGGCATCATCCGAGCCAAGGCAGGCGCGGTCACACAGCGCGACGGTTGACTCGATGTGCAATGTATTCCGTTGACCGCCATTGGCAGCCACCTGGATCGTCGTCATGAATGCCTCGCGCTGCCGCTGGAAGCGTCTATAGGCGGCACTGCCACGACCCAGGTACGCGATGTGCACACTTATGTCGGCCTGGCGTGATAGTTCCAGCAGAGCCTGCTCGCACGAACCACACGGCACCTGGCTCGCGTACACATTCAACCACCCGCCCATCGCTACAACGCCGGCGCGGATATCCGCCTCGATCCGGCGCGCGATCTTCAGTTCGGCATCGCGTCGGCGAGCGTCCGCGTGCCTCCCGTCGTCAAGGGGGCTATGCGTGACGTGGCTGGACGGCGGCGGCATCTGATCCCAGGCGACGACGCCCGGCTGCGTGGCATCAACGTAATCCCTGTAGCTACGCAATGCTTGCACGCCTGGCAACCCGGTATCAGGCTCGTTGCGGCCACTTCGCGCGTGATATATCCGGTGGCGCGTTTCACCCCCCACCGTGTAGGCATAGGTGGCGCTCACGAACGTCGCGGTCTCCATTTGGCGGGAGAAGGACGCGTACTCACCCGTGTTGACGTGGCGCCCGCCTAGCGCATCGATGTACCAGCGCGACATCGGCTCTGCATGTGCGTTGAAGGCCGAAAGTAGGCGGGCGATCACACTGCCACGCGGGTCGTCGCGTATTTCGCGCTGGATGAAGGCCTGGGCCGACGCGAGTTGCGGGAGCGCCAGGAAGGCCGCAAGGACCCCTCGCGCGAGCGTGCGTCGCAAGCTCATGGACGGTCTCCTGGGTAGACAAGGAGATGGGCCCGCTGGAGAAGATGCAGGTACGCGGTATCGCCCGGTGCACCTGCGTCCACATCCTGCGCCATAAGCAATTCAGCGACCTCGGCGTGATTGGCGTAGCGCATGACAGCGCGTGGGAACGCACCCATCCAGGTGGGGGCCACGCTTGCGAAGGCCCGGCGCAGCCGTTCGCACAACACCGGACCGCCTTCACAGGTATCCAGCGTCGCGGCCAGTTCCCGGTTTCGCTCGGCCAGATACCACGCATACACTGCCCTGTCGGTCGCGTCGGAGAAGCACATGGGCCGCGCAGGATCCTCCGGGCGCGAAGCCGCGTGCGAACGATTCACGCTGCCATCCTCGTGGCATTCGGGTGCTGCCGATGTTCGCACGGCCAACCAGCTGGCGGCCGCCGCGCGTGCGATACGCAACGGCGCGGGCAGCTCGCGTTGGCCGAATATATTCACGTTTCCCGCGCGGAACATCGATAACTCGCCGCGCAGGATATCGGCCAGGTACGCCAGATCGTCCGCCGAAAGCGGCTCTCGATCACCTGTCGCTTCGAATCGACGCAGCACATCGATACGCACACCCACCGCATCACGAAGTGATTCCGGTGTCGAATCCACCCAATCGCGGAGAGTCTGCGCCGCGACGGCCAACTCGGCCGTCAGCGCAGGATAGCTGGCCCCGCCCCCGTGCTCGTGGGCCCGGTGCAGGTAATACGGCTTCACACCGGCCTTGATGATATGCGGTCGCACGGCAGGCCACTGCGTTTCAACGTCAGCCGAAAAGCGCTGGGCACGGGCCTGGTATCCGGTAAGCGCCTTGTCGAGGCCCAGGTCCCATGCGATGGCCCGGCGCTTTTGCATGGACCCGGGTAACCCGCGAATCACATCCGAGGAGAACACGGCGGGACGAAGATCGCTGTATGGCGAGGCCGGTTCGTCAAGAAGTGCAGCAACCCATTGGGGGTCAGGCATGAACGGCTCGAAGCTCGCGGACGGCGTCTCGGTCAGTTGATGAAGCGCTGCGCGCGTCCATGCCTGGTATGCGTCCCCGGCACGCGGTGCAAGATGAAACCGGTTGGCCGGCTGGGGGGGCGATGCCCAGGTCGGGCAAGCGACCAGCATGACGCCCAGGAAGGCGATGGTGACCGAAGCGCGTGCACGCACGGAAGCCGATCGGGAAGAGGCCACGGGTTAAACATCCATGTCGAGGGATGTTCCATTTCACCGATTCACGGCGCGTACCGATACCGGTGTTTGCCGTCTTAGCTCGTGCGTTCGCGCCCGGTCGTCATGTAGGAAGAATCCGATACGCTGCCGCGGTCGTGTCACGTCCCGCGTGGTTTCGCCCGGTGCGTGGCGGTGGCGGTCCAGGGATCGTCGGGCCACGGATGCTTGGGATAACGCCCCTTCAATTCCTTCTTCACTTCGGGATAAGTACGGTTCCAGAAGCCGGAGAGATCTTGCGTCACCTGGATGGGCCGGCCAGCCGGTGAGAGAAGATGCAGCGTGACCGCAACGCGTCCGTCGGCGACACGCGGCGTATCGGCCAGGCCAAACAGCTCCTGCAGCTTCACGGCAAGCACCGGCGATGCACCCGGATCACCATCGCGCACGCCGTATTCCAGCCGACGCGTCATGCCGCTGGGCACGGCAAGGTCTTCAGGCGCCTGCGCATCAAGTGTTCGTCGCTGCTCGTAGTCAAGCAGCGAGGCCAAGGCATCGCCAAGGTCCGATGCCTGCAATGCCTCCAGGCGACGCTTCCCCGTGAGGTACGGCGCAAGCCAGCTTTCCAGGGCATCCCCCAGGGCTTCGTCGCCGACATCGGGCAGGCCCAGCTCCGGACGCCACGTGCGCAGGGCATTGATGCGCGCGCGCAACCGCAGGGCGTGTTCGGTCCATGGCAGGCTGGCAACGCCCTTCGAACGCACCGCGGCCAGCAATGCGGGGAGTGCATCATCGCCCTGCACCGGCACTGGCTTCCGCGCAACCACCAACGCATCGAAGCGGCGCTCCTCGAAGGCCTCGGCAATCTGGCGCGTATCATCCCAGCGCATGACACGCTCAGTGACGAAACGATCGGCGTGCTCGCGCTCAAGCACGTCCGGATCGAGGGGGGCCGCCGCATAGATCAGGCTATCACGTGCCTCCAGGCGAAGATCGAGCACCACCAGCCACGGCTCACCGATGAGCGCACTGTTTTCGTGAAGGCGCGCGCCGCGTCCGCTCGCAAGTTGATAACGTAGCGGCTGAGTGTCGTCACGTCGCGCGACGCGATCGGGAAACGCGTGGGCCAACAGGTCGCCGACAGCGTGGGCATCGGGTACACCGCTGGCCGCGGTCTTGATATCGAGACGGCGACGCCAGCCGGTCGCCGCCTTGTCGATGGCGGCGAGCGCGCCGGTATCTGCCGAAGCAAGCCGCGCCGCACGTGCACCCCCATCGCGCCACATGTGCAGCGCATGTACCCGCTGGCGGAAATCATCGTTACGCGCGGCATCGCCACGCAAAGGGGAACGTGCTTCTGCCAGGGCCAGAAGATCGGCTACCAGCGGCCGTTGTTCGACGTGCGCGCGCATAGCCGCCGCCCCGAGCCTTGGCGTCGCGCCGAGCGCCAGCATCTCGCGTCCAAGTGCGGTGATCTTCAGGGATGGGTCCATGGCGCCGAGCCTGCGCAACAGGTCCCGCGCCTGGCCCATCGCGCCCGCAGGCGGTGCATCGAGCCATGGCAGCGCATCGCTGCCCCAACCAGCCAATTCCAGCGCCAGGCCAGAGAGTTCGGCCTGCTCGATCTCCGCCGTGCGGGAAGGTTCGAGCCGGCGGCTCTGCGGCCACAGCCGGTAAGCACGCCCGGCGGCCACGCGGCCGGCACGCCCCGCACGCTGGTCCGCGGAAGCTTGCGAGATCGTGACGGTATCGAGTCGCGTGAACCCTGAGCTGGGATCGAACCGCGGCTCGCGCGCGAGGCCGCTGTCCACCACGGCACGAATGCCTGGCAACGTTACGCTGGATTCGGCCACGTTGGTTGCCAGCACGACACGCCGCGTGCCGGGATCCGCCGGTGCAAGGGCCAACTGCTGCTCGGCTAGGGAAAGTTCGCCATGCAGCACCACGACATCGACATCGCCATCGAGCCGCTCGAGCATGCCACGAGTGCGTTCGATTTCGCGACGACCCGGGAGAAACGCCAGGACGTCGCCGTCGTTTTCACGCAGTGCCAGTTGCACGGTTCGGGCAAGGTGCTGCTCGATGGATTCCTGCGCGCGCGCGGGCGGGTACGTGCAATCGACGGGAAAGCTGCGCCCCGGGCTGGTGATGCGTGGCGCATCGAACCACTGCGCAACGCGCTCACCCTCGAGTGTTGCGGACATGACGAGCAAGCGGAGGTCAGGCCGGAGGCTTGCCTGGACATCGAGCGCCAGTGCCGCACCCAGGTCGCCTGCGAGGTGCCGCTCGTGGAACTCATCGAACAGCACCGCGCCGACACCCTCAAGCGAAGGGTCATCCTGGATCATCCGCCCGAGGATGCCTTCGGTGACCACTTCGATGCGGGTACGCGGGCCAACCCGGGATTCGAAGCGGATGCGGTAACCCACCGTTGCGCCCACCTCTTCGCCGAGCTGGCCGGCCATGAAGGTGGCTGCCGCGCGGGCGGCGATACGTCGCGGCTCCAGCATGAGGATCCGCTGACCTGCCAGCCATGGGGCATCCAGCAAGGCCAGCGGCACCTGCGTGGTTTTACCTGCCCCTGGAGGGGCCTCAAGCACAAGCCGGGGCCGCTCCGCGAGCGAAGCGACGATATCGGGCAGAAGCGAGGTGATGGGGAAAACGGCAGCCATGCGGCGTATATGTTACCGCCCTCACCCGTCGCCCGCCGCCTTCTTTGCAAACGGCTCAAGTGAACGGAAGCGCCGCCGGTAATCGTCGGCTACGCGACGGGCGTCCTCGGCGCTGGCGATCACCCGGGGCGTAATAAGGACCAGGGTCTCGGTGCGCTGGTTGTTATCCCAGCGGTTGCCGAACAGGTGGCCCAGCAGCGGTATTCGCGACAGCCCCGGTACGCCACTTCGGCCATGCGCTCCCATCTCGCGGATCAGGCCCCCTAAGAGCACCGTCTGGCCACTTTGCACGGCCACTTCGGTCTGCAGGCGTCGCTTCTCGATCGGTGCATTGCCCGAGGCGTTTGTCGTCTCACCGACCTTGCTAACCTCTTGCGTGACATCAAGGTATACAAGACCGCCAGGGTTGACCCGCGGCCGAACCTTCAGGATGACACCTGTTTTCTTGTAGCTGACCTGCCCCACTTCGTTGCTGCCACCCGACTGCGTATTCACGTAGGTCTGGGTAACCGGCACCTCGTCGCCAACAAGGATTTGCGCGTGGCGGTTGTTGACGACCACAAGCGAGGGCGCAGAAAGCGTCCGTGCATGCGTATCCTCTTCAAGCGCACGCACGACGGCCTGCAAGTCCTTGTTGATGAATGAATAGAAGAACGTATCGGCGCCGCCACGCGCGGGCGGGTTGCGGCCAAGGCCCCAGCCTTGCTGGTTACCGGGCTGTGTAGGTTTGCCGCTGCCGCTGCTACCCGCCAGGCCCTCGAGATACCACTGCACGCCGAAGCGGAAGTTGTCCTGCAGCGACACTTCGAGAATGCGCGTTTCGATCTGCACCTGTAGAGGTAATGCGTCGAGGCGCTCGATCGCATCGCGGATCCCCTTCCATTGGGCTGGCCTTGCATGAACCAGCACCTGGTTGTTTGCATCGACGGCGGTAATGCGAAGGTCATGGTTGGCACCACCCAGGCCTTGGGACGGCGCCTGGTAAAAATCCGGATCCGGATCGACTTGTGGGCGTTCAGCTGCGTTGTCCTCCGCTTCATCATCCAGCCCGCCTTCGACTCGGCCGGACGCCAGGCCGGGAGCCACGCCGCCAGCGGAATCGCCAATGGAGAGATAGCCGCCGTATATCTGGCCGATATGCCGCGCAACATCGCTCGCGGGCAGGTTGCGCACATCGTAGACGTAAAGTCGCGGCTCGTTTCCTCCGCCTTGATCGATGCGCTCGATCCATTCGCCAACACGCGCGAGATAGTCCGCCTGGGTGGAGATCACGACCACCGCGTTGCTTCGCTCGATGGGCAGGAACCTCACGAGACCTGCCGCGGGCGATTTGCCCCTCGCCCCGAACATCTGCTCCAGGCCAGGGAGAATCTCGCGCGTCGTTGCGTGATTGAGCGGGAATACGCCAACCGACATGCCGCTGACCCAGTCGACATCGAAGGTTTCGATGCTCGCCGCGTAGTTGTCGAGTTCTTCCGGAGTGCCCGCCATCACGAGGAAGTTGCGAACCGGGTCCACCAGGAGCATGGCATCGGCGCTTGCGAACGGTGCGACCAGCTTCTCCATCTCGTTCGCGCTGACGTAACGCAATGGAAACAGCCGCACGGCATGGCCATCCCTGGGTGCCGCTGCCGCAAGCTTAGGCACGGCACGGCCCGCGACGGCGTCGCGGCGAGGCATCACGTCGTAACGTTCCTCGCGATGCACCAATGCATTCCCGGTCCAACTAAGCAGCGTCTCAAGAATGGGCAAGGCCTGCTCGCGGTGAACAGGACGTGCTGTAGAAAATGAGACCGTACCTGTGACGCCAGGCGTAATCGCATAGTTGGCGCCCAGTACATCGCCCAGGATCGCACGTACAACCGCCTCGACGGGTTGATCTTCAAAGTTGAAGGTCAGGGTGCCCTCGCCTTTGGCTTCAGCCCTGGGTGTGTCGAGGGTTTTAGGACGCCATACGGTGGCGGCCCCATGCATGACCGAAGGCGAGGGCTCTCCCGGCTCGGTGCTGGCAGGCGCCGCTGGCAACGGCAATGGCGCCGGAACGGGCCGTGCCAGGTCGGCGAGTGATTCCCGCTCGAGATTGCCTGCGAGGCGTGATGGCGCCTGTGCACAGGCGGTCGCGAGCAGGGCGGTGGCGATCGCCACCCCCAGTTTCTTAGCTTGCATGGTCGTGTTCCTCTTTCCATGAGGGGGCGCGATGCGCCGATTAACGGACGTCCTGTTGCCTTTGCTGCTCCTGCTGCTGCTCCATGCGGCGCTTCTGTACCGCCTGCTTCAAGGCTTCGATACGCGCCCGCTGCAGATCGGCATCGTCCTGACGCG
This sequence comes from Luteibacter aegosomatissinici, assembly GCF_023078495.1. Taxonomy (NCBI): domain Bacteria; kingdom Pseudomonadati; phylum Pseudomonadota; class Gammaproteobacteria; order Lysobacterales; family Rhodanobacteraceae; genus Luteibacter; species Luteibacter aegosomatissinici. The sequence goes on along the minus strand of NZ_CP095742.1, from coordinate 489,950 downwards.
GTGGCGGACTACGCGTACCGGAGGACGCCGGTGGATGGGGTAGCGCCGGGCCGGTCATGCCACCGCCCTGCGGCTGGACAACCCTGACGCCATCATCGGCGCTGGCTTGCGGCGGCCGTGGCGGCTGCGCGCCCGGCGGCGTCGGGCCACCCGGCTTCGCATTGGCGAGCGGATCGGGGGCCGCCACCTTCAACGTGAGCTCGCGTCGCTGGCCACCGTTATCAAACACGGCACTGCGCGGCGTGAGCGAGGCAAGCGTCCAGTGCCCCTCCTGCAGCGCGGCGCCTTCTTTCACGCGTACGGCGGTACCCTTGTCGCGGTCACGCAACAGGGCCATGTGCAGGCCATCGGTCATGATGATGCCTGTCAGTTCCAGATCACCGATGTTCGCCGCGTTATCGTCGCCCCCCGTCGAGGCGACCGGCTTGCGATCGGCCATGAACAACGGACGCTGCCAGGTCTCGGCGAAGTTCGCCAGTGGCGATGGCGCCGGCATGCTTGCGGCACGCACGGGCGGTAACGGCTCGGGTGCGTTTGGATCATCCCAGTGCACGCCACGGCCCACGCCGACGGCAAAAGCGGCGGTGGTACAGGCAAGTGCGATGGCAATGCCGGCGAGGATGGGCGTCAGGCGACGCTGGCCCGCCGCGTTCACGAGGCCGCCTTCGCCGCGCGCGCGGCATGGATGTAACCGGATACGGTGAACTGGACTTCGAGGGGTGCATTGCCGCCGTTGCGCGCGGCGACCGGGTTGCGATAAATGCTGAAATCCTCGATGAACAGGTAAGGTGCCTCTTCTTCGATATCGTGCAGCACCGCGGCCATGGGCTGCATCTGGCAGCGCAGGCTGATGTTCACGGTGACCTTGCGGTAAGGATCGCCTGCCTTGTCCTGCGCAGGCACGGGCATTTTCTGCACCACGTCGCAGGCACCATCTTCCTTGTGTGCCGCCGCCACATCGACGACTCGCTGCATGAGCCCCGCCGCTGCGGCGTTGGTGTCATCGCCCGCGAGGAACGCATCACTGCGCGTCTGCCCCTGCTCCAGGGTGGCTAGGCGCTTTTCCAGCTGCGGGCGCTCGGCGATGGCTGCCGCGTAACGCCGCTGCGTATCGCGCAGGTCATCCATCTCATCGGCCATGCTGAGCTGCGGGGCGACAAACCACCAGTGTATGAACAGGAAATACACGGCCGTGAGCGCAATGAGCAGCAACACGATAGCCGCGATACGCGACTCGCCCGGCTTCATCTTTGCCACGGTGATCATGGTGCGGCCCCCTTCGGGCCCGCGGTGCTGGCCGACGGCACGGGTGCCCCCGCGGCGGCCGGCTTCGGCGTCAATGCCTTCGCTTGCATGTAAAAGCGCTCCTTGCCTGAGGTCGGGTCGGTCTGGATCGTGCCCTGGAAGCTGGGTTCGGCGATGGTCTTCGCCCCCTTGAGTGCATCGATAAGACGCGCTGCCTGGGGACTCTGGCCCTGGAAGCCGATCTGCCCACTGGCGTTCAGCGTGAAACGCTCCAGCCACGTGTCATCCGGCAGGCGAGCCGTAAGTTCGTTCAGTACCGGCAGGATGGCAGCCGATTCGGCCTTGCGCCTGGCGAGAAAGCCCGATGCCCCTGCACTCTCGGTGAGGCGCTGGCGTAATGCGCCGACGCGTTTTGCATCGGCCTGCATGGCGTCAACCTCTGCGCGCATCGCATCCAGCGCGACCGCACGGTTATGGAGCCAGGTAGCCATGGCTGCCACGGCCAGGATGATGACGCCCACGGCAAGTGCGATGTTGATGCGGCGTCGGCGATCGACGCGGCGTGGTGCGCGCTGCGGCGGAAGAAGATCGACCCCAGCCAGCCCATGGCCTTTTGCGACATCGACCCGGTCGGGCGTGATGCCAAGCGCACCGAGCTCATCGAGCAGGGGATCGAGCGCACTGCGCGGCGTCGCCGCCAGTTCCGCCGCGAACCGGTTTTCGCCTGCCGGTTCACCCAGGTCGCGTACACCGAAGTGCACCTCGTCGGCGCGGAACGGTGTTTGCCGGTCCACATCGAACCCGACGACCTGGCGGAGGTTGTCGCGCGCGGCGACAGGCAATACAAGCCGGCGGCGCAGGACATGGCCCGCCGGCAACACCAGGGCGACGCGGCGGTCGGCCGGATCCGCCTCGGCCAGGACGCGTGAAAACTGGGCCGTGCGGTGTTCGACGGCATCGATGTCATCGGCAGTGGCGAGCACTGTGGCTTCACCAGCCCGGCGAAGTATCCACCCGTCCTCGCCGCGCTCGATGATGTACCAGCGCTGCCCACCGGTAAAGGCATCCCGCCAACGCGCAGGGACGAGGTTCGCCAGCTCGCCGAACCACCAGCTCAGGAAGCCCGGCAACGCGCTGCCGCGCCATGCGCGACGGAAGCGTTCGAGCTGTAGCTGGGAGGCATCCTGCAGGGCCGTCATTCGCTGTCTCCTTCGCGCCAACGCAAGATCGCGTAGGGCTGGTTTCCGGATCTTATCCCACGAAGTCTGATCGTTGATGTCAGGGAACTCCTCGTTCCGTCGTCAAGGATCGCCTCCGCGTGGATCGTGTGGGTGACGCCATTGCCGCCCGCGACCGCGGCACCGCCCGCCTGGGCGCGCGTAGCGAGAATGGCCGTGGCGCCGGCACTCCCCAGGCCGGGGATGGCGGCCAGTGCGAGCGGCTGCGCGTGTTCGGTGTTGGGCCGTTCGCGCCCCGACCAGATGGTGATGGCGGGCGCGATAACGGTCCACAGCTTCGCGTCCATGCCAAGCACCATGCGGGCCTCTTCGACGGTCGCGAACGGGCCATTGCGCGGGCCGTAATCCAGGCCTGCCGCTTCGTACTGCGGTCGCTTTGCCCCGTTAGGCAATGCCGCGTCGCCGGGTCGACGCCAGTCCTGCACGGCGGCGGACAACTTCTGCGCCCGGTCGTCGTCGGCGCCAGCGGCCTTGAACAACCCGGATAGCACGTCCGCCGAGGCGGCATTCAAGTCGACCTTGCCGTCTTCATCGACGATGGTGATGTCGACCTTCGCATCGTCGAAGGCAAACGTGTAGCTCCGGCCATCGGCGATCCAGCGTGCCTGCGGATCAGGCGTCTGCAGGCCATCGATGGCCCGCATGATGCCCGCCTCGGCCGCGTAGTGCGCGCGCGTCTGCGCGAACTGGTAGCGCGCCTGAAGGCCCTCGGTACGTGCCAGGGCGGCGAACCCGCCCAGCATGATGGCGAGCAACGTGCAGCCCCACAGCACGATGAGCAACGCCACGCCGCGCTGAACCCGCAGCGTACTCATCGCACCACCGGCCCGCGCGACCCGCGCGACAGTGAGAAACCGTTGCGGGATGCCGATGGATCGATACGTAGCGGGGCGATCATCGTGGGAAACGCGGTCGTCCCGTCGAGATCGAGCGCTATGCGTACCAGCGAGGGTGTCCGGCGTCCATCGGCCCATTTTTCCTGCCAATCCATCGGCTTGTTCTGTTCGTCCATGCCGCGATAGCTGAAGGTCCCCTTGTGGATGCCGCGGAGCAAAACCTGCGGATCGCCCAGCGCCTTTGGCTCACTGCCATCCGGGGGCAAGAGGAACAGGCTCACCTCGAGCCGGTAGTCGTCACGACCATCGGCCACCAGCGCCACCACCTGCATTTGCGGACCCAGCCGCGACAGATAGCCCGGCATGGGAGCGACGAACGTGATCTTGTCCGATGCGCCAGCGAAGACGACCGGATCGCCGTCGTCGGTTTCACCGAAAGGCATGACCAGCGCCTGCGCCAGCTCACTACGCAGGTACGCCTGGGTGGAGCGAACCTCATCCATGCGTTCGATGGCGCGATCGCCGCTGCGGACGATACGCCCCGCGGTACTGATGCCTGAGTACACGCCAAGCAGCACGATGGAAAGCAGCGCGAGCGCCGCCAGTACCTCCATCAGGCTGAAGCCATGCGAGCGCTTCATGGCCCACTACCTTGCGGAACACCAAAGCGCAGCGTGGAAAAATGGGCACGACGCTCGCGCCCATCGTCGCCCCACAGCACGTCCAGGTCGAGGCGGTACATGCGCGCGCCGTTGCCGGTATCCGTGGGCGCATCGCCAACGTTGAACGGCGCCACGTTCAATCGCCAGCGGTACGTGTCGTCAAATCGTCCTTCGCTGCTGCCTTCCTGCACCGGCTCCATGATGAATGCACCATCGAGCAGGCTGCGCGCGCGCAGCGCGGCCTGCGTGCGCTCGTTGGCGCGCGTGGTGAGGCTTATGGCGCTGCCCGCGACCTGCATAAGGGCGGCAAACGTGATCGCCAGCACCGCAATGGCCGCAATGACCTCGAGCAGGCTGAAACCCGCCGCACGGCGGCGGGCGTGCATGCCATGCCGGATCATCGTGGCGCCACCACACTGACCGCGCCGGTGAGCCAGCCCACGTTGACATGCCATTCGCGTTGGCCGCGCGTCAACGTGATGCGCCCGCCGGTGGAGCTGCCATCGGGGAAGAAACGAATACGACCCGTGGTGGCGTTGGCCTGGTCTTCGCGCGCGCTGGTAATGGCGACGCGCATGTCACGAGGCAGGTGCACATCGCCCTTGCCGGGTGGCCGGTACGTGGCGGCACGCACATCGACCTCAAGCGCCTGGCTTTCGCCCTTTACGATGGCCTGGGTGCGCGTATAACGCAGCGCCGCGGCGAGTTCGCCGCTCGCCGCATTGACGCGCGCACTGGCCAGGCCCTGCGTGACCGGTATGGAAACGGCGGCTGCGGCGAGGCCGATCAGCAGGATCACGGCCAGCATCTCGAACAGCGTGAAACCGCGCACGCGCATGGCCGTGAACCCCGCCTGCCTTACTGCCAGTTACCAACGTCGGCCGAATAGCCGTCGCCGCCGGCCTTGCCATCCTGGCCATAGAACACCAGGTCGTACTGGCCATGCTCACCCGGGAAACGGTAGCCGAACGCGTGGCCCCACGGATCCTTCAGGTCAGACGCCTTGGCGTAGGGGCCCTGCCAGTTCTGCGCATCCGCGGGCTTGGTCACCAGCGCATCAAGCGATGCGGGCGGCGCGCCATTATCGAGCGAGTAGTTGTCGATCTTCTGCGTGAGCGTGGTGAGCTGGGCCTTGCCGGCGCCGTACTTGCCCTTGTCGACGTTCTTGCCGACCTGGGTGACGACGATGGCGCCGATGATGCCGATCAGCACGATCACCGCGAGCATTTCCAGCAGCGTGAAGCCGCGGGCGTGGCTGTGTCGGAGGGTACGGGTCGAGCGCATGGGCAAAACTCCTGGGGAACGATTCGGTCAATTGATATTGCTGGTGAGGCTGAGCAGCGGCAGCAGGATCGCCGCCATGATGAAAGCCACGAGGACGGTCATGACGATGGTGAGCGTAGGAACGAGGGCGGCCAACAGCCGGTCGATCGCGCGCTTCGCCTCAACATCGAACGTATCCGCTACTTTCAGCAACATGGTGTCCAGCGCGCCGGCCTCCTCACCCACCTGGATCATCTGCAGGGCAAGACGGGGGAAACGCTCTGTCTGTGACAACGCGCTGCCCAGCCCCGTTCCCCCCTTCACGCGATCGGCGGCCTGTTCGAGGGCCATGTCGAGTGCCCGGTTACCGGTCACCTGGCGCGCAATGGAAAGTGCGCCGAGCAAGGGCACCCCGTTTTTCAACAGCGTGCCCAGCGTGCGTGCGATTCGTGCTGTCTCCACCTTTAGCAGCAGCGGGCCAGCGACACGCATGCCGAGCAGGCGCGCGTGGAAGCGCAGCTTCGCATCCGGGTCACGCAGGCGCATCTGCAGGAACACCACCAGCACGACGATCAGGAGCGCGATGGCCCACCACCAGTCGCCAATCACCGTACCGATCGCCAGCACGATCTGGGTGATGAGCGGAATCGGCACCTGCATATCGGCAAAAATCGGAACGAACTGGGGCACCACGTAAGCCAGCAGCAACACCAGCGAACCAAGTACGCCGACCATGAGGAAGGCCGGATAGATCAATGCATTGATGATGCTGCCGCGCAGCGCCTGGGCGCGCTCGAGGTAATCGGCAAGCCGGCGCAGGGTTTCGTCGAGCGAACCGCCCGCCTCGCCCGCACGAACCAGGCTGATGTACAGGCGCGGGAACACGCCGTTTTCTTCATCCAGCGCGGTAGAGAGCGTGGTGCCGCCGCGTACGCGGTCGCGGATCCGCTCCACCATGTTCTTCGCACGCTCGCCTTCGGGCAGGTCGAGGAGGATGCCAAGGGCGCGATCCAGTGGCTGGCCGGCACCCAGCAGCGTGGCGAGCTGGTGCGTGAACTGGGCCAGCTGGTCACCTGTGAAGGGCCCTTTGCGAAACAGCGCGGCGAGGCTGCCGCCGCCGGCGTCGCCTTCGGCCGGTGCCGCTTCGAGTGGCACATGGCCCTGCTCCTGCAGCCGTGCCACGACGTCCTCGATTGACGTGGCTTCCATGCGTCCCGCCAGCATCTCGCCGGCGGCGCTGATCGCGCGGTAGCGGAACTGGCTCATGGTCAGCTCTCCTGCGTGACGCGCAGGACTTCCTCAATGGTGGTGACGCCCAATACGGCCTTGGCCAGGCCATCCTCATACATCGTACGCATGCCTTCGGAGCGCGCCTGCCGCTCGATCTCGCCCGCATCCGCGCGCTGCATGACAAGCCGGCGGATGGGATCGCTCATCACCAGGAACTCCATGATGGCGCGACGGCCGCGGTAGCCGGTGGGATTGGCCGCGCTCGAACCGGGTTTCCACAGCCGGATCGGGCGCTCGTCGGTGTACTTGTGTAGCTGGAACTGCTCGATGACCTCGGGCAATGCCTCGTATGCAACGGCCGTCTCGGGATCCAGGCGGCGTACAAGGCGCTGCGCAAGGATGCCGTTGACCGTGGAGCCCAGCAGGTAATCTTCCACACCCATGTCCAGCAGGCGGGTCACACCGCCCGCCGCGCTGTTGGTATGCAGCGTGGACAGCACAAGGTGGCCGGTCAGTGCGGACTGGATGGCGATTCGGCAGGTTTCCAGGTCACGCATTTCGCCGATCATGATCACGTCGGGATCCTGGCGCACGATCGAGCGAAGCGCACCGGCAAAATCCAGGCCGATCTGCGGCTTCACCTGGATCTGGTTGATGCCCTCGATCTGGTATTCCACCGGGTCTTCGACGGTGATGATCTTGACGTCGGGCGTGTTGATCTGCGACAGCGCGGTGTACAGCGTGGTGGTCTTGCCTGAGCCGGTGGGACCCGTGACCAGCAGGATGCCGTGCGGGCGATCGAGCACCTCGACGAAGCTGTCGCGGAAACTGTCGGTGAAGCCAAGCGATTCGAAATCGAACACGACCGATTCGCGATCGAGGATACGCATGACCACCGATTCGCCGAAGCTGGTGGGCACGGTGGAAACGCGCAGGTCGAGCTCCTTGCCCTGCACGCGCAGCTGGATGCGGCCATCCTGCGGCAGGCGGCGCTCGGCGATATTCAGCCGGGCCATGATCTTGACGCGCGAGATCACGGCGGCGGTGGAACTCGAGGGCGGCGCTTCGACTTCGTGCAGCACACCGTCGATGCGATAGCGCACCTTCAGGCGGTTCTCAAACGGTTCGATGTGTACGTCGGAAGCACGCTGCTCGACGGCGCGCTGCAGGATCAGGTTGACCAGCCGGATGACCGGGGCCTCCGAGGCCAGGTCGCGCAGGTGTTCCACGTCGTCTTCGACCGCCGCGCTGCCATCGAGGCTCTCGACGATGCTGCCCATCGCCGAACGGCCCTGGCCGTAATAGCGCTCGATCAGGTCATCGATCTCCGAACGCAGGCCCACGCGCAACTGCACCTCCCGGCCGGTAGCCAGCGCGACAGCCTGGAGCGGGTAAGGATCGGCGGGGTCGGACACCAGCAAGGCCAGGCCATCGTCGCCCTCGCGCACGGGCACGACGTGGTACTGCTTCAGGAAGCGGACCGAAAGTTCGACATCGGCCGGCGGCATCTCGGGGGCGTCCTTCGCGGCCAGCAGCGGCAGCCCCAGCAAGGCCGCCCAGGCATCCGCCAGGTCACGCTCCGACACCAGGCCGAGGCGGGCCATCAACGCCGTGAGGGTGCCCTCGGGCGTCTCGTCGTGCAGGCGCCGTGCCCGGGCGAGGTCAGTGTCTTTCAGGCGGCCATGCGCGACCAGGTGCGCGCAGACCTGGGCTTCGCCCGGTTCGCCGGTAAGCATGTCCCTATGCTCGGTCATCGCAGACATGCTTTATCACGCTCCGTACGTTGCGGTATCGATGCCCCCGTTCCTGGGGCCATGGGCCGCTATTGGTAGCACAGACCATGCTTCCGGGGCGACCGTGCGACGCGCATCCTGCGACGCGCTGCAACAAAGCGAAGGCCGGCGTCGCCGCCGGCCTCGCAAGGTTTCGGCGGCCCCGTGTAGGCGGCCGCCTAGTCAATTACCAGCCGATGCCTACACCGACACCACCGGAAGTCTCACCTCCGCTGACGGCGGCGCCGAAGGTCAGCGCCGCGTGCGACGACAGTGCCCGTGAGTAACCCACCGACAGCGCGCCCTGGCCCTTGTAGCCGCCCGCGCCGACACCCAGCCGGTTATCCCCGCTGACGCCCTGGGCGCTGAAGGCCATCTGCGACATGGCCGCTCCCATGGCGCCGACCTTGTTCAGACGATCGTTGAGATTGTTGAAACGGTGGTCGACCTCACGCTTGTACTCATCGAACGCACCGCCACTCACGATGTCGCCGAACTTCTGGTCGGTGTACGCCTTGGCCTGGGTCAGCGTGCTGGCATCGCCCTGGTCGGCATACGACTTGGCCGTGGTCAGGGCCTGGTCCACCTGGCTGACGTTGGCCGCGTCGGTCGGCGCGGTACCGGCCGCGACGTTCGTCACCCGCCGCTCGGCGCCGGCCGAACCGACGGACACCGTGTTCGGCTGATCGGCCACCGAGTTGGCACCCAACGCGACACTGTTGGTTGCCGCCGCCGTCACCGTAGCGCCCGTACCCACCGCCGTGCTGTCGGCCGCACCGATGGTTGCGTTGTTGCCGATGGCAAGGTCGGTCGGATCCTTGGCGTAGCTGCCCGTACCGATCGCCGTGCCATCACCGGTGCCTTCCACGATGGCCTGCGCCTGGGCGACCGGTGCCACCGCCGCGGGCGTGGCGGCAGCCGGTGCAGGGGCGGCGGCCACCGCCGCGTTCACGCGCGGACGGGTCGGGCCCGTTCCGGGCGAACCTGCCGTTCCCGATTCCAGCTTGCTGACCCGCGTATTGATCGAGCTGAGTGCCCCGTCCAACGCACCCACCGCATCACCCACCGTCCCGTACGAGCTCCCCTGGACGCGGTACACCGGACCAATGAACCCGTTGGCGCCCATGGTGGCGCCGCCACCGAGGGCCAGCGCCACCGCATTGCCTGCGGCGTTGCTGGTACCGGCAAACGCACTGCTCAAGGCCGAATTCAGCTGGGTGAGGTTGACCGCATCCGTGCCCTGGGTACCTGCCGCCACGTTAGTGATCTGCCGGTTACCGCTCGCCGAACCGACCGATACGGTGTTGGCGCGGGTCGCGACCGAACCGCTACCGAGCGCCACGGAGTTGGCCGCGGTCGCACGCGCGCTGTCGCCTATGGCTGTGGCGCCCGCACCGGCGGCGTTTGCCGAGGCGCCGATCGCCGTGCCGGACTCCTTGCTGGCGGTAGCGAACGAGCCTATCGCCGTCGACAGGTCACCCGCTGCGCTGCTGCCGGCGCCCACTGCCGTTGCATACGCTCCGGCCGCGCTGGCGTCATCCGATCCATCGTTGGCGCCCGTGGCAGACACATAGTGCGCCGCACTGCTCACGCTGTCCGCCAGGGTATCGAGCTGGCCCTTGTTCACCGCATCGGTCGACTGCGTGGCAGCCGCGACGTTGGTGACCTGGCGTTCGGCGCCCGCCGAACCCACGGATACCGTGTTGTCCCGCTGCGCCACCGACCCGGCGCCCAACGCCACGCTGTTTGCGGCGCTGGCTTCGGACTGCGCACCCAGCGCGGTACTCGCCGCGCCCGTCGCCGTCGACGTAGTGCCGATGGCGGTGGCGTTGCCCCCGTTGGCGAACGCGCCACTGCCGATGGCACTGTCACCGGTGCCGCCAGCAAACGCACCCGAACCTGCGGCGGTAGCGAACTGGCCAGCCGCCGTGGCGTCGTCCGATCCGTCGCCCGTGCCGGTTGCCTTGAAGAAATGGCTGGCGTCACTGACGCTGCCGGCCACGGCATCCAGCTGGGATTTGTTCACCGCATCCGTCGCTTCGGTGCCCGCGGCCACATTGGTGATCTGACGCTCACTACCCACGTCACCCACCGACACCGTGTTGTCACGGTCGGCGGAAGAATTGGCACCCAGGGCCACGCTGTTATCGCCAAGGGCCCATGCCCCGGCACCCAGTGCGGTGCTGCTATCGCCAAGCGCCCAGCTGTTCGTGCCCAGCGCCACGGCATTGGCCGATTCGAGGCCGAAGAGCGCGAAGCCGGTCTCGGCGTACTGGCCGATCGCGACGCTGCCGGTACCCGCCGCGCTCGCGCCACCACCGATCGCTACCGCGCCGTCGCTGTAGGCGGCCGTGCCGTAGCCCACCGAGGTGGAGAGCGCGCCGGCCGCGTAGGCCTGGCCACCCAGCGCGGTCGCACCCTGGCCGGAGGCTTCGGAGAGGAACCCGCCGGCCAGCGACTGCTCTCCCTGCGCGAACGCCGCTGTGCCCAGTGCCGTGGCGAACTGTCCTTCGGCCTGCGCGCTCGCACCCACCGCCGTCGCGGCCAGGCCCGATGCTGTTGCCGGCCCCACGGCTTCACCCGTCGCGTTGTAGGTGATCAGCGGATCGCCATTCTCATCCACCGCCTGGCCACCGATCGCCGTGGCGCTGTTCGCCGTGGCCTGTGCACCACTGCCGTACGACGCCGTGTTCTTGCCTTGCGACGTCGCACCGTAACCGCCAGCGATGGCGCCATCACCCTGGGCGAAGGCTCCCGCACCCAGCGACGATGCACCCACGCCATTCGCACTGGCGCCGTTGCCCACCGCCGTCGCGTAATCGCTATCGGCCACGCTGCTCGCACCTACCGCCGTCGCGCCGCTGCCATCGGCGATCGCGCTGTAGCCATTCGCCGTGCTGTCGTCGCCGAACGCGGCGCTCGATCCACCCGTTGCGGTCGAACGTGCACCCGAGGCTTCGCTAGCCTGGCCCACCGCCGTGCTATCGCTGCCCGTGGCCGTCGCCAACCCGCCAACCGCGGTCGCGTTCGTGTTGCCTGCGTAGCTGCCGCTACCGACCGCCGAGGCGAAATCACCTTGTGCGACGGCCGCGGCACCTACGGCCGTCGACTGCGTACCGCTGGCCAGCGACTGCGCACCCAGGGCGCTCGAGCCCAGGTCCTGCGCGGTCGCGCTTTCGCCCAGCGCCGTGCTGCTGTCGCCGCTGGCTTCACTCTGCGTACCCACGGCCGTCGACATCTCGCCCAGCGCATTCGCTACCGCACCGACCGCCACCGATTGCGTGCCATTGGCAAATGCACCGACGCCGAAGGCCGACGCGGCGAAACCACCGGCCTGCGCACTCGCACCCACCGCGGTGCCACCGACATCGGCGCTGGTCGCACCGGTATCGACGGGGACGCCACCATTCGTGATCAGCGGATTGCCGTCTTCATCGACGGCGACACCACCCACGGCCACACTGCCCGGGCCATTGGCCTGCGAGCCCGCGCCGTACGCCGCGCTGTTCTGGCCGGTTGCTGTTGCGCCGTAGCCGGTCGCCGTGCTGTTGACGCCCGATGCGAACGAACCACTGCCGTAGGCGCTTGCGCCATTCGCACCGGCAAACGCGCCGGAACCCGAGGCTACGGCATAGTCACCTACCGCCGTCGCGTCATCGCTGCCATCGTTCGCACCCGTGGCCTTGAAGTAACGCGTCGCGTCGGTCACGTTATTCGACACCGCGTCCAACTGGGATTTGTTCACCGCATCCGTCGCTTCGGTGCCCGCGGCCACATTGGTGATCTGACGCTCACTACCCACGTCACCCACCGACACCGTGTTGTCACGGTCGGCGGAAGAATTGGCACCCAGGGCCACGCTGTTATCGCCAAGGACCCATGCCCCAGCGCCCAGTGCGGTACTGCTATCGCCAAGCGCCCAGCTGTTCGTGCCCAGCGCCACGGCGTTGGCCGATTCGAGGCCGAACAGTGCGAAGCCGGTCTCGGCGTACTGGCCGATCGCGACGCTGCCGGTACCCGCCGCGCTCGCGCCACCACCGATCGCTACCGCGCCGTCGCTGTAGGCGGCCGTGCCGTAGCCCACCGAGGTGGAGAGCGCGCCGGCCGCGTAGGCCTGGCCACCCAGCGCGGTCGCACCCTGGCCGGAGGCTTCGGAGAGGAACCCGCCGGCCAGCGACTGCTCTCCCTGCGCGAACGCCGCTGTGCCCAGTGCCGTGGCGAACTGTCCTTCGGCCTGCGCGCTCGCACCCACCGCCGTCGCGGCCAGGCCCGATGCTGTTGCCGGCCCCACGGCTTCACCCGTCGCGTTGTAGGTGATCAGCGGATCGCCATTCTCATCCACCGCCTGGCCACCGATCGCCGTGGCGCTGTTCGCCGTGGCCTGTGCACCACTGCCGTACGACGCCGTGTTCTTGCCTTGCGACGTCGCACCGTAACCGCCAGCGATGGCGCCATCGCCCTGGGCGAAGGCTCCCGCACCCAGCGACGATGCACCCACGCCATTCGCACTGGCGCCGTTGCCCACCGCCGTCGCGTAATCGCTATCGGCCACGCTGCTCGCACCCACGGCCGTAGCACCGCTGCCATCGGCGATCGCGCTGTAGCCGTTCGCCGTGCTGTCGTCACCGAACGCGGCACTTGATGCACCGGTCGTCGTCGAACGGGCACCGGAGGCTTCGCTGTTCGCGCCTACCGCTGTACTGTCCTCGCCGGTCGCGCTCGCCAGGCCACCTACCGCCGTCGCGTTGTTTGCTCCCGCATAGCTACCACTGCCAATCGCCGAAGCGAAATCGCCATTCGTCGTCGAGACAGCACCCACCGCTGTGGACTGCGTGCCCACGGCGATGGCTTCCGCGCCCAGTGCGCTTGAGCCGAGATCCTGTGCCGATGCCGACTCGCCAAGCGCCGTGGAACTATCCGCCGCTGCGTACGTATTCCAGCCAATCGCCGTTGCGTAGTCCGCCGTCGCCCAGGCGCCCGCACCCAGCGCAGTCGTCGCGTACCCAGTCGCCTGTGCCGTGAAGAAACCAAAAGCGCTGCCGCCGACAGCCACGCTCTCGTCGCCCGTCGCCGTTGCGCTTTCGCCCACGGCAACGCTGCTCGTGCCACCCGCCGTGCTTTGCGTACCCACGGCGGTGGAGTAGTCACCCAGCGCGTTGGCCACGGCGCCGAATGCCGACGACTGCGCGCCGCTTGCGTACGCACCGACACCCACCGCCGAAGCGGCGAAACCACCGGCCTGCGCACTCGCACCCACCGCGGTACCACCGACATCGGCGCTGGTCGCACCGGTATCGACGGGGACGCCACCATTCGTGATCAGCGGATTGCCGTCTTCATCGACGGCGACGCCACCCACGGCCACACTGCCCGGGCCATTGGCCTGCGAGCCCGCGCCGTACGCCGCGCTGTTCTGGCCGGTTGCTGTTGCGCCGTAGCCGGTCGCCGTGCTGTTGACGCCCGATGCGAACGAACCACTGCCGTAGGCGCTTGCGCCATTCGCACCGGCAAACGCGCCGGAACCCGAGGCTACGGCATAGTCACCTACCGCCGTCGCATCATCGCTACCGTCGTTGGCACCGGTCGCCTTGAAGTAGCGAGTGGCGCCATTGACCGCATCGTTCACCTGGCCGACGTTCGCCGCATCGGTATCTTCCGTACCCGCTGCAACGTTCGTGATCTGCCGCTCGGCACCGACATCGCCGACGGAAACCGTGTTATCGCGATCGGCGACCGAGCCCGCGCCCAGTGCGACGCTGGCGACGCCCGTCGCCACGCTTTGCGTACCGAGCGCCGTGGAGTAATCACCTATCGCGTTTGCCACCGCACCCACGGCAGCCGATTGCGCACCGCCAGCATAGGCGCCCACGCCGACCGCCGATGCGGCGAAGCCAGCCGCCTGCGCGCTGGCACCAACGGCAGTGCCCCCCACATCCGCGCTGGTCGCACCGGTGTCGACCGGAACACCACCGTTGGTGATCAGCGGATTGCCATCCGCATCCACGGCGACGCCACCCACGGCCACACTGCCCGGGCCATTGGCCTGCGAGCCCGCACCGTACGCCGCGCTGTTCTGGCCGGTCGCCGTCGCGCCGTAGCCAGCGGCGGTAGCATTGCCACCAGTGGCGAACGCACCGCTGCCGAATGCACTGTCACCAGCGCTGCCAGCGAAGGCACCCGATCCCGCGGCGGTGCTAAACGTTCCCGCGGCGGTGGCATCATCGCTGCCATCACCCGTACCCTGGGCCTTGAAGTAATGCTGTGCATCCGCGGTGGCCGCATCGACTGCGTTCACCTTGCCGGATACGGTCGCGACGTTCGCCGCCACGGTGTCGACACGGCCATTCACCGTATCCACGCGCCCATTGACGGTATCGACCCTTCCGTTGACGGTCGTGACGCGTGAATTGACGGTATCGAGCTGGCGCTTGTTCACCGCATCGGTGGCCTGCGAACCATCGGCGACGTTCACGACCTGGCGCTCACCGCCGCTGCGGCCTACCGATACCGTGTTCGCGCGGTTGGCCACGGAATCCGAACCCAGTGCCACCGCGTTATTGGCAATGGCGCGGGCACCCCGTCCCACCGCCGTGCTTCCCGTGTTGGCGGCGTTCGCGCCCTGGCCGAGCGCTACGCTATCCGTCGCGCTGGCGCGGGCACCCTGGCCAAGCGCCGTCGCGAAGTCCCCGGCTGCTTGCGCATCCTGGCCAACGGCGGTGCTGTAATCCCCTTTCGATGTGGCTGCGTTGCCAAGCGCGACGCTGTAATCCCCCGCCGCCTTCGCCTGGGCCCCGCACGCGAAAGCCTGGTAGCCCTTGGCGACCGGCGCGAGCAAGGAAGAGAACCCGCTGCAGATGTTGCCGGCCTGTGCGTTGTTGCTCCCGGATGAACCCGCATGCGCCGCCGGGCTGGCCAGCGCGAACACCGCGCCCGCAAGCAGCGGCAACGCGGCCATGCTCGCGCGGAGGCGTCGGGAGGCGCCGCCCTTGCCGTTCGCACGGGCATGTTCCGATGCAACGACCAGGATCCCGAGCGACTTTTTCCATACCTTGCTGTAGATCGTATTCACGTAACTTCCTCCCGTGGGTGCCGCTATGTGCGGCCAGCGACGGGGCGCGCCGCGCGCTGCCTCCAGTGCCTGCCGCCTGAATGGAACCCGGGCCGCGCGTGGCGGCCCGGGTGTGTCGCGCTTACTGCGTGTAAACCGCCTGCACCGTGACCCCGCTGTAGGCCTTCACCCCAGTGACCTGGAGATACCAGGTGCCCTGCGCCGGGCTGGCCTTGGTGTACACCTCGGCGTTGCCGGTACGGTTGGCGACCGCGGTGAATGCCGTGGCGCCTGGTGCCTGCACGGCGATAGACACATCACCCGAGCCGCCTGCCGTACGGAACGTCAGCGACTTCGCGCCAGCCGGCACCGAGAGCGAGTACACCTTGGTGCTGCCCGCCGCGCCCGACTGGTTGCCGAGGCCAACGTTGTTACCCAGGCTGATCGCATCGGGTACCGCGACATGCCACGCGGTGTACTGCTTCTGCGTTTCCGCATCGCTCAGGCACGCATTCAGGCTGGATGCCTGCGCTGCAGTGATCAGGCCCGAGCTGGCGAGGGTGGACGCGTAGGCCCGCACGCCGGTGCGATACACCGCGAGCGTGGCGGCATCGCCGGCAATCGTCTTCGCATTGGAGATGACGTTCGCACCCACGATCACGCCGCCCGGTACCAGCGTCGGGATACCCGTATTGCAGGTAAGCAGCAGCTGCCCGGTGGTGTTGAGGCCCCAGCCTTCATCCTTGAACAACGCAGGGGTCAGGTCGACATCGATCTGGCCCATCAGGTCCTGGTTGATCGCGTATTCCATGATCGCGTTCGGGGTCAGGCGGGTGTCGTAATGCGAGAACGACGAGCCCTGCGCAAGCACCGTCGGTGCATACAGCTGCACATTGCCCTGCGCGTCGGCGCCGGCCAGGCCCGTGCCCTTGCCCACCGCGCCGGTCAGCCCGGTGAGGTTGGCCTTGAGCTTGTTGCCGTCCACCTGGCTGATGGCGATCGTCGGGATGTTGATCGTGGTCGTCGGTGTGCCGCCCGGGGTGATCGCACCGGCCTGGTTATTGGCGATAAGCACGGCCTTCGCACCGGCGGTCTGCGCGTTCGCCACCTTGTCGGTGAAGTTGCAGGTGCCGCGATCGATCAGCGCGATCTTTCCGCTGATGGCGGAGCCATTGGTGATGGCCGCGCAACCATCGGCCGGCGCGGCCTGCACCACGCTGCCGCTGAAGTTCGAAGCCGTGGCGAGCGGGCCAAACGCACCCTGCGCGTACTGGTAATCGCCCGCGGCAGCGGCCGGTGCCGTCACCCGGAAGATATCCGGCAGCCCTAGCGCGAGCGGCGCTTCCGCCTTGACCGTGGCGCCGGTGAAGACCAGGTTGCCATCATCCAGCGCCGCCGTGACACGTTCGGCGTTGGTCAGGTCATACCACTTCTTCATCTTCGTATCGTTGAAGACGAACGTGGAATAGATATCGGGGCGGGCCACGCCGTCGTCGCCGACGTAGGGGGAGCCCGTAGTCAGGCTGTTGAAGCCGGAGAAGCCCAGGCCGTGCGCCATTTCGTGCAGCACGACGTTGAGGAAGTTGATCGATCCGGCCGGCGTCTGCCCATCCAGGCCGAAGTACCACTTCGAACCTTCAAGGCAACCGGTGGAGCCCAGCGCACCATTGAACTGGCTCTGGATATCCGCTTCGCCCGGGATGCCGTCGGAACCACTCAGCGCATCGAACAGGGCCGAGTGGTACCAGGTGTTGCGCACGGCGCGCGGCGGCAACGTGCTGGTGTCGTCGAAGTAGAAAATGTAAGTCGTGCCCGATGAACCCAGCACGCCGGAGGTCGCGTCGCAGGAAAGTTTCTCGAACGTCGCGTTATTGACGATGGTGACATCGCTCTGCAGCACGGCGCCCCACACATCGGCGGCGAACTGGTAGACGTTCAATGCCTGCTTGCCCACCGTCGTACCCGGGTTGCCGCCTACCGGCGTTGCCGGGGTCGGATCATCCAGGCCCTTGCCGGTACCGACATCCTGGTTGACGATCTTGATCTCCGCGGCACTGGCGCCCATGGCGTAGAAGAGCCCGGCGGCGGCGATAGCGGTAAAGAGAAGATTACGGCGGATCATTTCACCACCTCCGGTGCCTTCGGCGCGGCCTGGACGCCGTGATCATCGTGGTGAATGCTGAGGCTGCCATCCGGCTGACGTTCGGCAACCACGCTGCTCATCAGCTCCTGCGGCACCCGCACGGCCTTGGCGCGGACGCCGTTATCGAGCGAGACGCTGCGGAAGGTGGATTTCGCTTCGGCCGCGGTACGTGGCTGGCCAGCGGAAAGCTTCGCCGCCGATACGTTTTGCACACCAAACGCCCTGGACAGCGCAGCGCGCTCTTCAGCGGTCGGTTCACGCAACCGGCCCGTTGCCGGATCGATCGCCACCTGTACGCCTTGGACGACGACGGTCTGAGGCGCGGCGGTCTTCGGTGCCTCGGCGGCATGTACCGCTGCCGCGAGGGTGAAGACGCCCGTCAGCACCAGGCCCGCGGCCTGTGCCAGTGTTCGTGAATACATTGCCCTTACCTCCCTTATACGGCGGCAGGGACCCCTCCCTGCACGCCACGCCAGCGAAGACCCCCTCGCTGGCGCAAGACGAGAAGCCCGCCCCCTGGCCAGGGCTTCCCCGGCCCGCCGGCACACGGCCGACGGGCCATTTCCATCAAGGTGCGACGAAGCGTGCGAGGACGCTGACGTTGGCGTACGCCGCCGGGCTGGTCACCGTGAGGTACCAGGTGCCCGCCGCCGGCCGTGCGACCGTCACCGTCTCGTTGTTCGTGGCTTTCTTGGCCGACACCGTCTCGGTGCCTGCCGTACCGTTCTTCACCGCGATGGACACATCACCCGTGCCACCCGAGGTCGTGAATACGAGCGTGCGCGCACCGGAGGGCACATCGATCGAATACACCTTGGCCGACCCATCACCCGACGCCTTGACGCTCGTGCCGTTGGTGAGCGCGGTGACATCCGGTTCCCCCGGGTTGCCCGAATCGTTGCCAAGCGCCTTGTTGACCGCGGCGTAGGCATCGACGATGCCGGCACCGATCGCCTTGTCGGGCGTGGACGGGAACGGATGGGCGGTGGACGTGAGCAGCGTGCGGATCTGTGCGGGCGTCGGCGTGGGAAGGTTGGCCCCCTTCACCGCCGCAAGCATCAGTGCCACCGTGCCGGTGACGTGCGGCGTGGCCTGCGAAGTGCCCGCCATGCCGCCGTAATCGGCGGTGGTCGGCTCATGCGTGCCGTCGTTGATGGCCGACCACGAGAAGCCGGCGGACACGACGGTGCCCGAGGCCGCATCGTTGGCGTAGACACCGCCGCCCGGCGCGGAAAGCGTTACGCCCGTGCCGTAGTTCGAGTAATACGCACGCTTGCCGGTGATGCCGTTGGAGGCGACCGCGATCACACCCGGGCAGCTCGACGGCGAGTAGTTGGCGGTATCGTCGTTCTCGTTGCCGGCGGCAACGACCACGGTGGTGCCGCGACCGATGGCACCCGTGATCGCGTCGGCCGTGACATCATCGTCGCTGCACTTGCCTTCGCCGCCCAGGCTCATGTTGATCACCTGCGCCGGGTGGGTGTTATCCGGCACACCATCGACATGGCCGCCCGACGCCCACACGATCGCATCGGCGATATCGGAGCTATAGCCACCGCAGTGGCCCAGCACGCGAACCGGGAGCACCTTCGCCTTGTAAGCGATACCCGCCATGCCGGTGGTGTTATTGGTCAGTTCGGCGACGTTGCCCGATACGTGGGTACCGTGCCAGCTGGAATCTTCCGCCGGGTTGTTCGCATCCACGCAACCGCCGTTGGTGGCGAGGTACTTGTCATCGGTGGTCCAGTCACCCAGGTCCCAGCCGCCGGGCACGCGCCCATCGGTGGCACGACCGGAGACATAGCTATCGATGATGAAGTCGTAGCCGGCATCGGCCAGCGAGAGATCGATATCCGGGTGGTTGGTAATGCCCGTATCCAGCACCGCCACGGTAACGCCGGTGCCGTCGGAAAGATTCCACGCGTTAGCGACGTTGCTGCCGCCCTTGTTCGCGTAACTGCTCGCATCCGAACCAATCTTCTCGGCGGTCCCGTCAGGGGCACGGAAATGCCATTGGTAACGCGCGTAGTACTGGTCATTCACGACGACCGGCGTAGGCGCCGCGGCGGCGGCCAGCCCGGTCGCGGAAATGTCACGTACCTTCTGCATCATCACGTCGGCCTGCACGTGCGCGACGGCGGGATCGGTGGCGATCTGTCGGATCAGCGCATCGGCCTCGCTCGCCGTGAGCTTGCGCGAGATACGCACCAGATCGGCACCGGTGCCCAGCTTGCGCGAGTAGCTGGCCAGCGGTGCCGCCGACTTGCCCGCGCGCAGTGAACTGGTGGTGGCGGCAGCGCGTGAGAGCGCGGCGCTGACGGCCTGTGCGGCCGCGGCGTGATCCGTGCGCTGCGTGGTGCCATCGCGGTACTTGATGATGAAGCGGTCGTAGCCGCTGGATGCACGCAAGGTGCTGACGTTGAACGTGGCGTGGGGCGCGGCGGCCCCTGCTGCGAAGATCGCTGGCGCGGCGGCCAGGACGAACGAGGCGACGAGCGACCTCGCGAGGATACGATTTCCCATCTGCACTACCCCTTAGCCCGTGGTACTGCCTGGGCGACCACTTGCGGGCCGCCTTCCTTTTGATGCCCGTGGCGGGCATCCCCTGCAAAAAAGAATTTGAGTTCCCTTTCGAAAAACCTCCATAAGACGACTTCTTGGCGAGATTTCGCCAGCCGTCGCAGGAACCTAGCAGTAGGAAAATGCGACCGTCAATAATTTGACGCGTTATTTCGTGTCGTCCGAACGGCCTATCCGGCAAACCCCGTGGAAACCCTGACCGGATGGCCATATGTGTTCTAATTCATGGCTTTGCGCGGCGATAACGCATCAACCGGCCGCACAACCGTCAACCACTTTGCGAACTAAATCATGGACTTGATCGACATCGGCGCGAACCTCACCCACGAGTCGTTCCACCAGGATCTGGACGCCGTCCTTGCCCGGGCTTTGAGCCATGGCGTAGGCCGCATGATCGTTACGGGCGCTTCGCGGGAAGGGAGTGAGCACGCGCTGGCGCTGGCCAGGGCCAGCGGGGGCCGTTTGTTCGCGACGGCCGGCGTTCACCCGCACCATGCCGTGGACTACGACGACGCGACCGACACCTTCCTGCGCCAGCTGGCCGCCGAGCCGGAAGTTCGTGCGGTCGGTGAAACCGGCCTGGATTACAACCGCAATTACTCACCCCGCGACATCCAGCGCGAGGTGTTCGAGCGGCAGCTGGCGATCGCCGCCGAGTTCGGCATGCCCCTGTTCCTGCACCAGCGCGACGCACACCACGATTTCCTCGCGCTACTCAAGCGCTACCGCGATCGCGTGCCCGCCGCAGTCGTGCATTGCTTCACGGACACCGGCGAGGCGCTGCGTGACTACCTCGACCTGGATTGCCACATCGGCGTCACGGGCTGGATCTGCGACGAACGCCGTGGCGCGCACCTGCGCGAACTGGTGAAGCTGATCCCCGCTGACCGGTTGATGCTGGAGACGGATGCACCTTACCTGCTGCCGCGCACGCTGCGCCCGATGCCCAAGGATCGCCGCAACGAGCCGATGTACCTCGCGCACATCCGCGATGAAGTAGCGAAGGACCGCGGCGAGACGCGCGACGCGGTGACTGAGGCCTCCACGCGCACGGCGGAAGCGTTCTTCCGGCTGCCGTGAGCGCCTAGCCCGCGTGCAGGCCGGTCAAGGCGGCCTCGGCCAGATCCACTTCGCGCATCAGCGTACGCAGCGTCTCATCGTTGATCGTGTGGTCGCGACGCAAGTGGATCAGTTGATGGCGCTCGGCGCGCAACGCGGCCAGGCGCATGACGCGCTCGGTGCCTGCTTCGGCACGGGCCTTACCGGGCACGTCACCCTCTTCCGCCGCCGCCTCGAGCCTTTGCTGGTAATCCGCCATCACGCGTGCCGCTACGCGCGAGGCGAGCGCGATCGCATCGGCGTCACCGCTCTCCTCCACCTTCTGCTGCTCATCGGCAATGCCGCGCAGGGCCGCTTCCGCCGTCAACGCCCGTGCCTTGCGCTCCTCGCGTACCCGTGGATCTTCGCCCGGCAACTTCAACCCTTTCACCGATAGCGGAAGCCCCACCGCACCGAACAGCAACGTGCACAGGATGACGCCAGTGGCAAGGAAGATCATCAGGTCGCGGACGGGAAAAGGCACGCCAGGTGCCTTCATGAAGGGGAGCGACAACACACCAGCCATGGTGATCGCGCCACGGACACCGGCCAGCGCCGTCGTCCACATCAGGCGCGTGCCTACCTTGGGACGCTGCTCGCCGCGGTGCAAAGCGCGCATCAGCACGAACCGCAGCGACACCCACACCCAGATGAAACGCAGCACGACGAGCGCCAGCGTGATGGCGACGACATACGCGCCGAGGTACCAGAGCTCACCGCCACCGGCTTGCTGCAGATCGGCTTTCGCGCCATCGATAATGCCCGGCAACTGCATGCCCAGCAGGAGAAAGATGAGCCCGTTGAAGATGAACTCCACCATGGACCACACCGCGCTGTTCTGCATGCGCATGGCCACATAGCCGCCCTTCAGCACATCGGTGTAGTTCATCAGCATGCCCGCTGCGACGGCGGCAAGGATGCCCGATACGTCGAAGTGCTCCGCCAGCAAGTACGCGGCGAAGGGCAGCAGCAGCAACATCGCAACCTGGCTGGCAGGATCCACTTCGCCGCTCCAGCGCACCAGCCGACGGCGGAACGCGCCAAACGTAAAGGCAACCAGGGCGCCAGCAGCGACACCGCCCAACGCGGTGATCGCAAAGTCGCGCGCCGCGTGCAACGCGGAGAAGTGCCCCGTCACCTCCGCCGCTACCGCGAACTGCAGCGCCACGAGTCCCGATGCATCATTGAGGAGCGCCTCGCCGGAGAGGATATGCATCAGCCTGGGTGGCATCCGCGTACCGCCCGTGACCGACGATGTCGCGACCGCGTCCGTCGGCGACAACACCGCGGCAAGGGCGAACGCGACAGCCAGTGGCACGGTGGGAATCATCCAGTGCACGAAGTAGCCCACGCCGACGATCGTGAAGATCACGAGCCCCACGGCAAGCGCGAGGATCGGGCCACGCAGGAGGAACAGTTCTCGCTTGGGAATGCGCCATCCATCGGCAAACAGCAGCGGTGGAATGAACAACAGGAAGAACAGCTCGGGGTCGAATTGCACGTGCATGCCGAACGGACGGGCCAGTAGCGCACCGAGTGCGATCTGTACCAGCGGGAGGGGGAGCCGGATAGGCAGGATCCGGACCATCGCGCCGGAGAGCGCGACGACCAGCAGCAATACAAGAATGGTGATGACAAGGTCCATGTCGTTAACGCTACCGGGGCACGCGCGCGAGCGGCAAGCACTGAGGCCTCCCGCGGCGCATGGATTTGCGATTCGATGCGTAAATACCTGCTTAGGACTTATTCCTATTGTTTACAGGTATTTCACAGGTTTACGTTGGTTTCACGCGCCGGACTCCGGTGCTGTCGCAGCTGTTTCCAGGGGGTACAAACGGAACAGCGCGTCTTCCACGGCAGAACCTTTCTTGTCGTCTTTTTGGGGAATCCAACATGCCAGCTTCGCTCCGGTTTGTAGTCCCTTCCAAAGGTGCGCCTCGTCGCTCGCCTTGACCGCGTGATGCCGCCTGCTCACCAGAAGGCAGACGGCACCGCGTAGCCGTGCATATCGATCAGCCCCCGCCGCACTCGCGGCGAACGTCCGCGTGCCGCGCGGACGCGGGCCCGCTCGTTCCGACATTCGTCACATGCGTCCTTTAGGAGGGTAGGTTCATGCAGTCCGTCTCGCGTATCGCGGTTCCACCGCGCCGCAAACTTACACTGGCCGTGGCGTTCGCCGTCGCGGCAGCCGCCAGCGGCGGCGCACTCGCGCAGAGCAACGCCACGGGTGCCATCTATGGCTCGGCCAACCCTGGCGACGTCGTGCACGTCGAAAACAGCGCCACCGGCCTGAAGCGCGACATCACCGTGGACAGCAGTGGCCGTTACCGCGCCAACTCGCTGCCCATCGGCACCTACGATGTCACGCTGATGCGCAACGGCACCGCTGTCGATACCCACAAGGGTGTACAGACCCAGATCAGCCAGGGTACCGATGTGTCGTTCGCCGCCACGGCGTCGGCAAGCAACGCCACCGATCTCGGTAGTGTGCAGGTCACGGCCAACAGCCTGCCCAGCATCGACGTCAGCTCGGTCGACTCACGCACCGTGCTCAGCTCCGATCAGCTGGCCAAGCTGCCTATCGCACGTACGTCCATCAGCTCCATCGCGCTGCTCGCCCCGGGCACGACCTCGGCAGCCCGCGGCTATGGCAACGCGCTCTCCTTCGGCGGTTCGTCAGCGTCGGAAAACGCGTACTACATCAACGGCTTCCAGGTCACCAACCCGCTGACCGGCGTGAGCTCGCGCCAGCTGCCGTATGACGCGATCGACCAGGAACAGGTGCTGATCGGTGGCTACGGCGCGGAATATGGCCGCTCCACCGGTGGCGTCATCAACGTCGTGTCCAAGCGCGGCTCGAACGAGTGGAAGGGCGACGTGCAGGTGCTGTTCTCGCCGTCGTCGCTGGCCCAGGAACCGCGCAACATCTATTACCGCGACGGAACCAAGTACCAGCGTGGTAATCCGTATACCTGGCGCGACCAGGAGAACCTGCAGTACTCCGGGTCGATCGGCGGTGCGCTGGTCAAGGACAAGCTGTTCTTCTTTGCCGCCGCCGACTGGATCAAGCAGACCGGTAATTACACCGCCCCGAGCGGCGCGAACGATGATGAACACGATACCGGCAAGACCAAGCGCTGGTTGACCAAGATCGACTGGAACATCACCGACAACAACATCCTGGAACTCACCGGCATTGGTGATACCGAGACCACGGACGCCTCGATCTTCGGCTACAACTACAACACCGGCCGCGGTGACTACCTGGGCCACCAGTACACAAAGAACTACAACAACACGCAGACCAACGCGACGCCAGGTGGCGATACGTATATCGCGCACTACACCGGCTACATCACCGACGACCTGACCGTCAACGCGATGTACGGCCGCGCCAACTCGAAGCACTCGCAGGTCGTGGACGAAGCCAGCGGCCTCACGTGTACCTCGATCTCCGACCAGCGTGCCGCCTTCAAGGGCAACCCGCAAAGCGGCTGTCTGGTGGGTGCATCCACCCAGCTCGCCCCGGGCTCCAAGGACAGCACCAAGGGCTGGAGCGCCAACATCGAATACCGCCTGGGCGACCACGACCTGCGTGGCGGCGTGGATAACTACGTGCTTCGTGCCAGCTGGGGTGCGGCACCGGTCGGCGGTACCGGCTACATTTACAACGACATCGGCGATGGCTCATCCATTCGTAATCGCCTGAGCAATCTCGGTCTCGACCCGAACCTGTATAACCCCGCTGATTTCGCGAACGGCTACTACGTCGAATCCACCGCTCTCTCCACGGGTACCTCGGCACGTACTAACCAGCGCTCGCAGTTCGTCGAAGATAACTGGCAGGTCACCGACCGCTGGCACAGCTACATCGGCCTGCGTAACGAGCAGTTCTCCAACTACAACGGCGTGGGCCAGGCCTATGCCCGTTCGCGCCACCAGCTCGATCCGCGCCTGGGTGTGTCGTGGGACGTGTACGGCGACAGCTCGCTGAAGGTGTACGCCAATGCCGGCCGTTACCATCTCGGCCTACCCACCTCCGTGGCGGTCCGTGGCGCCGGCCCCTCGACGTATCCGTCGCAGTACTTCGGCTTCACGGGCATCGATCCGGTCACCGGCGCGCCGACCGGGCTGGTCACCGGTCCGTTCTCGCAGACCTACTACCTGAACGGTGCCAACGGTACGCCGCCGGATGCCAAGACGGTGTCGGCCCAGGACCTGCACTCGTACTATCAGGATGAATACATCCTGGGCTTCGACAAGCAGCTGGAAGACAACTGGGTGGTCGGTGCCAAGGGCATGTACCGCCGGCTACGCAGCCTCATCGACGATATGTGCGATCCGTCCTCGTTGCAGAAGTGGGGCGACGAGAACGGCCTGAGCGACGAAGTGGCGGCGGGTATCGGCCGAAGCACGGGTTGCTGGCTGTTCAACCCGGGCCGCGCAAACACCTTCACCTTGTCCCCGAGTGACGGCCAGTACCTGAGTGTGCCTCTCAGCGCAGCCGACCTGGGGTTCCCGAAGCCCAAGCGCCACTACTACATGCTCGATCTGTACGCCGAACACCAGTTCAGCGACAAGTGGTACGGCAAGATCGATTACACCTACTCGCGCAGCTACGGTAACTCCGAAGGCCAGCTGGACTCGAACATCGTCCAGGCCGACGTGTCCACGACCGAAAGCTGGGACTTCCCGGCCATCATGGAGAACACCAACGGCGACCTGCCGAACGACCGCAAGCATCAGTTGCGCGTGTACGGCACCTACGCGCCGACGGACGAGTGGCAGTTCTCGACGGTCACCCGCGTCACCTCCGGTGCACCGGTTAGCTGCCTGGGTACCCGCCCGGAGTCGGCCGGTGGCGACCCGTACGGGTACGGCGCCAACTACTTCTGGTGCAACGGTGAGCCGGCCCCGCGCGGCTCGTATGGCCGCACGCCGTGGACGTACACGATCGATGTGAGCACCGCCTGGAAGCCGGCCTTCGCCGATCACAAGCTGACGTTCTCGGTGGACGTGTTCAACCTGCTCGGTAAGCAGCAGGTCACGCAGTACTACGAAACCGGTGAGCTTGCGTCGGGCGACCCGAACCCGCAGTACAAGCGCGCCCGTTCGTTCCAGGACCCGCGTTACGTTCGCCTTGGCGCGCGTTACGACTTCACCCTCTGATGCACCACGCATAACAACAACAGCAGCATTTCCCCGGATCTTGGCTGGTTCCCTGGAGGGAACCAGCCATTTTTTTGCCCGCTTTTCCCCGCAAGAACCCGCGTAAAAACTCGTGCTGGATGAAACCTTTTTCATCCACGCATTAACGAACGCCGCAAAGGCGTGCGTCATGAAAGGTAATACCCGCCTTAAGGGCCGCCTTGCTCTCGCAAGGCCGCCTTCCGGCCTTTGCGAATGGCGGCAACGCAAGCCGTCCAAATCCCTGCGTTCATGAATGTCGCATTGAGTGCGATTTGCAGCCCGGCGTAGTTTGCGCTCGCTTGTTGCGGTTTTGTTAACGCCACGGCAGCGCACACACCATCCGTCCGCACCCCGCCAAGGTCCGCGGCACGGTTTGCATGATTTGGCCTAGGGCCGGGGAGAAAAAATGAATACGCGTTCCATCAACAGGCAGCCGGGGCGGCGTACGCTCGCGCTTGCCGTCGCTGTGGGCCTGGGCTTTATCAGCACGGCCACGCTCGCACAGAGCACCGCCGGCAGCATCTTTGGTACCGGCCAGCCGGGCACAACGGTTACGGCCACCAACACCGGCAGTGGCGTGAGCCGCTCTGCCACGATCGGCAGCGACGGGCGGTTCAACATCGTCTCGCTGTTACCTGGCAACTACAAAGTCACGACCAGTGGCGGCGGTGGCGCCGCGACGACGCGCGACGTCTCGGTCGTGGCCGGCCAGGGATTCAACGTGAACCTCGCTGCGGCACCGACGACGGCGGGTAACGCGGAAGATCTTTCCGCCGTTTCGGTGACCGCGAACGCCCTGCCTCCCATCGATGTGGCTTCGGCGCAGACCAGCACGGTCATGACCGCCGAGCAGATCAAGCAGCTGCCGCTGGCGCGCAACCAGACGGCGGTGGCCCTGCTCGCACCGGGCGCGACCAAGGGTGACAGCGCGTTTGGCAACCTGGCTTCGTTCAGCGGTGCATCGGTCGCCGAGAACAGCTACTACGTGAATGGCTTCAACGTCACCAACTTCTTCCAGAGCCTGACCTACTCGCAGGTGCCCTTCGAAGCCATCGATTCGGAAGATATCCAGGATGGCGGCTACGGCGCGCAGTACGGTAACTCCACCGGCGGCGTGATCTCGGTGAACACCAAGCGCGGTACGAACACGTGGCAGGGTGGCATCGACTTCACCTGGAACCCGTACCAGCTGCAGGCGAACCAGCCCAACATCTATCTGCAGAACGGCGCGCTGCTGCAGAACAACCGGCATAACAGCAATTACCTGGTTGGCAACAACCAATCGGGTAATGCGACAGACTTTGGCCAGCGCTGGAACGCCTGGCTCGGCGGCCCGCTGATCAAGGACAAGCTCTTCATGTTCGCGCTGGTCGGCGGTACTCGCACGGCGGATGAGCATTACGGTGATACGACCGGTGGCGGCAACTTCAACAAGACCACGATCAAGGACCCGCGTTACCTGGTGAAGCTGGACTGGAACATCAACGACAGCAACATTCTCGAGTACACCGGCTTTAGCGACACCAGCACGCAGCAGCAGAGCATCTACGGCTACAGCTACGACGACAACGGCCAGCCGCAGCGCAGCGACTACCTGGGCCAGGTGTACGACAAGACGGGTGGCATGACCAACATCCTGAAGTACACCAGCTATATCACCGATGATTTCACGGTGACAGCGCAGTACGGCAAGAGTGTCAACAAGCGCGTCAATACCGCGACCGCCGCGGACGGCACGGTCGAATCCTACGACGGCAACATCTTCGATGCCGCCAACTCGCCTGGCTGCCCCGCCATCACCGATTCACGCACGCCCGTCACGAACGGCGCGGCAGGCTATCCGCACTGCTCGTTTACACCCACCGGGTCGCTCGATACACCGAACGGCGAAGACCGGCGTGAGGCAGGCCGCATCGACTTCGAGTACCACCTGGGCGACCACGAACTGAAGGCGGGCTGGGCCCGCGACCACTTCAAGACCGATACCGGTACCGCCTATGAAGGCGGCGCGCTCTATCAGTACAGCTCGATCCCCGAAGACATCCTAGGACATGCGCCGGGCCTCGATCCGGCTGACAGCGTCGTTCGGCAGACCGTATTCGCGACCGGCGCCAAGGTCGGTATCACCCAGAAGTCCTACTACCTGGAAGACAACTGGCACGTCACCGACAACTTCATGGCGCGCATCGGCGTGCGCAACGACGGCTTCGAGAACAGCAACAGCCTGGGCCAGACCTACGTGAAGCAGGTGCACAGCTGGCAGCCGCGCCTTGGCTTCTCGTGGGACGTGCACGGCGATTCCACGCTCAAGATCTACGGCAGCGCGGGCGATTACTCGCTACCCCTCGATGGCAATGTCGCCCTCCGCGGCGCCTCGGCCTCGCTGTACCAGATCAAGTACTTCAGCTACACCGGCGTAGACCCGGTGACCGGCGCGCCGCTGGGCCTGGGCGCCCTTCCCCCGGCTTATGCAGCGGCGTTCCCGGCACGTACGGGCACGACGTACGCGAACGGCGAAGCCGGACAGGTACCGAATCCGCAGGCCGTGGCCACGCAGGACCTCAAGCCGTTCAAGCAGCGTGAGTTCATCCTGGGCGCGCAGCAGCAGGTGGAAGACTGGACGCTGGGTGTAAAGGCGATTTACCGCAAGATTCTCACTGGTGTCGACGATTCGTGTGATTTCCGCCCGATCGCCAAAGCCGCGAACGCGCAGTACGGCCTGAACCTGGATACGACGAGCCTGACGCCGGAAGCCGCAAACGTCCCGGGCTGCTACATCTTCAACCCAGGCAGTGCCGTCACGCTGACCACGCCGGTCGATGCGACGGGCAAGCTGTACAACATCCACCTCACCGGCGATGACGTCGGCGAGCCGAAGTACAAGCGTGCCTATGAAGCCCTGCAGCTGACCGCCGAACGCAACTTCGACGACAAGTGGTACCTGAAGGCCTCGTACGTGTGGTCGCACCTGCGCGGCAACTCCGAAGGCGGCGTGGATTCCAGCAACGGCCAGGCTGATACCGGCACCACTGAGCTTTTCGACTATCCGGAGATCATGGCGGGTTCCAACGGCTACCTTCCCAACGATCGCAAGCACACCTTCAAGGTGTATGGCGCGTGGCAGATCAACGACGAATGGCTGGTCGGCGCCAATGGCGTGTTCCAGACCGGCCGTCCGGAGAACTGCTATGGCCTCAACCCGATCGATGGCGTGGTGAACGGCGGCTATGGTTCCGGCGCGTACCTGTACTGCGATGGCATGATCGTGAAACGCGGTTCGGTGGGCCGTACACCGTCGTACTGGAACATCGACCTGAACACCTCGTACAAGCCGCAGTGGGCGAAGGGCCTGACGCTCTCGGCCAGCGTGTTCAACGTGTTCAACAAGCAGCACACGCTGACCATCAACGAGGTGGGCGAAGACCCGAACGGCGCGCCGCTCACGGATAGCACGTACAAGATCCCGACGAGCTTCCAGAGCCCACGTTACGTGCAGGTTTCCGCCGAGTACGACTTCACGCTGTAACCGTTCATTACAAGAAGACAGGGCGTGCGGCCCCTCCCAGCCGCACCGCCTTGCAGATCTCCCCGGATCGCCGCCCGCTCCCACGGGCGGCTTTTTTTAGGCAGCGGTCGGCTTGCGCAGCAAAGGCGAGACGATGAACACGCCAATGCCGAGAAGGATGAGCAGGACGCCTAGCCACAACGCCGGCGGGAAGCGTTCGCCGAAGGCGAGCCATGACGTGGCGATGCCCGATACCGGTACGAGCAACGACAGTGGCGCCACCGACGAGGCCGGATAGGTCTTCATCAGGAAGTTCCACACCGCGTAGCCAAAGATGGTGGTGATGTACGCCTGGAACAGTACGGATCCCACGGCCGCCCATGTGAGGGTCGCCGGCAACGTGGCAAAAGCCGCCGGCCCCTTCGCGACGAGCGTGAGCACGACCAGCGCCGGCACCGCGAAGGCGCTTGTCCAGACGACGAACGCAAGCATGTCGGGTGGGCGGAAACGCTTCACCAGCAGATTGCACAGGCTCCAGTTGAACGCGGCGAGAAGAATGAGGGATGTGCCCACAAGCGTGGATGTACCCGGCGCTGCGCGGATCACCACGATGAGACCCGCGGTACCCAGAAGCATGCCGGTCACCTGGGGAGCGCGTATCGGCTCGCGGAACACCATCGCGCTAAGCACGACGGTCATGAACGCGGCGAACTGAAGCACCAGCGATGAGAGGCCCGGCGACATACCCTGCGCCATCGCGATATTGACGACACCCCATAGCCCCGCACCGAACAACAGCCCGTAGGCCGCCATCGCGGCGAGCGGCACGCCCACCGGTCGTCGCACGAAGAACACCAGCGGCACCGCGGTAAGGGCGAAGCGCAGCGTCGTGAGCACGAACGGATCGAGGGCGCCCAGGCCTACTTCGATCACCGAGAAGTTGCTTCCCCATATGAGCGTCACAAGAACACCCAGGAGAATGTGGAACGGCCGCATGATGTATCCCTTCGCCATCAGCAAAACGCTAGCGTAAGGCCTCGTGCGGCCACTGACTACGCAACCGTTTTGCGTTCCAAGCCTTGTAGGAGCGCGCTAGCGCGCGATGGGTCTTTCCGCGAGCACCCATCGCGCGCAAGCGCGCTCCTACATGGGGGAACCACGCCGGTCAGGCGCCCGGCAACACCTGCCGGCGCGACACCGCGTAATAAACAAGATTGCCCACGCCAGTGCAGGCCACGAGCACAGCGACGACGCCCGGGTTCAGTTCGTCCCAGCCCTTGGCCTGGATAAAGGCGAAACCGACGGCCAGCAGGGTGAGGACGGTGCCCCAGCGAAGGGCGGACTGGCGGCGCTGATTGAGTTCTTCCTCAAACCATTGCTTCTGCAGCTCGCCCGTCACGCCGGCCTGGATCATCTTGTGGCGGAACCGCGCGTCGATGATCCACTTGATCACCAGGGCGATGGCAAAGAACAGGCTGATGGGAATGAGGGCTTCGACGGCGTTCATGGGGGGCTCCTGTGGGGCCGGTGGTCTTGGCATCATGGATACGGGCAAGCCATGACCGGTTGCACTGCAACCGACCGGGGGGTGGGCGTATCCATGGTCCACATGGACGATAGCGCGACATGACTGAAGACCGGGCCCTGGTGGAGGCCGTGCTGGCTGAGGCGCCGGGGGCGTTCGCGCGCCTGGTGCGCCAGTACCAGGGCCTGTGCTGGCACATCGTGCAACGGATGGTCCGCCAGCCGGACGACACGGCGGAGCTGTGCCAGGAGGTGTTCCTGCGGGTGCACCGGACGCTGCACCAGTTCCGCCACGAAAGCCCGCTGCGCGCCTGGATCGGCCGGGTCGCCTACCACGTGGCCCTGCGCCACCTGGAGCGCAAGCGGATCGACATCATCGACCTGGGCGACGATGAGGACGGCATGGCGTTCCTGGAGAACCTCGGCGATGGCGCCGACATGGAAGCCCGGATCGGCCAGGACCAGGCCGACGCCCTGCTGCATACCGCCATCGATGCCCTGCCGCCCGTACAGCGCACCGTACTGACGCTCTACCATCTGGAGGAGCTGTCGATCGCCGAGATCGCCCAGATCACGGGCATGGCCACAGGTACGATCAAGAGCCACCTGTTCCGGGCCCGCCTGCGCCTGCGCGGCGAACTGGAGCCGAGCATGGGAGTGACACCGCTATGAAAGACATCGATTTCCGTACCCACCCGGCCGCCGAACGCGAGTGGCAGGCACAGGAAGGTAACGCAGGGCCTTACGCTGCGGTGACCCGCGCGGCGCGGCACGCCATGGAGCCCGGCCTGCCTGCGGACTTCGCGGAACGGGTGGCGACACTGGCCCAGGCGCAAGCGCGCGCCAGGCGCCAGCCAGCGCGGTTCGAGGCATGGCTGATCGGATCCCTGCTCGCCACCATGATCGGTGGCGCCGTGGCCTTCCTTGCCACCGATGCCCACGCCCTCGATACCATGCGCCAGCCGTGGCTGCTCGTGCTCGCTGGGTGCGCGGCACTCACCCAGGCCATGGCCTGGCTGCGCCCCACCGGTCGGCGAGGCTAGCGGTTACTCGTTTTCACCCTCGAAGCGCAGGTGCTTCACGCTGCGGCCGTGGCGGCGCACCAGCTTCAGGGCTTCCACGCCTACCTTGATGTGCTTCTCGACGAAATTGGCCGTGACCGTGGCATCGCTCGCTTCGGTCTTCACGCCTTCGGGAATCATCGGCTGGTCGGATACCAGCAGCAGCGCGCCACACGGAATGTGGTTGGCGAAGCCCGCGGCGAAGATCGTGGCCGTCTCCATATCGATCGCCATGCTGCGCGTCCGGCGCAGGTGTTCCTTGAACGCCTCGTCGTGCTCCCATACCCGGCGGTTCGTGGTGAACACGGTACCCGTCCAATAATCGTGGCCAAGGTCGCGGATCATGGTGGAGACGGCACGCTGCAGCTGGAACGCGGGTAGCGCCGGCACTTCGGGCATGAGGTAGTCGTTGGAGGTGCCTTCGCCGCGGATAGCCGCAATCGGCAAGATAAGGTCGCCAATGGCGTTCTTGCGCTTCAGGCCACCGCACTTGCCCAGGAACAGCGCCGCCTTGGGCTCGATCGCGCTAAGCAGGTCCATGACGGTCGCGGCATTGGGGCTGCCCATGCCGAAGTTGATCAGGGTAATGCCATCGGCCGTGGCGTTGGGCATGGGCCGGTCGCGACCACGCACTTCCACGCCGTTTTCCTGGGCAAAGCGCTCGACGTAATGGCCGAAGTTGGTGAGCAGGATGTGCTCGCCGAAGCCTTCCAGCGGCGTACCCGTGTAGCGGGGCAGCCAGTTGGAGACGATTTCATTCTTGGTTTTCATGGGGAACCCGGTGCCAATGCGCCGGCGAAGGGCGGGCCTTTGCAGCCTGGCCGGCGCGGTTACCGGCGACGCCACGCCGGCAAGATGCCAAATTCATTCGCGCAAGTGTAGCATCCGGCGCAGCGGGGTGGGCAGGGCGCAATGGGTGCCCCGGACGCCGCTGGGCCTGGTCCAGGCCCAACTGGAATGAGGGGTAGACCCGATGCGGATCGGTGTGGCAATTGATGCGGCGGTCGACGTACCGCAGGACTTCGTGGAACGTAACGGCATCGCGGTGATGCCCATCACCGTCAAGGTGGATAACCACAAGTTCAAGGATGACCGCGACCTGGCGGAGATCCAGCGCTTCCGTGACCAGAAGCTCGGCAGCCGCAGCCACTCCGCCGAGACCGAAGCCAGCAGCGTGGAGGATGTGCAGAGCCTGTTCCTTGATCGCCTGGTCAAGGAATACGACTGCGTGGTCTGCCTGACCATCATGGCGACGCGCAGCCCGATCCACGACAACGTGATCAAGGCCAGCTTCTCCATCCTGAAGAACTATCGCCCGATCCGTGAAGCGGCGGGCATCAGCGGGCCGTTCCTTATGCGCGTGGTGGATACGCGCAACATCTTCGCGGGCGCCGCGCCGGCCGTGGCTGAAGCCGTGCGGATGATCCAGGCGGGCAAATCACCCGCCGAAGTGCGTGAGCGCGCGGCGCATATCGCCGATTGCTCGTACGGCTACATGCTGCCGCGCGACCTGAATTACCTGCGTTCACGCGCCCGCAGCAAGGGCGACCGCAGTGTGAGCTTCATGAGCTCCATGCTTGGCACCGCGCTCGATATCAAGCCGATCCTGCGTGGCCACCGCGGCGAGACCGGTCCGGTGGGCAAGGTGCGCGGGTTCGAACACGGTGCCCAGGTGCTGTTCGAATACGCCTCCAAACGTGTCCAGGCGGGCCTGCTCGTACCCTCGCTCACCCTGAGCTACGGCGGCGACCTGGACGAGATGCGCAACCTGCCCGGCTACACCTCGTTGGTGCGCCACTGCGGCGATGCTGGCGTCGAGATGCTCGAAACACCCATGAGCATCACCGGCATGGTCAACGTCGGCGAAGGCGCCATGACCATTGGCTTCGCCTCCGAAGAGCACGTCGCCGAGTTCTGACGATGGCCCCACGCGACTACTCCGGGTGCGATGGAGTCCGCTCGTGTAGGAGCGCGCTTGCGCGCGATATCTTTTCGCCACGCGCCCCGGCTTTGCTCCTGCTCATCACCCTGCTCACGCTTGGGCTGATCGCCTCGCACGCCCACGCCGAAACCGTCTACAAATGCACCACGGCAGGCCAGACGATCTATCAACAAACCCCCTGTGCCAGATCGCAACACCAGGAACAACTCCAACTGACCGATTCGGCGCCCGCGGATGGCCGCGTGGCGCCGATGCCTAAGCCACCCACCGACGGCGTCTTCGTCGATGAGACGCCACCACCACAACCACCGCGCCCCCTACCCGCGTTGTACCTGTGCGTGCGCGCCACCGATGGCAAGACGTACACCAGCACCAACGGCCATCCCGATTCGTACGCAGCGCCGCTGGGTGTGCTCGGCGCCGTGGACAACGGCCTGGCCAATACCTACGGCAGCCGCAACGCCGCGGTGTCCTCCTTCCCCGAACTCAACCGCGGCAAAGGCAACGCCGCGTCCGTGGCCACCAGCAACTACGTTTGGGTGCAGGACCAATGCCGCCCCATGTCGCCGACGGAAACCTGCCAGGCACTGCGCGACCAGAACGACGCGAACCAGAAAGCAATTCGCAACGCGTTCAAAAGCGAGCGTGCGCCCCTGGATGCTAAGGATGCGGAGCTGCGGTCGCAGTTGCAGGGGTGTGGCTAGCACCGAGCTGCGGCGGTGATGCGGAGAACGACGGCACCGCATACACGTAGTCGTAGCCCTGCAACTGTTCCGATTGCGCGGTACCGACCGCGGTAAGCTGCCCCGGGGTGAACGCTGCGACACCGGGCAGGTGCTGGACCGCACACGCCCCCATGCAGGCCCACGTCGTACCGTCGTGCGCCGCGGTCACGATGATGTGGCGCATGGTATCGGCAACGTAAGCGCCTGCGGGTTTGACGTCTGCCCCCATGTGCTGCGATTTCTGCGCATGGGCATTCCCCGCGTAAGCGATGACCGTGCCCTTCGCCACCAGCGGCATGAGGCCCTCGCCCATGTACTGATCGGCCTTGTCCTGCGATGCGGGGAAATCACGCATCACACTGTCGTACATCCAATACGTCGTCAGCTTGCCAGCCTTCTCCTGGCCATCCAGCCAGCGAACCAGGCGCGCCATGGCCTTCGATGCACGGCCATCGGTGGCAGACCAGCCAGGCCAGTGAAGATCACGCGCGGGGGACAACTGCTCCAGCGCCACGGTCGGGTGGATGCCACGTGCAACGTCGTGTTCAACCACGCACTGGACGAATGCAGGCGCTTCGTTGGTACCGTGCATCTCGCCGATGAAGACGCTTCCCATCTTCGTAATCGCATCGAGCGTTTTGACATCAGGGCAGGCCGCAGCGTGTACGGCATGGGTGCCGAAGCCAGCGAGCATGACCAGGAACCAGCGGGTGACGTTCATGACAATCCTTATCGATGGTGGATGAAATACTAGAAACCGTAACGCAGGAACCCACCATCAACGCCGATGGTTTCGCCTGTGACATAACTGGACGCCGGTAGGCACAGGAAAGCGACCGCACCTGCTACTTCTTCCGGCTCGCCAATGCGCCCCATCGGCGTGTGATCGAGCACCTCATCCAGGTATTCCGCATCGGCCAGGGCCGGGTCGGTACGCTGCGTTCGGATATACCACGGCGCCACCGCATTCACACGGATGCCGTCCTCGCCCCATTCACAGGCCAGGTTGCGGGTGAGCTGGTGGATGGCCGCCTTGGTCATGCCGTAGGGCGAGCCGGTGCGCACGTGGCGAATACCCGAAACCGAGCCCACATTCACGATGGCTGCGTTCGTGTGTTCCACCAGGTGCGGGTGCGCCAGCCGGCACATCTCGAATGCGGAGAACACGTTCAACTCGAAGATGCTGCGGTATTCCTCTGCGGTGTACGCCAGCGTGGACTTCACGATGTTGCCGCCCACGTTGTTGACCAGGATCGAGAGTTCGATCTCAAGGTCGTTAACCCAATCGAAGACCGCCAGGCGGTCTTCGTGATCGGTGAGGTCGGCGGTCATCGCCAGGATCTCCACCTCGGGGCATTCCTCGGCAAGTTCCTGCGCGGCCTCTTCCAGCGCGGCTTCGTCACGCGCCACCATGAGCACATCGGCGCCAAGCACCGCCAGCTCGCGGGCACAGGCATAGCCAATCCCCTTGCTGGCACCGGTTACCAGGGCCGTACGGCCATCGAGCCGCCAGGCGGCCAGTCGTGGATGCATCGGATAGTCCTCCATGGGGTGATCCTACCGTATGCTCGGGAGCATGGATGCCACGACACCCCTGCTCGCTATTGATCGTGCCACCGTCCTGCGGGACGGGCGTGCCTTACTCGACCGCCTTTCGCTCACGATCGCGCAAGGGCAGCACACCGCCATCCTCGGGCCCAACGGTTCGGGCAAATCCACGCTGGTGAAGCTGGTGGAACGTCGGTTGTACCCACTGGTCCATGACGACGGTTCACCGGTGGTGCGCGTATTCGGGCGCGATCGCTGGAACGTCGCCGAATTGCGGACGTTACTGGGCGTGGTGTCATCTGACCTGCGCCGTGAGTTCGAGGCCACACATGAGAAGGCGATCGATACGGTGCTGTCGGGGTTCTTCGCGTCCATGACACTGGGGCTGGACCACGTGGTGGATGACCGCATGCGCTCTCGGGCCGTGGCCGCACTGGAACGCGTCGGCGCCGCGCACCTGGCACGTCGGGATGTTTCCACCCTGTCGACTGGTGAGGCACGCCGGGTGCTCATTGCGCGGGCACTGGTTCACGAGCCACGTGCGGTTCTTCTGGATGAACCTTGTGCGGGCCTGGACCCGGGCACGCGGCGTCGTTTCCTCGACCTGCTTCGCCAGCTCGCGCGGGAGGGCACTACGCTGGTGCTGGTCACCCACCATGTCGAAGAGATCGTTCCCGAGATCGGGCACATCGTGATGCTTCGCGATGGCGCGCTGCATGCCCAGGGTCCGAAGGACGAGCTGTTGGCCGACACGCACCTTTCAACGCTGTTCGACTGGAACATGGAAGTGGCGCAAGTCGACGGTTTTTACGATGCGCGATTGCGCTAACCGGCATGCCGCCCGAGACTCACGCCCACGCCGCCTGGAGACACCTCATGATCCGCAAAGCCCTGCCCCTCGCCCTGCTGGCCCTGTGCACCGCGTGCTACAAGCCACCCCCGCCCGAGCAGAAACCGCCAGAGCCGCAGGCACGCGTCGAGACGCCGTGGGATAGCCTTGAGGCACAGAAGAAGAAGGCGCAGGACGTGCAGAAGGTGGTGGACAAGCAGGCGGTAGATCAGCAAAAGGCTATTGACGCGCAGACGCAGTGAGCCGCGTTACCGCGGCGAACAGAAGCAATAAGCGTAAACATGCGGCTTGCCGGCTTCCGCCGTGCGGAACAACGCAAACTCCGGCGCCAGCTTCGGCAGCTCCGCCACCCACGACGGGACATGGAAGCCCCACGATACGGCGACACGCGCCTCGGTGCTGTCGCCGACGCTGGTAAGGAAGCGTTCGAACGCGCCCATCGGCTTCTCGGCATAACGCACGTTGTAGTCCTTGCCGAGCCCGGCCTGCTGCGCGGCATCGCGCACGGCATCATCCAGGCTACCCAGGCGATCGACGAGGCCACGCTGCATGGCCTGTTCGCCGGTCCACACGCGGCCCTGGGCGATCGTGTCGATCGCGGCGAAATCCTTGCCGCGCGCACGCGCCACGCCACCGACGAAATCGCGATAACCCTTGTCGATGATGCTCTGGATCAGGATGCCGACCTTCGGATCGAGCGGCCGGGTCATGTCGAATGCACCGGCCAGTGGGCTCGTACCTACGCCGTCGCTCTTCACGCCCAGCTTGGCCAGCGTATCGGGCACGGTGAAGAACATGCCGAAGATGCCGATCGAACCGGTGATCGTGTTCGGCTCGGCGTAAATGCGGTTGGCGTTCATCGAGATCCAGTAGCCGCCACTGGCCGCCACATCACCCATGGAAACCACCACCGGGATACCCGCCTCGCGGGTGAGCTCCACTTCGCGACGGATCTGTTCGGCGGCGTACACCTCGCCACCGGGTGAGTTCACCCGGAGCACCAGCGCGCGCGTGCGGCGATCCTGGCGCACGCTGCGGATCAGCGCCGCCGTGGAGTCGCCACCAATGGTGCCCTGCGCCTGCTTGCCGCCGGTGATTTCACCTTCCGCCACCACCACGGCCACGCCGGGCGAGGTCTGCAGCATATCGATCGTCGTCAGGCCGCGATCAGAGAGGTACGTTCCCAGGTCGACGTTGCGGAAGCCGGTGTCCTTCCGGCCGGCAGGCACGCCTTCCTTGCGGAACATACGCACGATGTCCTGGTCGGTCGCAATGCCATCGGCAAGCTTTTCGTCCACGGCCAACTGCGCCAGGCTGCCCTTCGCATCGCGCACGCGCTCGGCGAGGCCATCCACGTCGGCGCGGAGTTCGGCCGGATCGATATGGCGAGCCTTGGCAACCTCATCGATCCAGGTATTCCACAAGCCACCCAGCCAGTAGCCATCGGCTTCCTTCGACTCGGGCGAGGCGTGATCGAGAATGAACGGCTCCGCCGCGCTCTTGAACTGGCCCACGCGGAACAGGTGCACCTGCACACCCAGCTTGTCCAGCAGATCCTTGTAGAACAGGCGGTAATTGGCGAGGCCAGTGGCGATGACGCCACCCTGCGGGTCCACGTAGATCTTGTCGGCATGCGCGGCCAGGTAGTACTGGCCCTGCTCGAGATTCGCGCCCCATGCGATCACCGGCTTGCCGGCCGCGCGGAAGCGATCCAGTGCACCGCCCACCTCGCGCAGCGCAGCGAAGCCGCCCGCCTGCAACTTGTCGGTGCGCAGCAGGATGCGGGTGATGCGGTCGTCCTTCGCCGCGGCATCGATCGCGCGGACCAGGTCGCGGACCTGCACCTGTTTCACGCCATCGCCTGACAGGCGCGAAAGGGCACGCGATGCCGGGTCGGCACTGTACTGCTCGACCAGGGCGCCATCGGGCGCGAGGACCAGCACGGTCTTGTCATCGATCTGGTCGGCACGGTTGCCGATGAAGACCAGCAGGAAAAAGATGCCGAGGACGCCGAAGAAGATGACGTTCAACACGATGAGCCGCGTGATGTTCAGGCCACGACCCAGCCCGCGCAGGAACCGGCCGAAGCCGTTGCGACGGGGCGGCGGTACCGGCGGCACGGGCGACGGACGTCCGGGCAGGGGCGGCGGCGTGGTGTTCAGCGGATCCGACATCGTGGGCTTTCCTTACGAGTTACGCGCAGCGTAGCGCGTTGCCTCGTCGGCATCACGTGTGGAATGGCACGGGGGTGCTCCCGACGTCCTCGGGCCAGTCGGCGCGGCCGCTGATGCGCCAGAACCTTGCGAACAGGACGATGGCGGCCACGCTCAGGCCGGCGACCAGGCCCATCCACATCCCACGCGCGCCAAGGTCGTGCTGGAAAGCCAGGTACCAGCCGACCGGCATGCCTACCATCCAGTACGCGAACATCGTCAGCCCCATCGGCACCCGGGTGTCCTTCAGGCCGCGGAGCGCGCCGTTCGAAGCCACCTGGATGCCATCGGCGAACTGGAACACGCCGGCCAGCAGCATGAGCTGTGCGGCCGTGGCGACCACCGCGGCATCGTTGGTGTAAAGGTGCGCGATCGGCCCCGGCAACAGGATCATGATGCCGGACGAAAACAGCTGGGTGACGAGCACCAGCGCCAGCCCGGAGAGGCCGGCATAGCGAACGCCCTGGGCATCGCGGCGCCCGGCCGCGTTACCCACGCGAACCGTGATCGCCATGGAAACACCGAGCGGGACCATGAAGGCGACCTGGGCCACGTTGAGGGCAACGTGATGCGCGGCGGATACGGTTTCACCGAGACGGCCGATGAGCAGCGCGACCGCGACGAACAGGCCGGCCTCCATCAGCAGGGTCACCGCCATGGGCAGGCCCACGTGCAGCAACTGCCGGATCTTGGCCCAGTCCGGCGGCGCCATGCGGCTACGCAGGTTGAGGTCGCGATAGTTGCGGTGCATGAGCACATAGGTAGCGAAGCCAAGCATCTCCAGCCACAGCACCGTGGCCGTGGCGATGCCACTGCCGCGTGCGCCCATGGCCGGGAAACCCAGCTTGCCGTACATGAGCACGTAACCGAGCGGTGCCAGCACCACCGTGCCTGCCAGGCTGAAATAAAGCGACGGCTTCGGCATGGACAAGCCATCGGACAGGCCACGCAGGGTGAAGTACACCGTGAGCGCGGGCGCCGCGAAGGCGATGGCGTGCAGGAACGCCGTCACGTCGGCGCGCATGGATTCGACCACATGGAACAGGCCCATCAGCGGCGAGGCATGCCAGACCGCCACTCCGAGGACAAGGCCAAGGACCAGTGCGATGTAGAGCGCCTGGTGGAACACGGCGCCCACTTCAGCGCGCCGGTTCGCGCCATCCAGCTGCGCGACGGTGGGCGGCACGGCCATCATGGTGCCGATGCCGGCCACGATCGCCAGCACCCAGATGTTCACACCCGTCACCACCGAGGCCTGCGTGTGGGCGCCCTGGTGCCCAGCCAGCACCGCGTCGACCACATTGGGGCCAACGGAGGAGAGCTGCGCGGCGATGATCGGCAGGGCCAGCCGGGTGGTGGCGCCGATCTCGCGGCGCGCACGGGCACGGTCGAGGGGCATGGGCAATTCAGAACCAATGGGCCGTCCATTGTACCCGGGGGCATGCCATCATCCGCAGCCGGAAGGGGACAAATACGGGGATACCAGCGGAATGAACGAACTCAAGCCGTCTCCCGCGCTGATGTGCGCGAACTGCGAAGCCGTGCTGCAGGGCGAGTTCTGCCATGCATGCGGCCAATCGGTGCACAGCGTGCTGCGCCCGGTCTCGCACATGCTGGAGGATGCCGGCGACATCTTCTTCCACATGGATGAGCGCATCGTCCACACCGTGCCGCCGCTGTATACCAAGCCGGGCTTCCTTACCCTGGAGTACTTCGCCGGCCGCCGGGTGCGCTATATCGCCCCGTTCCGGCTCATGTTCGTGTTCTGCCTGCTGGCGTTCTTTTTCATGCATGTGGCGATCAACGGCGTGAAGATTGGCGAGGCGGATGGTGGCGATACCGATTCGCTGGGCCAGTTCACGAAAGCTGCCACGGCCGATGACGTGCACGAGATGTACCGCAAGGAAGTCCGCTCGCTGCTGGCGACCCAGGCCGACCCGAACGTGCCGGCGATCGCCAAGGGTGGCCTTTCCATGATGCAGGGCATGGTCAGGGATGCCGCCAACAAGCGCCTGGCCCAATTGAACGCACCAGCGATCGCACCACCGGGCAGTGGCGACGAGGACGATGTAAAGCTCAAGCATGTCCATGTCCTCAGTTCCGATTCGGGCGACATGCGCTTCAACATTGGCTGGGTCCCTGATGCGGTAAACGCCCGCCTCAATGCCGGCCTGGATCGCCTCAAGGCGAACCTGGTCCAGGCGTCCAACCCGGGGCCGCAGAAGAAAGAAGCCATCCAGCGCATCGTCGAGGGCATCTTCGGCGTCCTGCCGCAGACCATGTTCATCATGATCCCGATCTTCGCCCTGATCCTGAAGGTGTTTTACGTGTTCCGCCGGCGCCTGTACGTGGAGCACCTGATCGTGGCGCTGCACAGCCACGCCTTCCTGTTCCTCGCCCTCATGCTGCTGACCCTGCTCAGCTTTGCGCGGGGAGCGATTGCCCCGCACCTGGCGCCGGCGGGCACCCTCATCCGGGTGGTGGAGGTGGCGATGTGGATCTGGATGCCGGTCTACCTGCTGCTGATGCAAAAGCGGGTTTACCGTCAGGGATGGGGAATGACTATCCTTAAGTATTGGTTGATAGGCAGTGTCTATTTCTGGCTACTTGGTTTCGCCCTGACCATTGCCGTGATCATCGGTATTTCCCACTAGGATTTTTTCCTACGTAGCAAGTGGTTGTACACAGGCCGCGAGGTCCCTTCGCCTTTGTCAAGGTTTTGCGGACATCCAGTGAACGCCTATCGCATCGCATTTTTAACCTATTGATTTCACGCTATATTTCAGCTTGGTTAAAATGTGTTCAAGGTAACCGGCACGGCCTGAGAAAGCGGCTGGAGGCCCTCCATCCGAGTCTCATCCACAGACTTATCCACAGCGCTTGTGGATAACCCGGAAAGGGTCCCGAGGACGGGCACTTAGCCACAATTCCTCCCGCCTGACACGTCATTGCCATCCAAGCCCTCGCCACGCTGGTTAATCATTGACCAGCGAAATCGCTGGACCTCGTTAAACTAGGCCTCGCATGACATCCGTTCTCCGCGTCGCCCTCCCGGTTCCCCTGCTCACCTTTTTCGACTACCTGCCGCCCCAGGCTGGGGTCGCGGAG
Source organism: Luteibacter aegosomatissinici (assembly GCF_023078495.1). Taxonomy (NCBI): domain Bacteria; kingdom Pseudomonadati; phylum Pseudomonadota; class Gammaproteobacteria; order Lysobacterales; family Rhodanobacteraceae; genus Luteibacter; species Luteibacter aegosomatissinici. Next base: position 447,169 of record NZ_CP095742.1, on the reverse strand, counting down.
GCGGGCTCGCGCGTGCGCGTGCCGTTCGGTCGGGGCGAGATGGTGGGCATCGTGGTCGATCCGGCCGCCGAGGCCGCCGTGGGCGTCAAGCGGCTCAAGAGGATCAGCGAGGTGCTGGATGAAGCCCCGCTGCTCGATCCCGAATTAATGGCCACGCTGGCCTGGGCCGCCGATTACTGGGCGGGCGCGCCGGGCGAGGCCTTCGCCAACGCCCTGCCCCTGGCGCTGCGCGAGCCAAAACCGCTGCCTGCGACAGGCCGGGAAGTATGGGCACTGACCCAGCAAGGTCGTGCCGCCCACGACGCGCGCAGCCGCAAAGGCGGCTCGGCTGCGTTGCTCGGGGCACTCTACGAAGGCCCGCGGGCCGCCGATGAACTCGGCTTTGCCCTGCCCGACTGGCGCGCGGCCGCCCGCCGCCTGATTGAAGCCGGCCTGGTCGAGAAGCTCGAACTCAAGGAAGGCTCGCTGCCGGCGACGCCGGCACCCGGCCCCGCGTTGAGCGACGAGCAGGCCGCGGCCGTCGAGGGCGTTGCCGAAGGCATGGGTACCTTCCAGCCTTATCTACTCGACGGCGTGACCGGCAGTGGCAAGACCGAGGTGTATCTCGCGCTGATCGAGAAGGCCCTCGCGGCAGGCAAGCAGACCCTCCTGTTGGTACCGGAGATCGGGCTGGCCCCACAGACCGTGCGGCGCCTGCGCGAACGCCTGGGCATCGCTATCGAGGTACTGCACTCGAACCTGGCCGAAGGGGACCGTGCCCGTGCCTGGCTGCGCGCCCGTGATGGCACGGCCCGGGTGGTGATCGGCACCCGCTCGGCCGTGTTCACACCACTGCCGGCGGCGGGCCTCATCATTGTCGACGAAGAGCACGACGCCTCCTATAAGCAGCAGGAAGGCTTTCGCTACCATGCCCGCGACCTGGCCCTCGTACGGGCGCGCGCGCACGGCGTGCCCGTGGTGCTCGGATCGGCGACGCCCTCGTTGGAGAGCCTCGCGAACGTGGATGCCGGCCGTTACAAACGGCTGGTGCTGCGAGGCCGCCCGGGCGCGTCGCAGCCTACCCGCGTGCAGATCGTGGACATGCGTGCACAGCGCCTCGATCACGGGCTGTCGCCCACGCTGGTGAATGCGGTCGCCGCATGCATCGGCCGCGGGGAGCAGGCCCTGGTGTTCCGCAACCGGCGCGGGTATGCGCCGGTACTGCTCTGCTACGACTGCGGCTGGCATGCCGACTGCCCGCGCTGCGAGCGGCCCATGACCCTGCATGCTGGTCGCCGCCGCCTCATCTGCCACCACTGTGACAACACCGAGGCGCAGCCCGCCGCCTGCCCCGCCTGTGGTTCGGCCAACCTCAGCCCGCAGGGCCAGGGCACGGAGCGGCTTGAGGAAGCCCTCGCCGAGCGCTTTCCCGAGGTGCCCGTTGTCCGGATCGATCGCGAGACGACACGTCGGCGCGAGGCTTTCGGCGAGATCCTGGACGGCCTTCGCGAGGACAAGCCAGCCATCCTGGTCGGCACGCAAATGCTTGCGAAGGGCCACGACCTGCCGAACCTCACGCTGGTGGCGATCGTGGGCGTGGACGAAGGGCTGCACAGCGTTGATTTCCGGGCCAGCGAACGCCTGGCCCAGCTAGTCGTGCAGGTGGCCGGCCGCGCCGGGCGCGCATCGCGCCCCGGCAGCGTGCTCCTGCAGACCCACCACCCCGACCACCCCATGCTGCATGGCCTGCTGCGCGGTGGGTACGCCACCGTGGCCGCCGATCTCCTGGCCGAACGCCGCCTGCTCGAACTGCCGCCGTTCTCACACCAGGTGTTGCTACGGGCGGATGCACACGGCCGCGCCGAAGTGGATGCGTTCCTCCACGACGCACACCTGGCGATCGGCGAGCCGGGCGACCTGCGCCTGTCCGGCCCCATGCCCGCACCCATGCCCCTGCGCGCCGGGCGCTTCCGTGGCCAGCTGCTGGTGGAGGCTGCGACGCGTGCGCGCCTGCACGCGTTCCTTCGGCCCTGGCAGCACGCCCTGGCGGCGCTGCCATCGGCCCGCAAGGTACGCTGGTCCCTTGATGTGGACCCCATCGACCTATATTGAACATGGCGACCGATACCATCGGATGCCTATCCCCGCTGCCACCATGGCGCGACAATCTTTTTCCCCACAGGTAACGGAAGCTGCAAACGTGACCAGCCAACTCGAACAACTGCGCAAAGTAACCAAGGTCGTCGCCGATACGGGCGATATGTCGGCCATGAAGACCTTCAAGCCGGAGGACGCGACCACCAACCCGTCCCTGCTGCTCAAGGCGGCCGGCATCCCCGAGTACGCCCCGTACATCGACGAGGCGGTGAAGTGGGCCAAGGAGCAGAGCAGCGACCGCTCCCAGCAGCTGATCGATGCAGGCGACCGCCTGGCCGTGCTCGTGGGCCGTGAGATCCTGAAGATCGTCCCGGGCTACGTTTCGACCGAAGTCGACGCCCGCCTGTCGTTCGATACCGAAGCCTCGATCACCAAGGCCAAGCGCCTGATCGGCATGTACAAGGATGTGGGCGTCGACCCGAAGCGCGTGCTGATCAAGCTGGCCTCCACCTGGGAAGGCATCAAGGCCGCCGAGGTCCTGCAGAAGGAAGGCATCAACTGCAACATGACGCTGCTCTTCAGCTTCGAACAGGCCGTAGCCTGCGCAGAAGCCGGCGCGTTCCTGATCTCGCCGTTCGTCGGCCGCATCTTCGACTGGTATGTGAAGAACACTGATACCAAGACCTATGCGCCGGCTGAAGACCCGGGCGTGAAGTCGGTGCAGCGCATCTACAAGTACTACAAAGACCACGGTTACAAGACGATCGTGATGGGCGCCAGCTTCCGCAACATCGGCCAGATCCAGGCCCTTGCCGGCTGCGACCGCCTCACCATCTCGCCGGACCTGCTCAAGCAGCTGGACGAGACCGATGGCGACCTGCCGCTGGCCCTGAAGGACACCGGCAAGAAGGACGAGCCGCCGAAGAACAAGATGACCGAAGCCCAGTTTCGCTGGGGCCACAACGAAGACGCGATGGCCACCGACAAGCTCGGCGAAGGCATCCGCAACTTCGCCAAGGACCAGCGCAAGCTTGAAGAACTGCTCGGCGCGAAGCTGTAAATCGCCCCTCACCGAGCGACACAAGAAAGGGCCCTTCGGGGCCCTTTTCTTTTAGAGCTTTATTTTGAACGCCAGGAGGCGGTCGATCGCCTTGCCGTAGGGTGGGCGAAGCATCGCGGTGATGTCGAAGCGCGATTGGCGGTAGACGGCGCGGGCGTGGCTGAAGGTGCGGAAGCCATCTAAGCCGTGGTAAGCGCCCATGCCTGAAGGACCGATACCGCCGAACGGGAGGTTGTCCTGGGTGAGGTGCACGACGGTGTCGTTGATCGTGACACCGCCAGCCACGATGTTTGCCAGCACGTGCTCCTGGTCGGCGCGCGCATTGCCAAAGTAATAAAGGCTCAAGGGACGTGCGTGCGTGTTGACGTAGGCGATCGCGTCGTCCAGCCGGCCGTACGGAACGACAGGAAGGATCGGCCCGAAAATTTCCTCGCGCAGCACGCTCATGTCGTCACTCGCGTTCAGCACAACCGTGGGTGCCATGCGTCGGCTATCCAACACCTCGTTCGATGGGTTCAGTTCGCGGATCGTTGCACCCTTGTCGCGAGCGTCGCGGAGATAGCCTTCGAGGCGCTCCTTGTGCCGGTCGTTAATGATGGACGTATAGTCCGGATTCCCGCGCAGCGAGGGAAACATGGCAGCGACGTTTCGCGCCAGCGCGTCGACGAACGCGTCGACTGATTCCATCGGCACCAATGCGTAATCAGGCGCAACGCAGATCTGCCCTGCGTTGAGGGTCTTCCCGAATAGCAGCCGGCGCGCTGCCAGATCGATATCCGCATCTCGCCCGACGATCGCCGGTGACTTGCCGCCGAGCTCCAGGGTCACCGGCACGAGGTTTTCAGCCGCCGCGCGCATCACATGCTTCGCAACCGACGTAGCCCCCGTGAAAAGCAGGTGATCGAATGGGAGCGCCGAGAAGGCCTCGGCCACATCTTGATCGCCGGTAATGACAGCCACTTCTGCTTCGTCAAACGCTTTCGCCACCATCGCCTGCATCAGCGCCGACGCGCGTGGCGTGAACTCCGAGGGTTTGATCATGGCGCGGTTGCCGGCCGCCAGGATGCCAGCCAGTGGCGCGAAGGTAAGGTTGAAAGGGAAGTTCCACGGTGCGATGACACCGACGACGCCCTTGGGCTGGTAATCAACCCAGGCCCGCGCGCCAAGCAATGCTAACGGTGCCGGCGATACACCGCGGTAGTCGCGGCGCATCCAGCGGCGCACTTGGTGCTTTGCATGCTTCAGCGGCTCGATGGACGCCGCGACATCACTGACCAACGACCCCTGGCGCGAGCGGTGACCGAAGTCATCGCTCAGTGCATCAGCAATGTCGCTGGCGTGATCGACCAGCAGGCCGATGGCGCGATCGAGGCGATCGATGCGGAGGGCCGCCGGTGGCGTGCCATCGCGGCGGTGGGCGGCTTGCTGGCGATCAAGGATGGTCTGCATGGGCCGATCATAGGCGACCTCATGCTCGTGTAGGAGCGCACTTGTGCGCGATGGGGTTGCGGCGAGCACCCATCGCGCGCAAGCGCGTTCCTACAGCGGCCCGTCGGCGAAAGCCGGGCCCTTACGACGCCGCAGGCGCCTGCCAGCCGCCGCCGAGGGCGCGGATAAGGGCCACGCTGGCGCGGAGCTGGCGGGTTTCCAGATCGATCACGCTGCGGCGCGCATCCAGCGCGGCGGTCTGTGCCTGCACCACGTCAAGGTAGCCGACAGCGCCCTCGCGATAGCGGTTGAGCGACAGGTCCACCGAACGCTGGGCGGCATCCGCGGCCGCGCGCTGGTCGGTCAGTGCCGAACCCAGGTCACGCAGCAGCGTCAGGTTGTCTTCCACCTGTGCAAACGCGTTCAGCACCACATCGCGGTACTTCGCGCCGGCCTCGTCCGTGGCTGCCTTGGCCGATTCCACGGCGGCCTTGCGGCGGCCACCGTCAAATACATTCAGCAGCACGGTCGGCCCAATGGCCCAGAAGCGGTTCGGCGCCGTGGCAATGCTGCCCCAGGCGTCGCTCTGCCAACCGCCCTGGCCGTCCAGCGTTACCTGCGGGAAGAAGGCCGAACGGGCCACGCCTACGCGAGCGTTAGCGGCAGCCGTGCGGCGCTCCGCAGCGGCCACGTCGGGACGGCGCTGCAGCAGCGCCGAGGGCACTTCAAGCGGAATCGTCGGCACCTTGACGGCGTCGTCCTTCGTTTCCAGTGCAAAGGTGGAGGCACTATCGCCCACCAGCACGGCGATGGCGTGCAGGACCAGGCCGCGCTGCGCCTGCGCCTGGGTGAGCTGCGATTTCGCGCTGGAGAGCTGGGTCTGCGCACGCGCGACATCCAGCCCGGACGCGATGCCACCCTCATGGCGCGACTGGGTGAGCTGCAATGCCTTGCTGAAGGCATCGATGCTCTCGTTGAGCACCTTGATCTGCCGGTCCTGCCCATTGAGCTGCAGGTAGTTATCCGCCAGTTGCGCCTGCAGGCTGAGCTGCGCCCCTGCCAGGTCAGCGGCCGATGCCGCCTGCTCGGCCGTGCCCGCGGCGACGGTGTCACGCACGCGCCCCCACAGGTCCACTTCGTAATCGAGCTGGCCGCCGATGGTGTACGAGTTGTAGTAAGCCGGCGATGTGGCGCCACGAAGCGGACGGGTATCCGACTCGCGATTACGCGTGGCGTTGCCGTTCAGGCCAAAGGTCGGGAACAGGCCGGCGCGTGCCTGCTTGGTGAAGGCTTCCGCCTGCTGGTAGTGCGCGTAGGCCGCAGCCAGCGTGGCGTTGTTCTTCAGCAGCTGGCCCTGCAGGCCGTCGAGGCGTGCATCACCGTACAGCGACCACCAGCTCGAGCGATCAAGATGATCGGCCGGTTTGGCCTCCACCCACGGTGAGTTAGTGTTTGCGAACTGCGGTGCGACCGGTACGTCCGGCGTCTTGTAGGTCGGCGCCATCGAACAGGCGGCGAGGCCTGCCGAAAGCAGCAGGCCCGACAGCAGCCGCAAGGATTCACGCCTTGCCATTGCCGCCTTCCTTCTTCGCCGGGATCACGCGCACGGTGTCACCACTGGCCAGGCCATCGGGCGGGCTTTCGATCAGGCGATCACCGGCGGCGATGCCCGATGCCAGCTGCACGGTCTTACCGAAGTCCTGGGCGATGACCACATCCTTGAACGTCACCTTGTTCTGCGCATCGACCACCGCAACCCGCAGGCCGCTGCCGTCGTACACCAGCGCACTGGCAGGCACGCGGAACAGTGCGGCGTTCGTCGGCAGATCGAAGGTGACGCTGGCATACCCACCCGGGAGCAGCTGGCCATCGTTGTTATCCACCGCGACCTGGACCAGGGTGGTACCGCTGGCGGCATTGATCGCCGACGAGGTCGATTCCACCTTGCCCTCGAAGGTCTTGCCCGGGTACTCCGGCACCGTGAGCTTGACGGTGGCGCCCTGCTTGATCGACGGCGCATAGTTCTGCGGCACGTTCACGTACATGCGCAGCTTGTGTGTGTCGGAAACCACGAACAGTTCCTGGCCGCCGCCACCCGCATTGATCAGCGCGCCGACATCAGTTTCGCGTGCCGTAACCACGCCATCGAACGGCGCAACAAGCTTCGCAAAGCCCTTCGTGGCCTGGATGCGCTCGAGGTTGGCCTGGGCCGCCTGGGCAAGCGCGCGCTTGGCGTCGTAGTCACCGGTCTTCTCATCCACTTCCTGCTTGGAGACAGAATCCGAATCGCGCATGGACTGCCAGCGCTTGGCCGTCGTCTGCGCGAGTGCCTCGTTGGCACGCGCGCTGGCGAGGTCGGCCTTGGCCTGCAGCAGCTGCTGGTCGAGGTCGGGCGTCTCGAGCTCGCCCAGCACATCGCCCGCCTTCACCTTCTGCCCAATGTCGTACTTCCACGACTTCAGGTAGCCACTGGTGCGTGCATAGATCGGCGCGCGGGCATAGGCCTGCAAGCGGCCGGGCAGGTTCAGGTCACCACCGCCCTGGCCACCTTCGGGCGTCACCAGGGTGACGCTCGGGACGGCCTGCTCGTTGGTCCAGTCGCGCAGGTTGCGTGATTCGTTGGCACGCGTGGCGACGCCAGCGACAACAATGGCGAGCACCACGATGGCGGCGATGATGCCGGCCAGGCGCAGGCGGCGCGGCGGGGGGGTATGGATCGTATCAGGCGACATGGACGGGCTCTCCGGAAGCGTTCGCCGGGGTTTTGGAGGCGTGGCCGCGACGGCCATGGACGATATTGAAGACCACCGGCACGAACAGCAGCGTGGCCGTGGTGGCGAAGATGAGGCCGCCGATCACGGCGCGGCCGAGGGGCGCGTTCTGTTCACCGCCCTCGCCCATGCCCAGTGCCATCGGCAGCATGCCGATGATCATGGCCAGGGCGGTCATCAGCACCGGGCGGAAGCGGACGAAGCCACCCTCCGATGCGGCAATGAAGGCATCACCGGTGTCAGCCAGGCGCTCGCGGCAGAAGCTCACCACCAGGATCGAGTTAGCCGTGGCCACGCCCATGCACATGATGGCGCCGGTCAGGGCGGGCACCGACAGCGTGGTATGCGTGGCGAACAGCATCCAGATGATGCCGGCGATAGCGGCAGGCAGCGCGGTGACGATCACGAACGGATCCGCCCACGACTGGAAGTTCACCACGATCAGCAGGTAGATCAGCACGATGGCACCGAGCAGGCCGAGGATCAGGCCGGTGAAGGCGCTGTTCATCGTCTGCACCTGGCCGAGCAGCGCGGTGCTGGATGCCTTCGGCAGATCATTCTTGTGCGCATCCAGGATTTTCTGGATATCGGCAGCGACGGCGCCCAGGTCGCGATCCTGCGTGGTGGCGAAGATCTCCACCATCGACTGGATGTTGTACTGGCTGGCCACCGTGCTACTGGTCGTGCGGGTGAACGAGGCGAAACCACCGAGGATCTGCGAGCCCGCCGCACCCGTGCTGGGGCTGATCGGCACGTTGGCCAGGTCCGGCAGCGTATCGATCGCGTACTGCGGCGTCTGCATCACGATCGGGTACGACACACCATTTTGCGGATTCAGCCAGAAGGTCGGTGCGATCTGGCTGGAGCCGGCGAGGTTCACGCCCAGGCTGTTGGTGACATCACGCTCGGTGATGCCCACCTGCTGTGCACGGCTGCGGTCCACATCCACGTTGAACGTGGGGCTGGCCTGCGACTGCTGGATGCGCGCATCGACGATGCCCGGGACGCGGCGGATCTCGCGCAGCAACGTGTTCGCGTACTTGAAATTGGCCGCCACGTTCGGGCCACGGATCTGCAGATCGATGGGCGCGGGCGAGCCGAAGTTCAGGATCTGGCTGATGATGTCGGCCGGCGGGAACGAGAAGGTCGCGGTCGGGAACAGGCGCGGCAGTTTCTCGCGCATCTCGCGCACATAATCGGCCGTGGGCTTGTGGTCTTCCTTCAGCGAGATCTGGATATCGCCATCGGCCGAGCTGACCGTACCCGTGTTGTTGTAGGTGTTGTTAATACCCGACGACGACAGGCCCATGTTATCGACCACCGTACCGAGCTCGTCGGCCGGGATGATCTTGCGCACTTCCTTGGTCACCGCGGCGAACAGGTTGGCCGTCTCTTCGACACGGGTGCCCACCGGGGCACGCACGTGCATCAGGATCTGGCCCGAGTCCACCGAGGGGAAGAAGTTACGGCCAAGCATCGGCACCAGGGCGAACGACAGGATGACGAAGGCCATGAATCCGATGACGAACGGCTTGCTGTTACGCAGTGCCATTTCCAGCAGGCCGTGGTAGCCCTGGCGCAGCGCTTCGAAGCGCTTCTCGAACCCGCGTTGGAACCGAACCAGCGGGTTGCGCGACACCTTGCCGTGCTCTCCGTGCGGGTCGTCCACCGAATGCGGATGCAGCAGGTACTTCGCCATCGTCGGTACAAGCGTACGCGACAGGATGAACGAGCAGATCATGGCGAACATCACTGCTTCGGCCATGGGCACGAAGAGGAAACGGGCGACGCCATCGAGGAAGAACATCGGCACGAACACGATGCAGATACAAAGCAGCGAAACGAAGGCCGGGGTCACGATCTGTGCCGCGCCATCGAGGATCGCCGTTTCGACATCCTTGCCGTGCTCGAGGTGCCAGTTGATGTTCTCGATGGTCACCGTGGCGTCGTCGACCAGGATGCCCACGGCGAGCGCCAGGCCACCGAGGGTCATGATGTTCAGCGTTTCGCCGAACGCGGAGAGCATCGCGATCGCGCCAAGGATCGCCAGCGGAATCGAGGTGGCGATGATCACCGTCGAACGCCAGCTGCCGAGGAACAGCAGGATCATGAGGCTGGTGAGCGCCGCGGCGATCACGCCTTCGCGGGCCACGCCCGAGATCGCACCACTCACGAACAACGACTGGTCGCCGATCGGGCTGATCTTCAGGTTTTCAGGCAGGGCATCCTTCATGCCCTTCACGCGATCCTTGATGCCCTGGATGATCGCCAGCGTGGACGCCGAACCGTTTTTCAGCACCGTCATCAGCACCGAACGGTTGCCGTCGACGTGCACGATGTTGGTCTGCGGCGGCGAACCATCGCGCACATGCGCGATATCGCGAATAAAGACGGTCGCGCCATTCACCGACTTGATCGGCAGGTTGCCCAGTTCCGCGACCACCGATGGCGAGTTGTTGAGCTGCAACGTGTATTCGAAATCGCCGATCTTCTGCGTACCCACCGGCGTGATCAGGTTCTGCGCAGCCAGGGCGTTCGCCACGTCCTGCGCCGAGAGCCCACGCGCCTGGAGGGCGGCCGGGTCGATATCGATCTGCACCTGGCGGGTCTTGCCGCCGAACGGGAACGGGATCGCCGCGCCGGCCACCGAGGTGAGCTGCGGGCGGATGATGTTCAGGCCCAGATCGGCCAGGTTCTGTTCGGTCAAGCCATCGCCCGACAGCGCCAACTGGATGATCGGCACCGTCGAGGCGTTGTAGTTCAGGATCAGCGGCGGCGTGGTACCGGCGGGCAACTGCCTAAGCAGGGTCTGCGCCACGGCGGTGACCTGCGCGTTGGCCGTGCGGATATCCACGGTGGGCTGGAAGAAGATCTTGACGATGCCGAAGCCGCTGATCGAGTTGGCCTCGATGTGCTCCACGTCGTTCACCGTGGTGGTGAGCACACGTTCAAACGGCGACGACACGCGGCCGACCATCTGGTCGGGCGGCAGGCCGGTGTACTGCCATACCACGGCGATCACGGGGATCTTGATGTCGGGGAAGATGTCGGTCGGCGTACGCATCGCCGACAGCGGACCTATGATCAGGATCAGCAGGGCGAGGACGACGAAGGTATACGGCCGCGTGAGGGCGATCCGGACGATGCCAATCATGGGGGGACGGTTTCCGAGCGCGATGTTGCGTCGCTGCGAATTTTGCCCCCGCCAGTTCCTGCGGCGTAGTTAATATTTATTTAGGCGTATTCGGCTAGGCCGCCGGACAGGTCACCGAGAACACCGCACCTTCGTCATTTCCGCCCACTGCCAACGAGTAACCATGCAGGCGGACGATGGCACTGACGATGGCCAGGCCCAGGCCGCAGCCTGGTTTGGCGCGGGTCTCATCGCCGCGATAGAAGCGACGAAATACCGCATCGCGCTCGCCCACGGGAATGCCCGGACCGGTATCGGCAATATCGATACGCGCATCGCCGGTGGGATCAGTAAGTGCCACCATGCGAATGGCCCCGCCATTTGGCGTGAACTTGATCGCGTTGCCCACCAGGTTCGCAAACGCCTCGAACATCAGCTGCGGATCGCCACGCAGGGGCGGCAGCTTGCCCACATCGAGCTCGAACCGCTGGTGGCGGTCCTCGGCCAGCGGTGCGTAGAAATCGTGGACGTTCTTGAGCACCGTGCCCAGGTCCATGTTCTCGAAACAGGCACTACGCCGGTGGTCTTCCAGCTCGGAGACACGCAGCAGGGCCCGGAATCGCGCCAACACCGTGTCGATCTCCTCCACCGCCGCCTCGAGTTGTTCGGCCTGCGGGGTACCCTCGATCTGCTGCTGCACCCGGTACAGGCGCGTGCGCATGCGGGTGAGGGGCGTACGCAGGTCGTGCGCGATGTTGTCCGTCACGCCCTTGACTTCGCCGAGCAGCCGCTCGATCTCGCCCAGCGTGGTGTTCACGGTGCCGGCCAGCAGATCGACCTCATCGCCGGCGCCGCTGACCGGCAGGCGCACGCTGAGGTCGCCTTCGCGGATGGGCTCCATGGCCAGCTGGATCTGGCGCACGCGGCGCGCCGGGCGGCGGGCGATGAGGATGCCGCCCAGCAAACCCGGGATAAGCGTGAGCGAAAGGCCCCAAAGCGCACCACGACGAATGATCGCGCCCAACCCGTCGATGGTCGCGCTTTCCTTGACCACGACCAGCCGCTGGCCATTCGGCAGCGTACTGGCCAGGCCGCGGGCACGACGGCCGGCTTCGCTCGGGTGATCCTGCACCTGCGCTGTCACGGCGCGGACGACGCCATCTTCTTCGAGGCCCTTGGGGATCTTCCCGACATTGCCCGCGAGGCGGCGCCCCTGCGCATCAAACAGGCCCGCGGCCATGAAACCGGTCGCATCGATGGCACTGGCGGCATCGACGGTATCGGTGAGGCGGCGTGTGTCGGTGCGCTCGAGGTAGTGCAGGCGCGCAGCGAGCATGCCATCCACTACGTTGGTGAGGTAGCGCGACGATTCCCACTGCACGACACCCAGCAGGATGACGCACCAGATGGCGAACAGCGCGCCATAGATGAGGATGAGGCGCGAGGTGGCCGAACGCCAGGCGTCAGTCAGCGGGCGCAAGGACGTACCCCGAGCCGCGCACCGTGCGGATGAGCGGCACCTGGCCAGCACCGTCGATCTTGCGACGGAGCCGGCCGATATGGACATCGATCACGTTGGTGCCGGGATCGAAATGGAAACCCCAGACGTGCTCGAAGATCATCTGCCGGGTAACGATCTGCCCCGCGTTGCGCATGAGGAATTCGAGCAGGCGGAACTCGGTGGGCAGCAGCGTCAGCGGTTGGCCACTGCGCAACGCGTTGTGTTTGACCAGGTCGAGCTCAAGGTCCTCCACGCGCAGGCGGGTCTCGTTGGCGGCTGGCCGGTTCCGGCGTAGCAGCACCTCGGCGCGCGCGGCGAGTTCATCCGGCGCGAACGGCTTGGTGAGGTAATCGTCGCCACCGGCCCGGAGGCCACGAACCCGTTCGTCGACGTCCGACAGCGCACTGATCATGAGCACCGGGGTTTCCACCGCGCGCTTGCGAAGCTCGGAAACCACGTCGATGCCGTCCATGCCGGGCAGCATGCGGTCGAGGGTGATGATGTCGTACCCGTCGGCGAGCGCGCGCGCCAGGCCGTCGCGGCCGTTGGCCACCCAATCGGCCTGCAAACCATGCGCGCCAAGCTCCGCGACGATATCGCGGGCGGTGACTTCATCATCTTCGATGACCAGGGCCCTGGGCATCCTTCTCACTCCACGGTGGGGACAACGGAAAACGGCCCCACGAGGGGGCCGTTCCGGATCTTACGCCGTTCGCAGCCCTCAGGCGGCGATGGCGACACGCATTTTCTTCATGGCATTCGCTTCGATCTGGCGGATACGCTCAGCCGAAACGCCGTACTCATCGGCCAGATCCTGCAGGGTGGCCTTGTCGTCTTCGGCCAGCCAGCGGCGCTGGATGATGTCGCGCGAGCGGGCATCCAGGTTAGCCAGCGCCGAACTAAGGGCACCCATCTGGTTGTTCGAGGCGTCTTCCTCGGCCAGGTTGTCGTACGGATCGGCGCCTTCATCGACCAGGAACGCCGCCGGTGCCGGCTTCTCGTCGTCATCGGCGTCGGCGGGGGCTTCGAAGCCCACGTCACGGCCCGACAGGCGCGATTCCATCTCGCGAACAGTGGCTTCCGGCACACCCAGGTCCTGCGCGACCACGCGCACTTCCTCGGCATTCATCCAACCCAGGCGCTTCTTGCTCTTGCGCAGGTTGAAGAACAGCTTGCGCTGCGCCTTGGTGGTGGCGACCTTCACTATGCGCCAGTTGCGCAGGATGAACTCGTGCATTTCGGCACGGATCCAATGGACCGCGAAGCTGACCAGACGCACGCCCTGGTCCGGATCGAAACGCTTCACCGCCTTCATCAGGCCGATGTTGCCTTCCTGGATCAGGTCGGAGAGCTGCAGGCCGTAGCCGTTGTAACCGCGGGCGACGTGCACCACGAAGCGAAGGTGGGACATCACCAGCTGGCGGGCGGCGTCGAGATCGGCGTCGTCGTGGAAGCGCCGCGCAAGCGTCTGCTCCTCGTCAAGGCTGAGCACCGGGATGCGATGGACGGCCGCGATGTAGGAATCCAGACTGCCAACGACGCTCGGGAGCCCGTAGTTACGGGTGGCGAGGGCTTGGGACATGTGTGGAACCTCCTGAAAGTCTCGGTGCAGGTTAGCAGTCCCATGGTGGGAGTGCTAACCCCTGCCGAAGTTCAAATTGGTTAGCTGTACTCAATGGTACAGAAATACCCCCGGGATGTCCAGAGGACCCGGGGGTGTATTCAGGGGGCAGACGGCCAACCGGAGGGCCCGGCAGCCAAGGGCGGCACGTAGGTGCCTGCAGCACAAGGAAAATGGGGCTGGACCCCCGAATCTAAAGGGGTCAGGACTACACATCTTGCCGCCGGGCGCCGGCAGTCGCCCCGTGGCGCCCTGCCTAGGCTCACAGGCATGCCCTTCTTCTACCCACCCCTTCCCGGCACCGTCCTGATTTGCCGGTTCCCACCGCCTGGCTCAGCGCTATCCGGGGAAATGACAAAGACCCGCCCTGTGGTGGTGGTCAGCCGTCGCCTGAAGGGACGAACCGGACTCACCAACATCGTCCCAGTGAGCATGACGCCACCACGGCATGAAGACCGCTGGCACGTTCGCGTTCCCGCAGATGCTATGCCACCTGGATGGTGCGATCGCGAGGGTGACCGTTGGGCCAAATGCGACATGGCGATGGTGGTAAGCTTTGAGCGACTTTCTCAAGCACGCGTGCAAGCGACGCGAGGCAACGCACTCGCACCTCTATCGCGAGTGAGTGCGGCGACGCTCTACGAGATACGTAAGGCCTTGGCGTTCGTGTTCGAAATCGAATGAATGTAGGCACCGCGCCCTTGCATCTTGGGCGCCCAACAACTATGGTCCCTTTGTCCATCGGCTGCGAAGCCGATTTCAAGACCTCGATGCATTGAGTGGTAGCGATCGAGGCGGGCCGAACCACGATGACAAGTGATCCGGTTGCTACTTAGCCCGCGCGCTTCGGCCGCGGGCTTTTGTCTATTCAGGACTCACGTTCCAGGCGCCGTGGCAACGACCAGTCGATCGGCGCTTCGCCGCGCGCTTCGAGATACGCATTGGCCTTTGCGAAGTGCCCGCACCCCATGAATCCGCGATGTGCGGAAAGTGGCGAGGGATGCACGCTACGCAGGATGCAGTGGCGCTTGCCGTCGATAAGCTGGCCCTTCTTCTGCGCGTGGCTGCCCCACAGCATGAAGACCAGGCCTTCGCGTTCGCGATTCAGCGCATCGATCGCGGCGTCGGTGAATCCTTCCCAGCCCTTGCCCTGATGCGAGCCAGCCTGCCCTGCTTCCACCGTGAGCACCGCGTTGAGCAGTAGCACGCCGCGATCGGCCCAGGGCGTGAGGCAACCATGATCCGGGCGCGGGATGCCGAGGCAGCTCTCGATTTCCTTGAACATGTTCTGCAGTGACGGCGGTACGCGCACGCCGGGGCGAACAGAAAAACTCAAGCCGTGCGCCTGGCCAGGGCCGTGGTAAGGATCCTGGCCAAGGATGACGACACGCACCTTGTCGAATGGTGTGTGCTCAAACGCACTGAAGATCTCGGGGCCGGGCGGGTAGATAACCTTGCCATGGGCTTTCTCATCGCGCAGGAATGCAGAGAGCGCCAGCATCTCTGGCCGATCCAGGTAGTCGCCAATGCGCTCCTTCCAGGAGCTTTCCAACCGCACGCGATCGTTCACGCTTCCGCCTGGGCGCGTAGATGCAATGCCACACGCAACTGGAACAGCAGCTTCGTGATCAGCAGTTTTTCTTCAACGGGCTTTTCGACCAGGTCATTGGCACCAGCGCGCAATAGCGCCGCCTGATTCGCGGGGTTCTCATCGCCCGTCATGATCAGCGTCGGCAGCTTACCCTTGCCGTAGCCGAATTCATTGCGAATGCGCTCAACCAGATCGCCACCCGTGAGTTCACCCTTCAAGCTGACATCGGTGAGCACGACATCCGCACCGACACGGCCTTCTGCCTTCGCGGCGCGCAGGAATTCAATCGCATCTTCCGCGCTGATCACGTGGTGCACGGTCAGGCCGTACTTCTCCATCATGCGACGGGTCGCAAGTGCCACGACGCGACTATCTTCCACGTAGAGCACTTCACCTTCGGCGCCACCCTCGGGGCGCACGTAGCCGCGGATGAATTCCGCGAGCGCGCCGAACCCGAGCGACTTGTCGAAGTAGTCGGTGACGAATTCACCCAGCTCACGGCGATGCAGGCGCTGCTCCACATCGCCGGAAACCACCACGATGGGCATGTAAATCTGCGGCGCCGCTTCGCGAACGAAACGAGCCACTTCGAGGCCATCCATGTCGGGCAGGCGCAAGGCCACCGTCACGAAATCGAAGACGCCGCGCTGCAATTCCGTCTGGGCCTCGGCGCCCGTGCCAACGCCGACGATCTCCACGCCCGGTACCTCGGCGGTGACCACGCGTGAAATAAGCTGGCGCACGACCTTGGAGCCGTCCACCAGCAGGATGCGCGGCGTGGCGCCAGCGACGCCTGATCCGATATGCGATGCCACCCCCTGCCTCCCCTCTTAACCCGCCGCGGCGCGGCGGATCTGCCGTGCACTGACCAGTCGCGCCCCCAGCCATCCGAGGATGGCCGACGCAACCGGCACCGAAAGAAGCAACCACACCGGCAGCCCGCCGAACTGCACGCTGCCGTCGTAGGCGGCGGCCAGGCGCCCGACCGGGCCGGCCATGGCAAGCTCGATCGCGACCGCGAGCACGACGGCAAGGATGCCGGCAAGCAGGCCCAGCCAGATACCCGCATAAAGATAGGGGCGGCGCACGAACGGACGGCTGGCTCCGATAAGCAGCAGCACGCCAATTTCCTCGGCGCGGCTCTGGATATCGACGCGTATGGTGTTGCCCACGACCAGCAGCGCCGCGACGCCAAGCAGCAGCGCGAGCATCGTGGTGGCACGTGCTCCCACGCCAACGATCGCATCGAGGCGCTGCCGCCATGCGCCCGTGTCCTGGACCATGTCGACGCCCGGCGTGGCCTTCATCGATTCAACGAGACGCGCGGCATCATCGGCCGACAGGCTGGGCTTGGGCTGCACCGACAGGACATAAGGCAGCGGGTTTTCATCGAGTGACTGGAGCGCGCCCGAGAACCCCTGCACTTCGGCCAACTCGGCCAACCCATCCTTCGGCGTGCGCACGGTGATGTCCTGCACCTCGGGCCGACCACGCAAGGCGGAGGCTGCCGTTTCTGCCATGGCCGCATTCTGGCCGGGCTTCATGAAGGCGCTGATGGTCTGGTTACGGCCCAGGGCATCGCCCATGCGCTCGACATTGCCGAGCAACAGATAGAACGCAAGCGGAAGCGCCAGCGCCACGCCCATGACCGCCACCGTAAGCAAGGTACCCAGCGGCCGCGAGGCCAGGCGGCGCCAGCTGATCGAAAGACTCCATGCATGGTGCTCACGCCAGGCGCCAATGTGACGCGGCGTGGTGCGCTTGGTTTTCTCCGGCTCGGGCGCGCGGCGCGGCTCGCGTATGGTGTTCATACGACCTCCGTGGCGGGCACGTCGGCAATCAACTTGCCGTGGTCGAGGACGACGACGCGCTTCTTCATACGCTTGATCAGCATCAGGTCGTGGCTGGCGACGAGGACGGCGGTGCCTACCGCCTGGAATTCGGCGAACAGGCCCATGATCTCCATGGCCAGCTGCGGATCGAGGTTGCCCGTGGGCTCATCGGCGATCAGCACGGCGGGCTTCGCGACGATGGCTCGCGCGATACCTACACGCTGCTGTTCGCCGGTGGACAGGGTACCGGGTAGCTGTTTTTCGTAGCTCAGAAGCCCCACTTTCTCAAGGGCGGCACGAACCCGGCGCGCACGCTCCGTGGGCGCCACGCCCGCAATCACCAATGGCAACTCGACATTGGCGAAGACGCTGCGATCCAACAGGAGACGGTGATCCTGGAAGACCATGCCGAGCTTGCGGCGGATACGGGGGATATCAGACGAACGGACGGTGTTGAGCTTCTGCCCATCCAGGGTGACCACACCGTTGGTGGGGCGCTCGATCATGGCCAGCAGCTTGAGCAGCGTGCTCTTGCCCGCGCCGGAGTGACCGGTGACGAACGCCATTTCGCCGGCATCGACCTGGAACGAGACATCCGTAAGGGCCTGGTGGTCGCCCTCGTATCGTTTGCTCACCAGATCAAAACCGATCACCGCGTTACCCGTTGGCCCGTGAATCCCTAGAGGATACGGGATGCGGGGGCCGTTTGGGCTGGGTGTGGGTCGCGGTTCGGGGGTGACGAGGGGACACGAAGGTGCCGCGTCGCCGCTTCGTTGGCTTATCGCTTGCGAGCACGCTCCTACAAGGGCGCCAGGCCCTGTAGGAGCGCGCTTGCGCGCGATGGCGCTTATTTGCCGCCGAAGATGCGACCCAGGCGGCGGAAGAAGCCTTCCTTCTTCACGGGCGCGGCGACCGGTGCCGGCGTGGCCGCTGGCCGCGACGCCGCGACGTGACGCGACGGGCGGCGGCTGCCGTTCGCCGTCGCACCATCCGCACCCGCCGGGCGCGGGGTGGCGGAGGTATTGGCGTCCTGGATCCGGACCGGCGGCGCACCTTCGCCACCCTCACGACGGCCACGGCCACGACCGCCACGACGGCGCCGCTTCTTGGGTGCCGAATCGGCAGCCATGGCTTCGGCGGCGGCGGGCAGTTCGGCCACCGTCTCGGCCACCACCACGGTCTTCACCGGCACTTCGGTCGAGCCACCGGCCGGCTTGTCCTGGCGGGGACGGCGCTCGCGATTGCCCGATCGCTCACCCGAGCCCGAGCCCGAGCGCGAACCGGAGCGCTGGCCATCGCGACCGCCACGGCCGCCACGACCACTCTTCTCCGGCGGCGCGCCGCGGGTCGGAATATGGCCGCCGGTGTCGTTCGGATCATCCACCTCGTCCTGCACGCCATCGGCGCGCGGGCGAGGGGCCGGCATCACCAGCAGCCGCGCATCGATCGACGCCGTCGGGATCTTTTGGTTGATGTAGGTCTCGATGTCCGGCAGGCCCATCGCGTACAGGTCGCAGGCGAAGCTGATGGCATCGCCTTCGGCACCCAGGCGGGCGGTACGGCCGATGCGGTGCACGTAGTCTTCGGCATCCTGCGGCAGGTCGTAGTTGAACACGTGGCTCACAGCCGGGATGTGCAGGCCGCGCGCCGCCACATCGGTGGCGACCAGCATGTCGATCTGGCCATCCTGGAAACGCTGCAGCAACTTCTGGCGCTTGACCTGCGGCACGTCGCCCGAGATGGCGCCCACGCGGAAATTGTGGCGCTTGAGGCGATCGGTGATGCGCTCGGCCGCGGCCTTGGTGTTCACGAAGATGATGCTGCGCTCGGCCTTGCTCTCCTCGAGCAGGTTGAGCAGCAGCGGCATCTTTTCTTCCTTGGAGGGGAAGTAGACCACCTGGCGGACGCGGTCGGCGGTGACGTTTTCGGTCTCCACCACCAGTTTTTCGGCCTCGTGCATGTGCTCGTAGGCCAGCTCCAGCACGCGGTGGCTCAGGGTGGCCGAGAACAACAGCACCTGGCGCTTCTCGCGGGCCGGCAGACGGCGGAAGATGAAGCGCACATCCTTGATGAAGCCCAGGTCGAACATGCGGTCGGCTTCGTCGATGACCATCACTTCGACGCTGCCAAAGCCGAACACATCCTGCTTGTAGTAATCGAGCAGGCGGCCGGGGGTGGCGATGATGATGTCGCAACCGTCGCGCAGCTGCTGGCGCTGCTTGTCGTAATCCACGCCACCATAGATCAGGGCGCTACGCAGGCCGGTGGCCTTGCCGATCGTCTGGAAATCCTTCTCGATCTGGATGGCGAGTTCGCGGGTGGGCGCGATGATGAGGGCGCGCGGGTCAGAATCCTTGCGCCCCGGGGCGGCCGGGTTCTTCAGCAGGCGGTCCATAAGGGCCACGAGGAAGGCGAAGGTCTTGCCGGTGCCGGTCTGGGCCTGGCCCGCGACATCGCGGCCGGTCAGGGCGACCGGGAGGGTCAGCGCCTGGATGGGCGTGCAGCGGGTGATGCCGACGGTGGCGAGGCCCTGCTGCAGCAGGGGATGGAGCTCGAGGTTTTCGTAAAAGACGTCGGTAAGTACGGTCTGGGACATGATGGGCCTGGAAGCTTGCGCCGCGGGTACGCGGCGCCGTCCCTGCGGCAAGGAATGCACCACGGGACGGGTGGTTGATCCGGCCGGCGCCAGCGGGAGGGTCGCAAGGCCCCCGGTTGCCAGCCCGGCGGCGTGTCGACGCGCCCGGCGCACGTTGGCCGGAGGCGGAAGTACCAGGCCCGACAGCTCCCGCTGGCATAGCTGAACCGGCTGCTCGAACCGGTTTACCTATGTCAACGGAAACCATCCGCTGGCACCTTGAATCGCTTGAATCGCGCCCCTAGTTCGGGTGGAATGAGGGCCACCGGCTGCAATGGCCAAGACCTTCGGTTCCGGTTGGACCCGCGACATGGGGCTCCTAAGTGTAGCCGATGCCAGCGTCACGGTCGTCAACTCCCCTTAACACCCGATTTGGAGACCACGGTGAGCGACAAGATCACCCACACGAGCGACGCCGCCTTCTCGAAGGACGTCCTTGAATCCGACACCCCTGTCCTGCTCGATTTCTGGGCGGAATGGTGCGGCCCCTGCAAGGCGATTGCCCCCGCCCTCGAGCAGCTGGCGGATGAGTACCAGGGCAAGGTGAAGATCGTGAAGATCAACATCGACGAAAACCAGCAGACCCCGCGCCAGTTCGGCATCCGTGGCATCCCCACCCTCATGGTGTTCAAGGATGGCAAGGTTGCCGGCACCCAGGTCGGTGCCGTGAACAAGGGCGTGCTCGCCCAGTTCATCGACAAGTCCATCTAAGCGACAACGCGTCATCTTCTCGAGCCACCGCGTGAGGCGCTTTACCTTGCGCCTCACGCGATGCTAGGCTCTAGGCGTTCGCCCCGGGACACCCCGCTGTCCCCCCAGCCGCGAACCCTCCCACCTCTTTCTTCCAACGGCGCCCCGTGAGGTTTGCCCGTGTCCGATATCGAAACCAAAGACTCCATCGACGCCAAGGGCGCCGGCGACCAGCCTGCGACCGAACCGCGTCCGCGTACGCGCCGCAAGGCGCCGACGGCCCCTGCCGCCGCGGTAGAGACGAGCGCCCCGGCGCCGGCTCCCGCACCGGCCCCCGCTCCCCCTCCGCCACCGCCGTTGCCCCCCGTGCCGGCACCCCAGGCTGAGCTTCAGCTCAATAACCCGCCGGCTGCCGAAGCGCGCCAGCCGCAGGAAGGCCGCGAAGGCGGCCAGAATCCGAATCAAGGCGGCCAGGGCCAGAACCCGAACCAGGGTGGCCAGGGCAACCAGGGCGGCGATCGCCGCGAACGCGAAGGCCGCGGCCGTCGCCGCCGCAACGACCGCAACGACCGCAACAACAACCAGCAGCGCCAGGGCGGCGGTGGTGGCAACGGTGGTGGCAACTACCAGCACCAGCGCAACAACAACGGCTACCCCGTCGATGACGACGAGAACGCCGATGCCGGCAGCAACGATCGCCTGATCAACCTGACCGAGCTCAAGCGCAAGAATTCCATCCAGCTCCTCGAATTCGCCGAATCGCTGGGTATCCGCGAGGGCGTGGCCCGCCAGCGCAAGCAGGATGTCGTGTTCAGCATCCTCAAGGCGCATGCCCGCTCCGGCGGTGGCATCTGGGCCGAGGGCGTGCTCGAAATCCTCCAGGACGGCTTCGGCTTCCTGCGTTCCGCCGATGAGTCCTACCTGGCCGGTCCCGACGACATCTACGTCTCGCCCAGCCAGATCCGCCGTTTCAACCTGCGCACCGGCGATTACATCACCGGACGCGTGCGCCACCCGAAGGAAGGCGAGCGTTACTTCGCCATGCTCAAGGTGGACGACATCAACGGCGATCCGCCGGAAGCGTCGAAGAACAAGCTGCTGTTCGAAAACCTGACCCCACTGTTCCCGCGCAAGGCGTTCAAGCTCGAGCGTGGCAACGGCTCCACCGAAGACATCACCGGCCGCATCCTCGACCTGGTGGCGCCGATCGGCCGTGGCCAGCGCGGCCTTATCGTCTCCCAGCCCAAGTCGGGTAAGACGATGATGCTGCAGAACATCGCGCAGGCCATCCAGTACAACCACCCCGACGTTCACCTGATCATGCTGCTGATCGATGAGCGCCCGGAAGAAGTCACGGAAATCGCCCGCACCGTCCGGGCCGAGGTCATCAGCTCCACCTTCGATGAACCGGCCGTGCGCCACGTGCAGGTCGCCGAGATGGTGATCGAGCGCGCCAAGCGCCTGGTCGAGCACAAGAAGGATGTGGTGATCCTGCTCGATTCGATCACCCGCCTGGCCCGCGCGTATAACACCGTGGTGCCCAGCTCCGGCAAGGTGCTCACCGGCGGCGTGGATGCCAACGCCCTGCAGCGCCCCAAGCGCTTCTTCGGTGCGGCGCGTAACGTCGAAGAAGGCGGCAGCCTCACCATCATCGCCACGGCGCTGACGGACACCGGTTCCAAGATGGACGAGGTGATCTACGAGGAGTTCAAGGGCACCGGCAACATGGAAGTGCACCTGTCCCGCCGCATCTCCGAGAAGCGCGTCTACCCGGCCATCGACATCAACCGCTCCGGCACCCGCCGCGAGGATCTGCTGATCGATCCGGACCTGCTCGCGAAGATCTGGATCCTGCGCAAGCTCCTTCACCCGATGGACGAGCTGGCTGCGATGGAGTTCATGCTCGACAAGATGAAGAACACCAAGTCGAACGACGAGTTCTTCAACTCGATGAAGCGCTGAAGTCCAGTAATGGCACAGACGAAAGGCCGCCCCTCGGGGCGGCCTTTTTCTTGCCCGGCGCTCGCACGGCAGTGACCGGGTTTTGTTACGCTCCGCCGCGGGCATGACACCTTTTCCCGGGCGGCATGCGCCCCCATGTGGGGCGGCTACGGCCCCTGCCGTCCACTGCCAAGGAAGTTTTGTGTCCATTCCCAGCGCCGCCAAGAGCACGCCCATCGGTGACCGCCACGACCTGGTCGCCTACCTCGCCGAGGGCGAAAAGCCGCGCGACGCCTGGCGCATCGGCACCGAGCACGAGAAGTTCGGCTTCTATACCGATGACCTGACCCCACCGCCGTTCGAGGGCAAGCGCCCCGGCATCCGTGCCATCCTCGAGGGCCTGGCTGAGCGCTACGACTGGGATATCGCCCGTGAAGGCGATACGCCGGTCGCGCTGTCGAAGGGCAAGGCCAACATCACCCTTGAGCCGGCCGGCCAGCTGGAGCTCTCTGGCGCACCGCTGGAGTCGATCCACCAGACCTGCGACGAAGTCAGCAACCACCTGAAGGAAGTGCGCTCGGTGGCCGACGAATTCGGCATCGGCTTCCTCGGCATGGGCTTCCAGCCCAAATGGCGCCGCGACCAGATGCCGTGGATGCCAAAGGGCCGCTACAAGATCATGCGCGAGTACATGCCCAAGGTCGGCTCGCTCGGCCTGGACATGATGACCCGCACCTGCACCGTGCAGGTGAACCTGGATTACGCCACCGAAGCGGACATGGTGAAGAAGTTCCGCGTCGCGCTGGCGCTGCAGCCGATCGCCACCGCGCTCTTCGCCAACTCACCCTTCACCGAGGGCAAGCCGAACGGCTTCAAGTCGTTCCGCTCGCAGGTGTGGACCGATACGGACGCCGACCGCACCGGCATGCTCGATTTCGTGTTCGAGGATGGCTTTGGCTACGAGCGCTACGTGGATTACATCCTCGGTGTGCCGATGTACTTCAGCTACCGCGATGGCAAGTACATCGATCTGTCCGGCAAGGATTTCCGCAAATTCATGCGTGGCGAGCTCACCGAACTGCCGGGCGTGAAACCCACCATGAAGGATTGGGCCGACCACCTCACCACGGCCTTCCCGGAAGTACGCCTGAAGCAGTACCTGGAAATGCGCGGCGCCGATGCCAGCCCGTGGAACCAGCTGTGCGCCCTGCCCGCCTTCTGGGTGGGCCTGCTATACGACGATGTCGCACTCGATGCGGCATGGGACCTGGTGAAGGATTTCAGCAAGGCCGAGCGTCACGCGCTGCGTGATGGTGTGCCGAAGGAAGCGCTGCACCTGAAGTTCCGCGACCACACGGTGCGTGAGCTGTCGCTCGAAGCACTAAAGATCGCCGATCACGGCCTGAAGCGCCGCAACGTGCGCAGCAACCGTGGTGCGGATGAATCGATCTACCTCGAGCCACTGCTGGAGATCGCGCTCTCGGGCAAGACCCAGGCCGATACGAAGCTCGAGCAGTTCCATGGCAACTGGAACGGCAGCGTGGATCCTGTCTTCAGCGAATACGCTTACTGATTGTAGGAGCCCACCCTGTGGGCGACGGCGGTCGCGGACGAGCGGCAGGTCCTGCGGCGTCATCGCAAAGGATATCGCCCACAGGGTGGGCTCCTACGGAAGGCATAAAAAAAACCTCCCCGTCGCCGGGGAGGTTTTTTTTCAGTGCCTGTTCGCGTTAAGCGATCAGAACTGGTACTTGGCCGACAGGCTGAGCAGGTTGCCCTTGTCGTCGTTCTCGCCGACCAGCGTATCCCCGGTGGCGCTCTCGACGCCGTTCATGTGCGCCTTGTTGACGAAGATGTGGGCGTAGCCGGCGTTGATCTCGAACTTCTCCGACACCTTGTAGCCCATACCGAAGGCGAGCCACTTGCGGGTCGAATCCGGCACGCGCGGCGAGCGGGTGTCGGCGTAGGTCGGGGTGGTATCGACAGCGACACCGCCACGCAGGGTGAACTTGTCGTTGACGTAGTACTCGCCACCGACCGACACGAACCACGTGTTACGCCAGTCGTAGACTTCCGTCGTCGGCGGCTGGTTCGGGTTGGAGTAGTTCACCGTGAGGTTCTTGAACGAATCCCACTTGGTCCACGAGGCATCGATACCGAAGCCGAACTTCTGGTCCTGGTGCCAGAAGCTGGCCGTGGCCACGGCCGGGGTTTCGAAGCCCGCGGTGCCATCGGTGTGCGTGAACGGCGGCTGGCCCTGGAACAGGCTGGAAATTGCCGGGTTCGAAAGCAGCGCGCTGACGTTGGCCGGCACGGTGAAGTTACCGGTGCCTTCCAGGTGGTGCTTGATGGCGCTGCGGTAGTTCAGCGCGATGCGATCCTGCGCGGTGAGCTTCCACAGGCCGCCGAGCTGCCAGCCGTAGGCCCAGTCGTCACCCTTGATCTTGGCGACGCCGTCGGTGCCACGCGGCACGACGGTGTTGATGAGGCCGGCGTACTGCGCCGCAGCCTGCACCGGGATGGCGCCAGCAGCGATACCCTGCTGCAGCACGCCCAGGGCGGCGCTGTTGTAGTTCACGGCGCTGGTGAGTTCAGCGGTGGTCTTCTGCGCGATGAAGCTGGCGCCGATCGCGAAATCGTCGGTCACGTCGAACGAGGCCGACAGCGTGGCGTCGTACGACTTGAAGTCGGACTTGATGGCGTTGTAGCGGCCCTTCCAGTCGGCGTCGTAGTCGGTCTTGAAGCCGAACGGGGCGGTGAGGCCCAGGCCGATGTGCCAGCGATCGCTGACCTTGGATGCGATGTAGAACGCCGGCACCGGGATGGTGGTGCCTGCATCGCCGCCGTTGCCGCCAGAGATCGGGCGACCCTGGGCATCGGTGGCGGTGCCATGGAACTTGGTGCTGAAGTTGATGCCGGTGACGTCGGCCTGGAAGGTGTTGCCTTCCAGCATGGACATGGCAGCCGGGTTGTTCACGATAACCGAGGCATCGTCACCCGCGGCGGCCGAGCCGGCGAACGCGCGGCCGAGCGCCTTGGCGCTGTTTTCCTTCAGCTGGAACGCGCTGGCGTGGGCAGCCTGCGGGGCCACGATCGCGCCGGCGATGGCCAGCGAGAGGGCCGCGATGGCCAGCGGGCGGGTGTGAAGTTTCATCTGCATGCGGAGCGGCTCCTGCTTATTGTTCTGACGGGGATCGAACGGGGCGGAAAACGCAAAACTTAGCCGTTTTCATACGCGCGTTTAACAATCTGGGGTCGAACTCTGGACGAGTTGACGAAGATTTTGCAAGTGCAGGTGCAACAAACCTGAAACAGGCCACAGATTCTCCCCTCGTCCCGACGGCGGATCCGGTAGACTGGAACGCCACGCCGCCGCGAGACCTGCCGTCATGCACTGCTACGTCTACGCCAGCCTGCGCAAACCCGATACCTACGTCTGGCTCGCCCGCCGGGAAGGCTTCGATGTGCTTCCCGAGCCGCTCGTGCTATTGCTCGGCGAACTGCGCTTCGTGCTTGAAGTGGAACTCACCCCGCAGCGGAAGCTCCCGCACGAGGACACTGAGAAAGTCCTCGCTTCGTTGGGTGGGCAGGGCTGGCACCTGCAAGCGCCACCGAATGAAACCCTGAGCGTTTGCAACCAGCCCAACCTGAACCGAGAGATCGACCCGGACGCATCGCTCGTCAGGGCCTGACCTGGCCGAAACCGCGCATTCCGGAAACGTCGAGCCCGGGTTAACACAGGGTTACCGCGCAGGCGTGGCGTGGTCCGTATACTCGCGCGCATGGCCAATCCCAAACGACGTCGACCGCCGCTGATCAAGGCGCTGCCCTGGTTCCTGCCCGCCCTTGCCGCTGTCGCGTGTGCTGGCCTTTCCGCCTCACCGCTCGCCCTGATCCCGCTGCTGCTCGCCAACGCGCTGGGCATGGCCGCGGTATGCCACGCCATCGGTTTCGATCCGGAGCCCACGTACCTGCGGACCGCCCTGCGCCGGGGCTCCGCTTACGTGGTGATGTTCACGATCTACACCTTCGTGGTGTTCGTGCTGGTGGCCTGGCCGCTGCTCAAGCTCACCCAGGCACCCAGCCTGGGTGCCGCACTGCTCCTCGCCGCCTCGCTGGTCGTGGCGTTCGGCGTGCTGTGGCGCATGTGGCCCGCGTTTGGCCTGGTGTACCTGTGGGATGACGCCTACCCGGAAAGCAGCGGCGATGGCTCATGGATCTTCACGGCCATGGCCCGCTCGCTCAGCTTTGGGAGGCACCTGTCGGCCGAGGAGCGCTTTTTCACGCATTTCCTCCCGGCGGCACTGGGCCTGCTCGTGCTGGCCTTCTGTGCCGTCGCGCTATCCGGGCTGTATGGCGTACTTCCCTCCGAGATGCGTATCGCCGCACTGGCGATCTATGGCGTCGTGGTGTTGCCCGCTTGCTCGCTGCTCATCGCCAACCGCACCCTGCGCGCCTTGCTCTGTGATCGCCGCGGCCATCTGCGCACCGCACGCGCGGATACCCGTCGTGAGCCGGCCTTGAACGATGCCCACAGGGTGCCGACCCCCACGCCCATTCCGCAGCTTTCCACGGAAGAGCAGCAGCCTGAAATTCGTGACGGCGCCCTGCTGGCCGCGATCCGCGCGGCCGATGTCGCCCGTGCGGTCGCCCTGGTCGAAGCCGGAGCCAACCCGAACACCCCGGCCGAACCGGGCGATCGTGACCAGCGCCCCGTGCTCACGCTCGCGGCGCTCTCGGCGGATACACGGCTCCTGCGCGCACTCATCGCGCGCGGCGCAGAAGTAGACCGACCGCACCACGGTGTCACCGCCCTGCTCGCCGCCTGCCGCGATAGCTGGCACGGTCGCCCGGATGCCGTTCTCACCCTGCTCTCCAACGGCGCGAATGCCTCGGCCACCGATGCAGAGGGCAACACCGCCCTGCACGGCGCGGTGCTCAGCGCCGAGCCAATGGTCGCGGCCATGCTGCTCGATGCTGGCGCGCCGGTCGATGCGGTAAATGCCGCCGGCGAAACGCCCCTGGCCATCGCATGCCGCGCCGCCAATTGGGCGCTGGCACGGTTCCTCCTTGAACACGGTGCGAAGCCGGCACCGGTGGGCGCGGAACCCGCGCTCGTCGCCGCCGCCAGCATCACGGATGACGATGCCGAGGGCGTCAAGATCCTGCTTCGGCACAAGGCCCCGGTGAACGCGGCCAACGCGCATGGCCGTACCGCGCTGATCGCGGCCGCCGCCGAGGGGCACGAGCAGGTCGCGCGCGCGTTGCTGCAGGCCCACGCCAACCCGAACCTGGCCGATCGCCACGGGACGACGGCGCTGATGGAAGCTGCACGTGCGGGCGCCGCCGGCATTGTGCAGATGCTGGCCGATAACCAGGCCGATGCCTCGCCCCGCGATGGCCACGGCCGCGATGCACTCACCCTCGCCTGCCAGTCGCCGCGCGCCCAGGCTGCAACCGTTCGGGCCCTGCTCGCTATCGGCGCACAGGCAAAGGATATCGGCGCGGACGGCCGCAGTCCGCTCGACCACGCCACGGCCGGGGGGCGTTGGGACTTCGTCGCGTTGCTCGATCCTGAAACGCCGCTGCCGACCTCCCTGAGCGAATCGGTGTTGCCCGAGGCTGGCGCGGATTCGCCGCTACACCTGCACGATGCGCTTCGCTTCGGTCACTGGGCCGTCGCTTCCACGTTCGCGGCGAAAGTGCGCGAATGGCCCGTACATGAGCTCGCGGCGATGTACATCGACCTTGCCGGCCCCGGCTTCGATGCGGCACGGGCGTGGCTTTTCGATCATGGCTTGGCCGCCGAGGCACGCCTTGCGCCGCCGGCGGATGAGACGGGCGACGTGCTTGGCCGACGCCTTTTCGATGCGCTACTACCCCAGTTGCCGCAATCGGCGGATGCGCTGCTGCAACTCATGCGTGCTGGCGCCAGCCCGGCTGGCGCAGGGCTCCTGGGCCAGGCCATCTGCCGCCTTGACGGGGCGGATGAGCGCCTTGCGCTGGCCATGCTGGAAGCCGGCGCCGATCCGTTCGGCGCCGATGCGCGCGGCCGCACGCCGATGCATATGGCCGCCGCCACCGGCTGCTCGCGGTTGCTTGGTGCGCTGCTCGCACGCGGCCTCGATCCCAACGTGCGCGATGCCGGTGGCCGAACGCCACTGCATGCCGCGCTCGAGCATGGTGGGGATGCGCTCCCTCTCGTTCGCTTGCTGGTGGCTAACGGCGCTAACCCTGAAGCGGCCGACGTTAACGGCGAGACCCCCTATGGCCTGGGCATTGGTCACGGCGATGTCGAGCGCTGGCTCAGCTGGCCACAGTGGCCCTTGCCGGGCCGCCCGCTAACCGCCGCCGACCTGCCCGCCGCGGCCGCCGTGGGGGACATGCAGGCCATCGACCGCCTGCTGGAACTCGGGTTCGATGTGGATACACGCGATGCACAAGGCGCCACCGCCCTGCTGCGCGCCGCCGGCGCGGGGCAGGCCGATGTCGTCGCCCACCTCATGGATGCCGGAGCCAACCCGGTGACCAGTGCCGCGTCCGGCGTGACCCCGCTGGCAGCGGCGGTCAATGCGCGCCGTGAATCGGTGATCGAACTCCTGCTGGCGCGCGGCGTTGCCGCCGACCAACGCCTGCCTGGCGATACCACGGCCCTGATGATCGCCGCCGCACTCGGCTACCCCGAGATCGTGGAGCGGCTGCTTACCGCCGGCGCGGATGCCAACGCAGAGGATGCGCACGGCCACACTGCACTGCATGCCGCCGCACAGTACTGCTTTGGCAGCAGCGACAGCCTGCGTGCGCGCCGCCTGCTCGACATGGTGATCGGCAAGGGTGCCGACGTGAACAAGGCTGACAAGGATGGCGCGACGCCATTGCTTCTGCTGCTGGGGTCGCACATGCGTCCTGGCGCTACGGCGGATGCTACCCACCTTGGCGCGCTGGTACCCGTGCTGCTCGATGCCGGCGCGACGATGGAGCATGCGGATCACCGCGGCGTAAGCGCACTGCATGCCAGTGCCATGCACGCGCTGCTACCGCCTGCACGCGTGCTGTTGCACCGTGGCGCGAACCGCAACGCTGCGGATGCCTTTGGTCGTACGGCGGCGGATGTAGCGCGGCATATTGGGTATGTGGACATTGCGCACGAGCTGGGGGTGCGGGCGAACGCCATTCCCAGCGTGAGGCAGACGTTGCGGCAGCCGGCGCAGCCCGAATAGGAGCATCGCGCGCAAGCGCGCCCCTGCAAGGGCGCCTTGCGTTATTTTTCTTCGGCGCGTTCGCGTTCTTCGGCGGCATCGGCCTCGAAGAGGTGCTGCAGGTCGTTCAGCGCTTCCTTGGAGCTCTGGATCAGCGCGGCATCGTCGTCGTACACCAGGTACTGCGAGCGCAGCACCTGCTCGTCGAGCTTGCGGAAGCGGGCGATGCGCGCTTCGACCACCTCCGGCGCCATGTCCAGCGCCTCCAGCACATGGCGAGTCATCATCAGGCTGGAGTAGAACGTCTCGCGCACCGGATCTTCCACGCCGATATCCATCAGGCGGAACACGTGCTGGCGATTACGCGCACGCGCCACGATTTTCAGGTGCGGGAACTGGCGGCGAACCAGGCGTGCCGTGCGCAGGTTGGCTTCCGGGTCATCCGTGGCCAGCACGAACACTTCGGCTTTGTCCGCCTGCGCGGCGCGCAGCATCTCCGGGCGGCCGGGATCACCAAAGAACAGGGACGTACCACCGAAGCGGCGCGATGTCTCCACCTGCTCCACCGAACTTTCCAGCGCAACGAACTGGATGCCCTGCGCGCGCAGCACACGGGCGACGATCTGGCCCATGCGACCGAAGCCCGCGATGATGACGCGCGGCGCATCGGTTTCGATCTGGTCGAATTCGCGGTCCGGCTTGCGTGCGCGCTCATGGACGAGCCGCGCGGCAAGCAGCACTAGCAAGGGCGTCAAGGCCATCGAAAGCGAAATCGTCATGACCATCAGGCCACGCTGCGGCTCGGTGATGATGTGTTGCTGCTGCGCCAGGTTGAGCACGACGAAGGCGAATTCGCCACCGCTGGCCAATATCGCGGCCAGCCGTACCGAATCGGCATTGCTCAGCCCCCCGACCAGCTTGCCCAGCGGCATGATAAGGATAGCCTTCACCGCCAACAGCGCGGCGACCAGCGCGATCACCACCAAGGGCTTCGCGTACAGCAGCTGCAGGTCGACCGACATGCCGACGCTGATAAAGAACAGGCCGAGCAGGAGGCCCTTGAACGGCTCGATGTTGGATTCAAGCTCATGCCGGTATTCCGAATCCGCCAGCAGCAGGCCCGCAAGGAAGGCACCCAGCGTGCTCGAGATGCCCGCCAGCTCCATGAGCCAGGCCGTACCCATGACCACCAGCAACGCCGTGGCCGTCGAGACCTCCGTGCTCTTGGCGCGCGCCACGAAACGGAACACGTGGCGCAGCACCACGCGGCCACCGATGATCACGCCGATGATGGCGCCGACCACGCGCATGATGCTCATGATGTCGGGGGCGTGCGTATCGCGCGCGAGCGCGCCGCCCAGCAACGGCACGGCGGCGATCAACGGGATGGCGGCCAGGTCCTGGAACAGCAGGATGGCGAACGCCTGGCGGCCATAGGCCATGCCCGCCTCCTTGCGCTCGGCAAGGATCTGCAGGCCAAACGCCGTGGAGGAAAGCGCAAGGCTGCCGCCGACGATCACCGCGGCCTTCCAGGTGAGCCCGAACAGGTAATAGCCCATGGCGCCGAGCGCCAGCGCGCACACGATCACCTGCAGCGTGCCGCTGCCAAACACGGCGCGGCGCATGACCCACAGGCGCGAAGGCGATAGTTCGAGGCCGATGACGAACAGCATCAGCACCACCCCGAAATCGGAGATGGTGGCCACGCCGGCCGTATCGCTGACCAGGCCCAGCACCGAAGGGCCGATAATGACGCCTGCGAGCAGGAAGCCGAGGACGGCGCCGAGACGGAAACGCTTGGTCAGCGGGACGGCAATGACCGTCGCCAGCAGGAAGACCACCGCCGTTTCGAGGAAATGATGTCCGTCCATCCCGTGACTCCCGAAATACTGTCCGGGATTATGTCATGGGCATGCCCGCGCGGTTTGGACGAAACACCTGCCTGCCGGCGAGCGGGTTCAGCCTTTGAGCCAGCGTGCGACGTCGATCGCGAAATAGGTGAGGATCGCGTCGGCGCCCGCGCGTTTCATCGCCACCAGCGATTCGAGCACCACCGCTTTCTCATCCAGCCACCCGTTCTGTGCGGCCGCCTTGATCATGGCGTACTCGCCGCTCACCTGGTACACGAACGTGGGCGCACCGAAGGTCTCCTTCACGCGGCGCACGATATCGAGGTACGGCAGGCCCGGCTTCACCATCACCGCATCGGCGCCTTCGGCCAGGTCGAGTTCAACCTCGCGCAGTGCCTCGTCGCTGTTGCCCACGTCCATCTGGTACGTGTGCTTGTTACCCTTGCCGAGGTTGGCGGCCGAGCCGACGGCATCGCGGAATGGGCCGTAGAAGCTGGATGCGTACTTGGCCGAATAGGCAAGGATGCGGGTGTGGATAAAGCCTGCCGCCTCCAGGGCATCGCGTATGGCACCGATGCGGCCATCCATCATGTCCGAGGGTGCGACGAAATCCATCCCGGCCGCGGCCTGCGCCAGCGACATCTTGATCAGGGCCTCGACCGTGGGCTCGTTCATGACGTAGCCCTCCGCGTCGATCAGGCCATCCTGCCCGTGGGTCGTATACGGATCCAGCGCCACGTCGCCGATCAGGCCCAGCTCGGGGAAATGCTTCTTCAGCTCGCGCGTGGCGCGCTGGAACAGTGCGTCGGGATTCCACGCCTCGCGGGCATCTTCGGTCTTGACCGAGTTATCCACCGAGGGAAACAGCGCCAACGCCGGGATGCCCAGGGCGACGCATTCGGCGCCCAGCTTCACCAGTTCATCAATCGACAGGCGCTCCACGCCCGGCATGGAGGGCACCGGCTGGCGGACACCTTCGCCATCCACCACGAAGGCAACCATGATCAGGTCGGCGCTGGTGAGGACGGTTTCGCGCATCAGCGCGCGGGAGAAAGCGTCGCGACGCATGCGGCGCATACGGACAGCAGGAAAGGTCATGGGGACGTGCCTGTTCGTGTGGCGATCCGCCTATTTTACGCCCCGCCGGGCGCCGGGCGGGGCGTCAGGTCGTCGCAGGCGCCTTCAGGCGACGTCGATGCCGAACGCCCGCCCCAGGGGTATGCCGTAGATCTCGGATAGCAAAGCGGTATCCAGGGCTTCCTGCGGTGGGCCATGGCGCAAGAGGGCGCCCGATGCCAGTACCGCCACCTCATCCGCATAGCGCGCGGCCAGGTTCAGGTCGTGCAGCACGGCGATCACGCCCAGGCCAAGCGCAGCACACGCACGCGCCCGGCGCAGGATGAAGTGCTGATGGGCAATATCCAGCCCGGCCTCGGGCTCGTCGAGGAGGAGCCAGCCGCCCGAACGTCCACCTTCCCACACCTGCGCCAGTACCCTGGCCAGCTGCACGCGCTGCTGCTCGCCACCGGAGAGCGCGGTATACCGGCGATCGCGCAGCTCCCAGGCGTGGGCCGCGCGCAGGGCGGCGGTAGCGATGCGCTCATCACGCGCGGCGTCCTGTACGTGGGGACTCCGGCCGAGCATGGCCACTTCCCATGCCGTGAAACCGAAGGCCAGGTCCACGCGTTGGGAGAGCATGGCGCGGTGCCGGGCCAGCTCGCGGGGGTCCCACTCGGGCAAGGGCCGGCCATGCAGGCTCACCTGCCCCGCATCGGGTCGCACGCGGCCGGCCAGTGCCCCAAGCAGGGTGCTCTTACCCGCACCGTTGGGGCCTACCAACACCAGCAGGCGCCCCGGCGATGCAGCCAACGACACGTGCCCAACAATGGTTCGCCCCTGGCGGACGATGCACACGCCCTCGGCGACCAGATCGCCACTGTTTGCCATGGTCATGACAAGGCCTCCCCCGCACGCCGGCGTAACAGCAGCCATAGGAAGAAAGGGCCACCGACCAGTGCGGTCAGGACGCCGATGGGCAATTCACCGGGTGCGACGATGGTACGTGCCAGGGCATCGGCGGCCACCAGCAGCGTCGCGCCACCCAGCGCGGACGCCGGAAGAAGAAAACGATGATCCGGCCCGCACGTCATCCGCAACAGGTGCGGAACGACGAGCCCGACAAAGCCAATGACCCCGGTGAACGCGACCGACGCACCGACCGACAGCGCGACCAGGGCCACGAGCAACGGCTGCAGGCGCTCCGGGCGAAAGCCGAGTAACGCGGCTTCGCCTTCGCCAAGCAAGAGCGCATTCAGCGCCACCGCCGCGCGCGGCACGAGCAGCAAGGGCAGCACGATCCATGGTGCGACGATGCCCAGCCGTGACCAGCTCGCGCCACCCAGGCTGCCCAGCGACCAGTAGGTGAGATCGCGCAGCTGGTTTTCATTGGCGAGATAGGTGAGCAAGCCCACGCCCGCCATGGCGATGGCGTTGATCGCCACGCCCGCCAGAAGGAGATTGGCGACCCCGGGGCGCCTGCGCCCGATCAGGAAGACTAAGGTGGTCGCCAAAAGACCGCCAACGAAGGCAAAGGCGGCGACAAGCCAGGAGCCCGATTGGCTACCCAGCACGATCGCGCCGACCGCACCGAGCGCCGCACCCGCGGAGACGCCGATGAGGCCGGGATCCGCGAGCGGGTTGCGGAACAGGCCCTGCATAGTGCCGCCGCCGGTCGCCAGCGCCGCGCCCACCATGGTGGCGAGCAACAGGCGTGGCAGGCGCAGGCCGAGGATGATCTGATCATCACCGCGCGCGGGCGCACCCGTCAGCCAACGCAGCAAGGCCCCCGCGACATCGCCCGGCGAGATGGCCATGGCACCCCGGGTAAGGCTCCAGGTCGCCGTCGCCAACAACAGTAACGCCAGCGCGCCAAGCAGGGCCTGGCGGCTGGCGCGGCGCCGTGGCAACGACGCTGCCACGCTGTTCACGGGTGCGCCCAGCGTGCCTGTAGCGCTGCCGCATTCTCGGCCGTGCGCGGGCCGAATCCGAGCAACGCCTGGCCTTCCACGAAGTAGATACGCTTCGCCTTGCCCGCTGGTGTATCGACGATACCCGGCATGCGCAGCACGCCGTCGATGCCACCGACGGCCTGCTCCTGCTCTTTCATCAACAGGATGGCATCGGGCTTCATTGCCACCAGCGCTTCCGGCGATACCGCCTTGTAACCCGGTACCTCCGCCGCGGCATTCACGCCACCCGCCAGCGTGATCGCGCGATCCGCCGCGGTATCGTGGCCCGCTGCCATCGGGCTGCCGTGCCCCGCCGACATGAGGTACACGGCGCGGGGATGGTTTGCCATCGCCGCCACCGATTTGGCGAGCGCCGCAAAGCGAGCCGCCACGTCGTTGGCCAACGCATCGGCTTCCTTCGGGTGGCCCGTGAGTTCGCCGATCTGGCGAATCTTTGCCTCGATATCTTCCGGCGAGCGCGAGGCTGGCAAGGTCTCGATGCGCACACCCGCACCGCGGATCTGCTCCATCGCCGTCGGCGGCCCGGCATCGTGCGTCGCGAGGATCAGGTCCGGACGGAGCGCGAGCACGCCTTCGGCGCTCAACTGGCGCACGTAGCCCACGTCCGGGAGCGTGCGCGCTGCCTCGGGCCACGTACTGGTGCTGTCGACGGCGGCGAGCTGGTCCTGTGCATGGATCGCGTAGATCGTCTCCGTGACATCGCCACCGAGCGACACGATGCGTGTGGCGGCCATCGCCACACCGGGAAGCGTGAGCAGCGCGACCGTTGCCGCGAGCAGGGTGCGACGGACGTTCATGCCGCCACCTCCACGGTGGCGAGCAGCGCACGCCAGTCTTCGCGCTCGGGCACGCCCGGTTTGCGCTTACCGAAGATCTGCACGATCTGCGTTCCGTCCGCGGCGTAAAGCTCGAGCGATGTAACCACGCCCTCGGGCACTGGCTTCCTCACGATCCAGCTGCTGACGATCGCATCCGTCCGCAGGTGCAGGTTGAACCCCGGGTCCATCACGTTGATCCATGGCCCGGCCATCATGATGTTGCCCACCGGCCCGGTGTGGATCTGCACCACGCCGGGCGAGCCCACGAACACCATGAGCGGTGCACCCGTCGCCGCGGCGCCCTCCAGCACGGTGCGGATCGCGCCGTCGTCCACCCGGGTAGCGAACTCATCGCCGACCAGGCGAAGCGCCTGGGTACGCGTCACCTTGTGCTTCTTCAGCATGGCGAAGAAGTCGTGGGGATCACGCAGCGCACGCCAGTGGTCGCGCAACGAGTCCACATCCACGCCGTCGTCTGCCAGGCGCTCGGGAAGCGGCTCATCGACGCTTACGATATCGATCAGTGGCGACTGTACCGCTGCCGTGTAACGGTTCAGCAGCGCACGCCACGCGGCGCGATCGGTGTGTTCGGTCAGGTAGACCTTGTGCACCGCCGCTCCATCGCCGTCGAAAAACTGCAGGCTTTCGAGCTCACGGCCACGCGAGGCCTCCTTCACGGCAAAGCCAAAACGCCAGTGACGGAGGAACAGGCGCAGGTCGATATCTTCCGCGAGCACGATACCCATCGTGCCGCCGATATCGATGTGATCGTACTGGCCGGTCTTCTCATGCACGCAGTATTCATTGCGCGTGAGTGCCATGACCGGCCCAAGCGCTGGCAGTTCGCGGATCAGGGCGGGCAACTCGCCTTCCAGGCGAATCACGCCATCCCCCACGCGGCTCGCGACCAGCGCGCCTTCGCTGACGCCCAGGCGCTGTGCGGCATCGCGGGCACGCAGGCCGGGCTCGGTTTCACGCAGGCGGCGGTAGCCATTGAGCAGCGCCGGAATATCGATTCGCGGCGCGGGGGCCGTCTGGATCTCTTGCATGGCAAGGCCTCCTTCAGAAGGTATAGCGGGCCGAAACAACGAGGGCGCGACCGGGCATGGTCAGCCGCTCAATCTGCGCATTGCGTGCCTGGGTATCGTCGATGCCACCGCCCGTCGCCACGTTGGTGAGTACGCCGCCATGCAGCGAGCCCCAATCCCAGTACTTGCGGTCGGCGATATTGGTCACGCCAGCCATCAGCTCCAACGGCTCCCACGGTTTCCAGTGCGCGTAGAGATCCAGCGTGGCGTAGCCGGGCGCACGGAACGTCGTCGTGTCGTCCAGGCGTGATTTGCGCTGCACGCCCTTGCCAATCAGCTCGGCACCCCAGGTTTTCGCGTCGTACGCGATACCCAGCGAGGCAGTGAGCGGATCGACGCTGTTGAGCGGCGACCATCCGCCTTCATAGGTCTTCTTGTCGCCCTTGGAAGCGGCAAGATTACCTTCCACGCGCCAGCCGGCCAGGGCATCGTTGAGCGCGCCGAGCATCAGGCCACCCGAGGCTTCCACACCCTTGATGGTGGCCTTGGGAAAGTTCACCGCCTGCATCACGATCAGGAGGTTCTGGTTGATCGCCCACTGCGGCCACTCGCTGCGCGGCAGCGTGTAGCCCCCGTAGATGAAGTTGCGGTAGCGGTTGTAGTAGGCGCTGGCGCTGAAGTAGCCCAGCTCGCCGTTACCGCGTACGCCGATCTCGATACCCTTGCTGGTTTCGGGCTTCAGGTTCGCATTGGGCACGATGCCGTACAGGCGCGCGGTGCCCCACGCAACGGCAAGTTCGTTGTAAAGCGGCGGACGGAAGCCCTGGCTGTAGTTACCGAACAGCTCAATGTTCTCATTCATGGCCCAGGTCACGCCCAGCTTGGGCGAGAACCGGTTCTTCTTCACGTCATCCAGGCCCTCCTGCACGAAGGAGCTCTGGTAGTACGGATCGTTCTGGTCCGGCTTGAATGCGTAGTGGTCCCAGCGCACGCCCGGGGTGATGTGCAGGCGACCGTCCACGAGCGAGATATCGTCCTGCGCGAACACCGCGTAACGGTCGGTGTCGTTGCGCGGGAAGAATCGCAGCGGATAGTTTTCAGGCATGTACGGTGAGCTGCTCGACGTGATGCCCGTGGCGATGTTGGTGCCCTGCCCGCCCAGCTGGCCGGTGGGCGTGGTGCGCGAGGCTTCGAGGCCATACGTGATGTGCTGCTGCACGCTGCCCGAATCGATCGTCTTGCCGAGGTTCAGGTGCCCGCCGAACAGCTTCTCCTGCAGGTCGCTGAGGTACAGGCGGTCGTAGGTCGCTGCGCGGGACGGCACGTTGGCGAGCGTGCGGGTCTGCGATTCGGTCTCCGACTTCTGCCAGTACGCATCCCATTCGAGCGTATCGGCGATCCCCATGTCGATCGTCGGGAAACGCTGGCCCACCGAGACACGCTGGCGGGTCGCACGGTCGTTAGCGGTGTCGGTCAGAAGCTTCGTCGTCCCGGACTGGCCGACGGCGCTCAGCACGTTGGTATCGACGTTGTTGCGATAGAAATCCGCCGTGATGCGATCTTCGCGACCGCTGGCGGCCACGTGCACGTACTTGGCCAGGATGCTGGTGGTGTTCTGGGTCAGCGGATCGGGGCGGGTGCGGGTGTAGTCCTGCGTCGCGACATCGCCCTTGTTGCCGAGGTCATGGCCTTCTACGTGGTTCGCGACGATCACCAGGCCGTTATCGGGCCGCCCGCCTGCCAGCGTGAGCGACGTGCCGAGCGAACGGTCGGCACTGTCGTAGCGCTCACGCACCGACACGTAGGTATCCTTGCCGTCCTTCAGGTAGTCCGCCGGGTCTTTCGTGGTGTAGCGCACCGTGCCGCCGAGCGAATCCGACGGATTCAAAGCGGAAGCCGGGCCACGGGTGATTTCCACGGCCTTGAGCGTGTCCGGATCGACGAAGCTGCGGCCCGCGCGCATGCCGGTGGTCGAGAAGCCGAACGAACTGGACGCCGGCACGCCGTCGGTAAGGATCGAGACGCGGTTACCGTCCAGACCGCGGATGTTGTAGCTATCCAGGCCCCAACGGCCGGCGGTGCCCACCACGGAAACACCCGGCTCGTACTTCACTAGGTCACGGATAGTCGCCACGAGGTGGCGATCCATCTTTTGACGATCGATGACGGTGACCGTGGCCGGTACGTCGAACCGCAGCGACGACCCGATGGCCGTCACGGTGATGCGCGGCAGATCATCGGTGGTCGTAGCGGCGATAGGCGCCGCAGGTACATCCGCTGCGTGCGCGGCGCTGGCACAGAGGAGCGCCGCGCCCACGGCTGCGGCGAGGAGGTTTTTCCGGGTTGTGAACACGTGGATCGTCCTTCGCTAGGCACACCACCCCAGGGGTGGTGCGTATCGGGAGCTTGCGAAGGAGGAACGTGCCTCCGGGCTGGCGGCCGGGGTTATCGGGGAGTCGTTCGCCGCCTCTTCATGAGCGGTCGCCGCCTAGTTTATTGAGAATGGCTCGCATTCGCAATATGAGACGATACTCACACTTCGATACGGGCCGCGGTCTCGGGATCAAAGAAATGCAGGCGTTCGGCGTGGAAGCCCAACCCGACGTCGCTACCCGGCTGGATCGACGAATGCGGCGGTACCCGCGAGACGAGTTCATCACCGGCGTGACGCATGTTGAGGAACACTTCGTTACCCACCGGCTCCACCACTTCGACATGGGCGCGCAAGCGCTCGTCGATGCCGGCATGATCGGCGACGGTGAGCAGATCCTCGGGGCGCAGGCCCACGATCAACGGCTTGTCGAGGTACGGCGCCAGGGCAGGCGAGTCCACGCCAAGGGTGATGCTGCCTTCGGGCATGACCAGGCGCAGCCCGTCTTCGCGACGCAGCGTGCCGTGGAACAGGTTCATGGCCGGGCTGCCAAGGAAACCCGCCACGAAAAGGTTCGCCGGCTTGTTGTACAGGTTCATCGGCGTATCGAGCTGCTGGATGACACCACCGTTCAACACCACGATGCGCTGGCCCAGCGTCATCGCTTCGATCTGGTCGTGGGTGACGTAGACCATGGTCGCGCCAACGCGGCGATGGATGCGGGCGATCTCCACGCGCGTGGAAAGGCGCAGCTTGGCATCGAGGTTCGACAGCGGTTCGTCGAGCAGGAACACCGATGGGTCCCGCACGAGCGCGCGGCCAAGCGCGACGCGCTGGCGCTGCCCGCCCGAGAGCGCGGCGGGGCGATGGTCCAGGCGTTCGTTCAGGCCGAGCATGTCGGAGGCGGTTGCGACGCGCTTATCGATCTCGGCCTTGTCGACGCCACGCAGCCGCAAACCAAACCCAAGGTTCTCGCGAACGGTCATGTGCGGGTAAAGCGCGTAGTTCTGGAACACCATCGCGATGTCGCGATCCTTCGGCGCCACATCGTTCACTACGCGATCGCCGATGCTCATCGTGCCCCCGGAAATGGACTCCAGGCCAGCGATCATGCGCAGCAGCGTGGTCTTGCCGCAGCCCGAAGGGCCCACCAGCACCAGCAGCTCGCCATCGGCGATCTCGAAGCTCGCTTCTTTCAGCGCGACGTGGCCGTTGGGGTAAACCTTGCGCACCTTGTCGAGGCGGACTGCTGCCATCAAAACTCTCCGGTAGGAACCCGGCCGGCAGGCGAAGGCCTGCCATCGGACTGGGTGATGGGGTATTCTGCCAACGTAATCGTTTACGTCAAAGTGTCGGATCCACGGCCCCATACAGGACTCCCCGGCCGTGTCAACGGAGTGAAGAGCAAACCGTCACTAGACGACAGCCCCCGCAAGAGGCACCCTTGCGGGCTTCCGTGACACGACAGGTTTCCCATCATGGCCAACGTTAGCGCCGCGGCGCCGACCCTGCTCGCCGACCTCGGCGGCACGAATGTCCGGTTTGGCATCGCCCATCCCGAAGCCGATCAGCCGCTTATCCAGGAAAGCATCCGGTGCTACCACGTGAAGGATTACGCCTCGCTGGCCGACGCCGCGAAGCAGTACTTCAAGGAAACCGGGCACGAGGCGCAGCGCGCCATCATCGCCGCCGCCGGCCGTATCGATAACGGTGAGACGGTAAAGGTCACGAACAACCCGTGGGCCATTTCCGCCCATAAGCTCGCTGCCGAGCTGGACCTGGAATGGGTCCACCTGGTCAACGATTTCGCCGCGCAGTCCATGGCGGTGATGTTGATGAGCCCGGACAAGGTGGTCGATGACAAGGGCAACACCGAGCTCATGCGCGTGGGCAACCCCGCCGTGCCGCGCATTGGCGCGAAGGAAGAACAGACCTTCGTCGTCGTCGGCCCGGGCACCGGCCTCGGCGTGGGCGGCCTGCTCATCCGTGGCGACAAGGTCAGCGTGCTGCAGACCGAAGGTGGCCACGCTGGCTTCGCCGCGCATAGCGCCGAAGATATCGAGATCCTGAAGGTACTGAACCTGCGTTACGGCCGCGTCTCGAACGAGCGCCTGATCAGCGGCGGCGGCCTGCAGAATCTGTACGAAGCCATCTGCGAAATCTCCGGCCAGAAGCCGGAAGAAGGCATCACGCCCGAGCTCATCACGAAGCGCGCCACCGATGGCTCGTGCCCGATGTGCCTGCGCGCGGTCGAAACCTTCGCCGGCATCTTCGGCAGCGTCGCTGGCGACCTGGTCCTGACCCTGGGCGCATGGGATGGCGTGTACCTGACCGGCGGCATGACCCCGATCCTGCTGCCGTGGATCCAGAAGCATTTCCGCGAGCGCTTCGAAGCCAAGGGCCGCTTCCGCGACACCATGGAAGCCGTGCCCACCCAGGCCATCATGAACCCGGAGCCGGGCCTCATCGGTGGCGCGGCACTGGCGATCGTCGAAGCCGGCGGTACGCCGCTGCGCCGCTGACCTAGCTACTGATCGCGCGCAAGCGCGCTCCTACAGGAGCGTATGCAGCGCGCGATGCCCGCGTAGGAGTGTGCTTGCGCGCGACCCACCCACGAAGCGGCGAGCCTCTTCAGCTCGCCGGGGCGAGCAGCGCATCCAGGTCGCTTTCGTCGAAGCTCAGGCGTTCGCGGCTGCCGCCACCTTCAAGCACTGCATCGGCGAGTTCGGCCTTGCGGGCCTTCAGCTCCTCGATTCGCTCTTCCACCGTGCCTGCGGTGATCAGGCGGTAGACGAACACCGGCTTGTCCTGGCCGATGCGGTGCGCGCGATCGCTGGCCTGCGCTTCGGCCGCCGGGTTCCACCACGGGTCGTAGTGGATTACGGTATCGGCCGCCGTGAGGTTAAGGCCGACGCCGCCGGCTTTCAGCGACAGCAGGAACAGCGGCACTTCACCGTCCTGGAAGCGCTGCACGGGCTCCGCGCGGTCGCGTGTTTCGCCGGTGAGCGTGACGTAGCTCAGGCGGCGGCGATCGAGCTCGCTGGCGATGAGCTTGAGCATCTCGGTGAACTGGCTGAACAACAGTACGCGGCGGCCTTCTGCAAGCAGCGCCGGCAGCATGTCCATCAGCAGTTCGAACTTGGCCGATTCGCGCACGCCGCGCGCGGCTTCCAGTTTCACCAGGCGCGGATCGCAGCAGACCTGGCGCAGCTTCAGCAGCGCATCGAGCACGACGATACCGCTGTGGGCGATACCGCGCTGCGCGATGACCTCGCGCAGTTCCTCAGCCAGCGACAGGCGCAGGCTCTCGTACAGATCGCGCTGGCGCGGCTCCATGACGACGCGGCGGGTAATCTCGGTTTTGGCCGGCAGTTCGGACGCAACCTGCGCCTTCGTACGGCGCAGGATGAACGGGGCGATGCGCCGGTTAAGGCGTTCCTGCACCGCGGTGTCCTGGTGTTTTTCAATCGGCGCGCGGTAATGGCGGCGGAACGCACCTTCATCGCCGAGCAACCCAGGCACTGCCAGGTCGATCTGCGACCATAGCTCGCCCAGGTGATTTTCCAGCGGCGTGCCGGTGAGACACAGGCAACGCGGGATCTTCAACGCAAGCAACGCGCGACGTGCCTGCGTACGCGGGTTCTTTACCTGCTGCGCTTCATCGAGCACCACCAGCGAGAACGGCTGCTTCTTCAGCGCCTCGACGTCGCGTGGCAACAGCGCGTATGTCGTGAGGATGACGTCGTTTTCCGCCATGCGCGTGAAGGTTTCGGCGCGCTGCGGGCCGTGCAAGGCAAGCAGGCGCAAGCTCGGTGCGAAGCGCGCCACTTCGGAAACCCAGTTCGGCACGAGGCTGGTCGGCACCACGACAAGCGCGGGCGCCTCGAGCTGGCCGCTCTCCTTCAGCGCGAGAAGGTGGGTTATGAGCTGCAGCGTCTTGCCCAGGCCCATGTCGTCGGCGAGCACACCGCCGGTGCCCGCTTCGGCGAGTGCGTTCATCCAGCGCAGGCCGTCGCGCTGGTAGCCACGCAACTCGGCCTGCAGCAGTTCGGGCACGGCATCGCTCGCGCGCTCCGCGGCATCGCGCAGGCGCTTGGTGAAACCGCGCAGCCGCTCCGGTGCTTCGAACGAACCGCCGCTCGGCAGTGCCTGTACCAGTTCTTCAAGACGGCCAGCCTGCACGCGCGGCAGATGCAATTGCTGGCGTGGCTTTTCGAGGTATTCGGCCAGCGGCGCGAGCAGGTCGCGCAGTTCTTTCAGGCGAACCGGCACGCGGCGGCGATCATCCACCGGTGCGTACCACACGGAATCTTCGGCCTCGCCCGGCAGGGGGCTAAGGCTGAGCTGATGTTCGGCGAGCGCCTGCGCCACGGCGGGCAGCAGGTTCACCCGGCGGCCTTCCACCTCGATGCCGATTTCCAGGTCGAATGCGCGGTCGGCATCGTCTTCGCGAGCCTGGCCGTACCAGTGCACGGGGCCTTCCAGCACTTCGAACGGAAAGCTGGGTGCGTAATCGAGCAGGAAGCCATCGGCTTCCAGTTTCGGTCGCAGCGCGAGCCAGCGCGCCGGCGTGTTTACTTCAAGCGCCCCCGCGTACCCCTTGCCTGGGAACAGCCACGCATCGTCAGGGAGCGTATCGGCCATGTCCCACGGCAGACCCTCGGTATCCACCGCCGGGTTGAGGCCGGCGGTCTCCAGGCTCTCCATGCTGGCAAGTTCTTCGGCACGACGGCGGGTGATTTCCAGCAGCACGCCGTTGCGCACACGGCGCACCAGCGGCTCGCCGCCACGACCGGGCAGGCGCTCGCCCGCGTAGTCGAAGGACAGGCGGCCATAAGCCAGCGGCGGCGTACCGGCCGCCAGGCGTGCGTGGCGGGTGAGCGCGTGCAATGTAAGCACGGGGCGCGGCGATACCTCCGCGCGGCGCATCTCGCCGAACACCTGCGGGGCGGGAACGCGAGAACCCACGCCAGCCGAGCCCATGCCCGACACGAACGTACCGGTGCTTTCGGGTGGCAGGGGCGGAAGGTCCAGCCACGCGCTTTCTGCCGGGTCGCCTTCCAGCGGGCCCACTTCCGCGTGCTCGGCATCCAGGAACCACAGCGTGCCGACGCGGAACAGCCGCTGGCTAGATGGGACATCCGGAAGCAGTTTCTGGCCGCCGTCTTTCTCGACATTCCAGCGCCAGCGCAAGGCATGGGGTGCGCCGCGCGACAGGCGCAGCCCCGCCACGCCACCGAAAAAACAAGGCGCGGAATCCAGGACCTCGGTGAGCAGCTGGTCGCCCAGCGGGCCAGCGAAACGGGCGTAACTGCGGCTCTTGCGCAAGGTTTGCGGCAAGCCCAGCACCGTGGCGGCA
This sequence comes from Luteibacter aegosomatissinici, assembly GCF_023078495.1. Lineage (NCBI taxonomy): Bacteria > Pseudomonadati > Pseudomonadota > Gammaproteobacteria > Lysobacterales > Rhodanobacteraceae > Luteibacter > Luteibacter aegosomatissinici. Next base: position 403,236 of record NZ_CP095742.1, on the reverse strand, counting down.
AGGCGCTTCTCGGCAACGCTGAGAACGGATTCGGGGAGGTGCCGGCTATCCAGCGGCAGGGGCCGGGAGAACCGGCCATCCTCGCTGAGCGTGAGCAGGACAGGGGCGACATCCAGCCGCGCGGCGGGCTCGTGGTCGTCGTTTACACCTTCGAGGAAGAAACCAAGGACCGTGCGATCCGTGGCGGCCGCCGGGGCCGGCGCCGGCGCAATGCCGCCCATGGCCCGCTGCCAGGCCACCGGCAGGTCGCCTGCCGGCCCGTTTCGCCTGCGCTTTTCGTCCGGTTGATGCATCCGTGTCGGTCCCGCCTGCGCGACCAAAACAGGAAGCTTAGCAAAGGGACCGTGACGTGCCCGTAGGACTTTTTACCCGGGACCGGCCCGGTTCAGCGAACGGCGTGGCGTCCGGGGGCTAGCCCCGGCGGTTGGCGAACAGATCGACCGGGTATTCCGCCTTCTGCTCGCGGCCCATCAGGCGGCGCACGCCTTCCTCCGGCGTGACCTTGCCGTGGAGGACATCGCGGACGGCCGCGGAAATCGGCAGATCGAGGCCGTGGGCGACCGCGAGCCGGTCCACCTCATCGGCCGTCACCACGCTTTCGACCACCTGGCCGATCTGGCGGATGGCTTCCTGCAGCGGAATGCCCTTGCCCAGTGCCAGGCCCAGCCGACGGTTACGGGACAGATCGCCCGTGCAGGTCAGCACCAGGTCGCCCAGGCCGGCCAGGCCCATCAGGGTCTCGGCGCGAGCGCCAAGCGCTACGCCCAGGCGCAGCATCTCGTTCATGCCTCGGGTAATCAGGCCAGCGCGGGCGTTCAGGCCCAGCTCCATGCCATCGGCCACACCGGTGGCCACCGCCAGCACGTTCTTCATGGCACCACCGAGCTCGGCACCCAGGATGTCGTGGCCGGTGTAGGCACGGAAATTCGGAGCATGCAGCAGCACGGCCAGTTCCTTGCCGAACGCCTCATCGGTGGCATGCACCGTGACAGCGCTGGGCAGGCCCGCCGTGACCTCGCGGGCGAACGACGGCCCGGTGACCACCGCGGCAGGGTGGCCGGGGAGCTTTTCGTTGACCAGTTCGTGCAGGAACCGCCCCGTACCTGTCTCGAAACCCTTGGTAGCCCAGGAGATGCGGGCGCCCGGATCGAGCATCGGGATGATCTCGTCGAGCACCGACGCAAAGGCGTGGCTGGGCACCACGATGAGCACGATCGCCGCGCCGCGCAGGACGGTGGCAAGGTCGGCCTCGTACGAGAGCTCGGGCGGGAGATCCAGATCCGGCAGGTAACGCAGGTTGCGCCGCGCCGCGGCCATCTCGGCCAGGGCAGCGGCGTCACGTCCCCACAGGCGCGTGGGGACGTCATTGCGCGCCAGCAACGCGGCCAGCGCGGTGCCCCAGGACCCGGCGCCGAGGACGGCGACGGTGGGTCGGGAAGGAGCGGTCACGGCTTAGCTGTTGAGCGAATGGGTACCGGCGCCTTCGACCTGCTGGCGCTGCTGCTCGGCGTACAGGGCATCGAAGTTGATCGGCTGCAGGAGGAACGGCGGGAAGCCACCTTCCTGGATCATGGCCGAGACCATCTGGCGGCCGTACGGGAACAGCAGGTTCGGGCAGTACGAGCCCAGGATGCCGTCGCGGTCTTCGTCAGTGAAGCCGGCGATGCCGAAGATACCGGCCTGGTGCACTTCCGCCAGGTAGGCGGTGCGCTCGCCCAGGGCGCAGGTCAGGGTCAGCGAGAGCACCACTTCGAACAGATCGTTGCCGAGATCCACGGCCTTGTGGCCCAGGTTCAGCTGGACCTGGGGCTGGGCCTCGGTCTCGCCCATTTCCTGGAAGATCTGCGGCGCATTGGGCGCTTCGAAGGAGGCATCCTTCACGTAGATCTTCTGCAGAACGAGCTGGGGCTGGCCGGCCTGGCCGTTGGCGTTGAACTCTGCCATGGGTGTGGTCCTCGAAAATTGCGTCGTTGGGTAAGGATTCACGCCAGCGGCGCGAAAGCCGGGATTGTTTCACACAACCCGGGCAAGCGCACATCCGGCTTGCGTGAAGGGGCCGGTATCTGGGAGAATGCCCGGCTTCCCTATGCCAACCCGCTTTGTCGGGCAGGTCCTTCACGCGATGTGGGCCTCGAACTGGCGGAAGCGCTCCATCTCCAGCCATCGCGTGGCACCCCTGTTTCCACGGGCCGTGCTGCTGGGCCGTCACCACCCTGGCCAAAGGGCGGTCCAACCGAATCTATAAGGAGGCCACATGGCCCGTAGATGCCAAGTCACCAATAAGGGTGTGCAGACCGGTAACAACGTCTCGCATGCGAACAACAAGACCCGTCGCCGCTGGTTGCCGAACCTGCACGAGCGTCGCTTCTGGGTCGCCAGCGAAGGCCGTTGGGTCAAGCTGCGCGTTTCTAACCACGCCCTGCGCACCATCGACAAGAACGGCATCGAAGCCGTGCTGGCCGACCTCCGTGCCCGTGGCGAGAAGATCTAAGGAGTCCGACAATGGCTGGCAAGCGCGATAAAATTCGCCTGATCTCCTCCGCGGGTACCGGGCACTTCTACACCACGGACAAGAACAAGAAGAACACGCCGGAAAAGATGGAGATCAAGAAGTACGATCCCGTCGTCCGCAAGCATGTGATCTACAAGGAAGGCAAGATCAAGTAATTGATCTTCGAAGAACCCGCCGCAAGGCGGGTTTTTTTTCGCCTCCGTGCGGGCAGGGGCGTGAGTCGCCCGCTACTGCGGGCTGTGAGTCGGCCACTGCGTGGCCTGTGAATCGTCAGTAGATTCGCAAGAATGAGGTCCGCGACTTTGCTGACGATTAACAGGCCGCATCACGGCCGACTTACAGGCTGCGCAGCAGGCGACTTACGCCTTACGCCCTATATCTACCAAAGAAAAGGCCCGCCGAAGCGGGCCTTAACCTGGCTAACGGAGTGCGTTACCTCACGCACCGACCGCCGAATAGCCCTTCAGCCGCTGCGCGAATTGCTGCAGCGAACGAATGCCGCTCTCTTCCGCTTCGTGGATCCACTGTTGCAGGGCGCTGAGCGCCTTGTCCGCACCACGCTCTTCCATCAGTGCCACCAGGCGGGCACGGAAATCGCACACCGTCTGTAGCGCGGGGCGATTGGCCAGCGCGGCATGCATGCGTTCGCGGGCATCGTTATCCAGCCAGCGGCCGCCATCGGCCAGCGCACGACGCATACGGCGCGGGATCGCCTTCATGCGATCACCCGCCTGCTCCACCTCTTCACGCATGGTCGGCAGGATGACGTTGCGGTAGTAGTCGGTGGTGGCCTGGAAACGCAGCGTAAGCACACCCTTCAGCGTTTCTGCGTCAGGCAGGTGCACGTTCGGGCGAATGTTCAGCGTAGGCGCCACGCGCAGGACCTTGGCGAGGCCCACGGCACGCAGCGTGCAGATCATGGTCCAGCCAATATCGAACTCCCACTTGCGCAGGGCGAACTTGGCCGAGCTCGGGAAGGCATGATGGTTGTTGTGCAGCTCTTCGCCACCGATCCAGAAACCCCACGGCGAAATGTTCGTCGCCGTGTCGCTACTTTCGAAGTTGCGATAGCCCCACCAGTGGCCGATGCCGTTGACGAAGCCAGCCGCCCAGAACGGAATCCACAGCATCTGCACGGCCCACAGCGCCATGCCGATCACGCCAAACAGCGAAAGGTCGATGACGGCCATGAGCACGGGCCCCCAGTACGGGTGCTTGCCGAACACGTTGCGTTCAAACCAGTCATCCGGCGTACCGCGGCCGTACTTCTCCATGTCGGCCTTGTTGTAGCTGGCCTCGCGATACAACGACACGCCGTCGAGGAACACCTTCTTGATGCCGAAGATCTGCGGGCTGTGCGGATCTTCCTCGGTCTCGACCTTCGCATGGTGCTTGCGGTGGATGGCAACCCACTCCTTCACCACCATGCCGGTGGTGAGCCAGCCCCAGAAACGGAAGAAGCCGTTGAGGGTCCAGTGAAAATCCACGCCGCGATGGGTGGCGCTACGGTGGTAATACAGCGTCACCGTGAAGATGGTGAGCTGGGTGACCACGAGCATGTAGACCACGATCTCGCCCCACGTCGCGTGGGTGAGGCCGTTGGCCAGGAAGTCGAGCACCGTGTCGAACATCGAGTCGTTACCGCTTGGGCAGTGAAGGGGATGTACAGTTGTGCAGTCTATATCCGGCATTCCATACCCACCAGCACGGATCGCGGCAAATTGTGAAGCCCATGGTTGTGGGAAATGCGCCGCTTTCCGCACAATCGCCGGATGACTGCGACCCGCCTTGTTCAGCCACGTGAAGACCGCCCGGCACGATGCCTGCGGGTTCCCGCGCTTTGCGCGACTTTGGGCGATTTAGCCGCATGATCGATGCCGCTTTGCTGAATGTCGCCGGCGTTTCCCGCCGCCGGGCTGGCCGCGCGGCGGTGACCGACGTCAGTTTCTCGCTGAACCGGGGTGAAGTGCTGGGGCTGCTGGGCGTCAATGGCGCCGGCAAATCGACCACCCTGCAGATGTTGGCGGGCGCCCTGAAGCCCGATACGGGCACCATCCTGGTTGATGGCCGCGACTTCGTGTCCCACCCCGGGATGGCCCGCCGCCTTGTGGGCTGGCTACCGGAAAGCGCCCCGATGTGGCCCGAACTCAACGTGGACGAACATTTGCAGGCCTTCGCGACGCTGCGCGGGGCCTCGCGCCGGGATGCTCGCACGGCGGCCACTCGCATCATTGAACGCCTGCAGTTGGGTGAACTGCGCCAGCGGCTGGCTGGGGTCCTTTCCCAAGGCCAGCGCCAACGGCTAGGTCTCGCGTGTGCCCTGGTCCACGAACCTGCCCTGCTTATCCTGGATGAGCCCGCCAACGCACTGGATCCGGTCCAGGTGGGCGAACTGCGCAAGGTGATCCGCGAACGAGCGGCCGCCGGTAGCGCCGTGATCCTCTCCACCCACGTGCTCGCCGAAGTGACGGCCGTCTGCGATCGCGTCGTGATTCTGCACGAGGGCCGTGTGCGCCACGACGCACCACTCAGCGGCAACGCCGGTGGCAAGGCGCTCGAAAGCACGTTCTTTTCTATCGCTACGGGAGCGGCCGCATGAGTCTCGCCGCCGTCACCCGACTGGAGCTCCGCCGCCTCGCGGTGCGCCCGCTGGCGTGGGCGCTGGCCGCGCTCACCATTGCCTGGCTGGCCTGGACCTTCGTCCTCGGCCTGGGCCAGTTCCTGGGCATGCAGGTGAAGCTGGCGGCGGTGGCCGATGCGCCGGGATTCACCGACCTCGTGGCCATCCCGCTCCTGGCTGAGCTGGTGAAGCTGTCGTTCCTGGTGGTGCCGCTGATGACCATGTCACTGCTGGCGGGCGAGCGCCGCACCGGCACACTTGCCCTGCTCGCCTCTACCGGCCTGGCGCCCTGGCGCATCGTGGCTGGCAAATACCTTGCGGTCCTGACGTGGCTTGGCCTCTGGCTGCTTGTCACCCTGGCCATGCCGCTCGTGGTCGGGTTCAGCGCGACGGCGGATTGGGGCAAGCTGGCGGCGGCGACGCTCGGCACCGCCCTCGTGCTCGCCACGCTGGCCGCCATCGGCCTCGCGTGCTCCGCCGCCACGGCCTTCCCGGCCATCGCTGCCGCCATGGCGCTGATCATTACGCTGGCACTATGGACCATCGACCGCGGCGCCCAAGCCGCCGGCGTCAGTGGGGGCTTCCTCAACTGGCTCACCATGGCGACGCATTTGCAGAACCTGTTGCGCGGCCTGGTGACCTCGGAAGACCTGGTCTGGTTCGTCCTGGCCATCGCGCTGTCGCTCACGCTCGCCACCCGCCGCCTTGGCGCCGACCGGGAGCGCCAGTAATGCGCCGCCTTGATCGCTGGCTCGTCGTCATCGGGCTGTTCGTCGCCGCCGGCTGCATCGGCTTCCTGAGTTCTCGCCACGTGTGGACGGCAGACTGGACGCGTGGCGCCCGCGCCAGCCTGGCCCCTGAAAGCGTTGCCGTGCTCTCCAAACTCCCCGGCACGGTGGATGTCGTCGGTTACCTTTCACCGACCGGGCCGCTGCGCGAGCAGACGGCCGCGATCATCGAACGCTACAGCCGTGAAAAGAGCGACCTGATCCTTGCTTTCGTGGATCCCGACAAGGATCCGGCGGCATCGCGCCAGCTTGGCATCAGTGGCAACGGCGCATTGATCGTTCGTTACAAGGGCCGCGAGGAACGCGTCGAAAGCCCGATCAACGAGCGCAACCTGTCGAACGCACTGGAGCGGCTTGCGCGTGGCGGCGAACGCATCATCGCCTTCGTGACGGGCGACGGCGAACGCCAGGCCGATGGCATCGCGAACGCCGACCTGGGCACCTTCATGCAGCAGATGGAGCGTCGCGGTGTGCGCGCGGTGCCGCTTAATTTCAGCCAGACCCAAGGCGTGCCCGAGCACACCGATGTGGTGGTGCTCGCGAGCCCCACGGCAGCGCTCACGCCCCAGGCGGTGGGCGCCCTGGTCGATTACGTGCGCGGTGGCGGCAACCTGCTTTGGCTCACGGAGCCCGGCAACGAAGACCTCGGCACGGGTGCGCTTGCCGATGTGCTGGGTGTGCGCGTGCTCCCCGGCGTCCTGGTCGATGGCCAGGGCAGTACCTTGAACGTGCAGGATCCACGACTGGTCGTCGCGGCGGACTATCCGTTCCATGCGATCACACGCGCTTTCCGCGATACGACCCTGTTTCCCCAGGCATCGGCGCTCGCCCAGGTCTCGGACCATGATTGGGCCGTGGTGCCGTTCCTGCGCTCGGGCGAACGCAGCTGGACGGCTTTCGGTGGCATCGACAACGACAAGCCGTCGACCATTGCATTCCATCCGGAAGCCGGTGAGCTGAAGGGACCGTTGGACTTTGGCTTCGCGCTGAATCGCCTCTCCCCGAGCCCGGTGAAGAGCGAACAGCGTGCCATCGTGATCGGCGACGGTGATTTCCTTTCCAACACGTACGTTGGCAATGGCGGCAACCGCGCGCTGGGTGAGCGCATCTTCAACTGGCTGCTCGGCGATGACGTACTGGTGGACCTGCCATCACGCGGCGCGCCGGATCGCGTCGTGACCGTGTCGCAGGATGGCCTGAACCTGCTTACGTTCGGCTTCCTTTTTGCCCTGCCCGCCCTGCTCCTGGCGGCTGGTGGATTCATCGCCTGGCGTCGCCGGAGGCGTTGAGCATGCGCAACCGGATGATCGGCATCGTCGTCCTGATGGCGCTCATCGGTGCCGTCGCGTGGCAGCTACGCACGGATGACGCGGAGGCGAGCGCGCATACACTGACAGCCATCGATCCGACGGCCGTGCAGCGGATCGATATCACCATGAAAGGCTTGCCACCGCAGCACTTTGAGCGGCAAGCCAATGCATGGACCGGCAATGACCAGGGACGCCCGGCCGACCTCGCACAACTCGCACAGACACCCGTGACGGAGTGGAAGCCGGCAGCCGATTTCGACCCGGCCAAGTTGGGCCTGGCGCCTCCCCTGGCCGTGCTCACCCTGGACGGCACGCGTATCGAATACGGCGACCTGGCAGCGTTGGGGCGCCAGCGTTATGCCCGCGTGGGCGACCGCATCGCCTTCATCCCGGCGCAGGCCATGCCCCGCGCCCCACGAACCCAGGCCTTGCCCACCAAGCCCATGTAGGGTCGCGCTTGCGAGCGATCCCGCCAAACCCCACATTGGCACTATGCCCGAGCTGCCCGAAGTCGAAACCACCCGCCGCGGTATCGCCCCGCATATCGAGGGCCATCGCGTCACCGGCGTGGTCCTGCGCCGGCCGGACCTGCGTTGGCCGATCCCACCCGAAGTATCGACCCTGCTCCCAGGTCAGGTGGTGGACAGCGTAGACCGCCGCGCAAAGTATCTGCTCCTGCAGACAGGCGCTGGCACCGCCCTGCTCCACCTGGGCATGTCCGGCATGTTGCGCGTGCTGCCGGCCGATACGCCCATCGCAAAACATGACCACGTGGACATCGCCTTTGAAACGGGAAAGGTCCTGCGCTTCACCGACCCTCGCCGCTTCGGTGCGCTGCTTTGGCAGATGCCGGGCGAGACGCACGAACTGCTCGACGGCATCGGCCCCGAACCGCTGACCGACGCGTTCGATGGCGAGCGCCTGTTCGAGCTCTCGCGTGGACGCAGCGCATCGGTAAAGACCTTCATCATGGATAACGCCGTGGTCGTCGGCGTGGGCAATATCTACGCCAGTGAAGCGTTGTTTGCCGCCGGCATCGACCCGCGCAGGGCGGCAGGCAAGGTGTCATTTGAGCGATACGTGCGGCTTGCCGGAGAAATCAAACGCATCCTCGCCCACGCCATTACCCGCGGTGGCACAACGCTACGCGATTTCCTCGCGCCCGACGGCGCACCGGGCTATTTCTTCCAGGAACTCTTCGCCTACGGCCGGGCGGGCGAGGCGTGCAAGGTGTGCGGCACGAGCATCCGCGTCGTCACCCTGGGCCAGCGTGCATCATTCTTTTGCCCAGGTTGCCAGCGATAGATTCCTACAAGGATGTAGTCATTTCCCTACCCTCCTAGCCAGGGACAAGACCGTAAGCTGGCCTCACCCCTCCCTAAACGACGCAAGGATGCGTATGAAGCGATTGCTGGCCACCCTGCTTGGCGTCACGCTGGCGCCCATCGCCTGGGCCGCTGACCCGCGCGGTACCGATATCGACAGACCGTTCAATGAATACACCTGGCTGACCGCGCATAACGCGTTCGCCAATGCGCCAGCGCTACTGCCCGCTTTCTTGCCTAACCAGACGCTTTCCATCGGCGAACAACTGCAAAACGGCGTGCGCGGCCTCATGCTTGACGTACATGAGAGCAACGGCCGCGTACGGCTTTGCCATGGCACATGCATTGGCGTTGAACCGACACTGGCCGACACACTGGAGACGCAGATCCTGCCCTTCCTTGAGCGAGTGCCGCATGGTGTGGTCACGCTGCTTCTGGAAGACGATACCCGCCGCGAAGCGCTCGAAGCCGAACTGGAACGAACGCCAAAGACCGCCGCCCTGACGTTCAATCCGGCAAGCTGGGGCACCGCGGCGTGGCCCACGCCGCGGCAAATGATTGAAGCGGGCCAGCGGCTCGTCGTATTCACGCAGACGGTGCGTAACGCAGGCACGCTGAACACAGCGGGCGGCCCCTTCCATCTGCTCTACGATCGCGATTACACATCAGAAAACTACTGGAGTTTGGGCACGTCAGTCTTCGAACATGACATGTCGTGCCGCTCCCGCTGGGAGAGCCAGCCCCTGTATCTGGACACGACCCGCACCGCCCAGGCATGGCCCCGGCTGTTCGTCATGAATCATTTCCATGGCGTGCCATTCGGCAACCATAGTGGCTCGGACAACAGCTATGCCGTATTGCGTGCTCGCATCGACGACGAATGCGCGCCCGCCGCGCAACGCAAGCCCAACTATATTGCCGTGGATTTCGTCGAAGCCGGCCAGGCGCGTAGCGTCGTCGCCGCACTGAACCAGGGCGCCATTGAGTTCTTTGATGGCCCGGGCGGCACGGGTGAGCTTGTTTGCGCTGTGCCAGGAAGCGAGCGCCGCACTGTGGAGCTCGGCGACGCTGGCCTGGATCGCTGCCCGACCGCGCGGTTGCGTTCAGCGGTGTTGCGCGATCTCCCTGCAGGTACCCGGATCGTCCTGAGCGACGGACTGTCACACGCCGCCAGCCGCACGGCCATCCTCGTGCGAAAGGACTTGATGGGAGAGCGTGCCACCATCGCCCGTTTCAGCGAGGCTTACGATGGCGACGGTGTCCACGTACAACCATCCGCGAATGGCCTCCGGAACGGAATCACCCACGTGACGTTCTCGATCCCCCGCTGATCAATCGGCCCAGCGCATTGCAGCATGCGAATTGTTGAAGCGCGGATCGTTCTCGTCACCGCTGAGCTCAACGATGAGATCGCCGGCCACGCCATCGACTTCGATGGCCTGGCCGTTCTCGAAGTGGGCGCCGAGTGCACCAAGATCGACGAAACGCTCCGCCAGCGCGCCAGCGCGGTCAATCTCGCGATCAGGCACGTTGGTGATGCTGATATCCGGGCGGCCGAACTTGCGCATGCCGCGCGTGCGGATCCACGAGCGCCCCGTCGTTTCTTCCGGGCTGCACAGGATGAGCACATGGTTGCGCGTAGGTGCGCCGCCCTGGACCAGGTAGTGCTCGCGCCAGTCGTTGGCGCTGAAGAGGGTAAGGATCTGCGGATCGATCACGACCTTGCCTCCGACCTCGGTCAGGGCAGCGACCACGCCGAGCGTATCGCGCAGGTAATCCAGGCTGTCGCGATCCGGGAAGCGGCCACGAATCGCCATGACGTGCGGGGCATCCTTCGCCGTTTTGAATGCGTCGGGGTTTTCTTCCTTCAGCAGCTCACCCAGTGCGCCGGCGAGCGGATAGCCTTCCCAGCGCGCCAGCACGGCATTTTGCATGCGCCGCATTTCCACGCCTTCGGGCAGCCCAGGGCTGCCGTACTTCATGCTGGGAATGGCGACATCCTCGGCAAAGCTGCCGAACACGAAGAACAGCAGCACGCCCTGTTCATCGCTGGGGTGCCAGTGGGGGCGCGGCCATGCGGCGGCAGGGGTCGTCGTCTCGGTCACGCGTCGTGTCCTTCGGTGGGTTCGCTTTCGCCCAGCGGCAGCACGGGTTGCTGCAGCTCGATGCGGCCTTCGCCGGCAGTGATGCTCTTGAATTCAGCGCGGCTCACGGACACATAGCGGTCATTTCCGCCGATCTCAACCTGCGGGCCCTGGGTCACGGCCCTGCCGTGCTCGTCCACGCGGACCACCATGGTGGCTTTCTTGCCGGAGTGGCAGATCGTCTTGATCTCGTCCAGGTTGTCGGCCCAGGCCAGCAGGTAGCGGCTGCCTTCGAACAGCTCGCCACGGAAGTCGGTACGCAGGCCATAGGCCAGCACGGGAATGTTCAGGCGATCAACAACATCCGACAACTGCCACACCTGATTCTTGCTGAGGAACTGGGCCTCATCGACCAGTACGCAGTGAAGCGCGCCGCGATGGGCGATGTCCTTTTCGACGATGGCGAAGATGTCCTCCTCCCCTGCGAACCGCATGGCACGGGCCTGCAGGCCGATCCGCGAGGCCACGATGCCTTCCCCATAGCGGTTGTCCAGCGCGGGGGTGAGAATCAGGGTCCGCATGCCGCGCTCATGGTAGTTATGGGCGCTTTGCAGCAGGGTCGTGGTCTTGCCGGCATTCATTGCCGAGTAATAGAAGTACAGCTTGGCCATGCGCGTTCCTGGTCTGGACCGGACATGGTAGCGAATCCTGCCCCCTGCCGTGCCGACCGTCGCCGGGAGGACCCGGGCGGCATGGGGGCGGTCCTGCTACCATCAGCCCCCTCGTTCGCCCGCCCTGTCCCGGCCGATCCCGATGCTGAATCCGCAACAACACGCGGCTGTCGAGTACTGCGACGGCCCCCTCCTTGTGCTCGCTGGCGCCGGCTCCGGCAAGACCCGCGTCATTACGGAGAAGATCTCCCACCTCATCTCCCGGCGCCACCTGGCGGCGGAGAAGATCGCCGCGATCACCTTCACCAACAAGGCGGCGAAGGAGATGCGCGAGCGCGTGGGCAAGCTGATTTCGGATGAATCGGCCCGCGCCCTCACCGTGTGCACGTTCCACGCGCTCGGTCTCAAGTTCCTCCAGATCGAGCACGAGCGCGCCCAGCTGCGCCGTGGGTTCTCGGTGCTGGATGCCGATGACAGCGCCAACATGATCAAGGAGCTCTCGCCCAAGGGCGTGAAGCCCGAGGTGATCCAGGGTATCCGCAACCTGGTGGGCCAGGCCAAGAACGGCGGCCTTACACCCGACCAGGCCATGGCCGCGGCGCGCACGGCGCGTGAGATGGAAGCCGCGACGATCTACGGCCTGTACCAGCAGCGCCTGGCGGCGTTCAACGCGGTCGATTTCGATGACCTGATCCGCCTGCCGCTCACCATCCTGGAAGCGGATGACGAGGCCCGCGCGATCTGGCAGGAACGCCTGCGTTACCTGCTGGTGGATGAATACCAGGACACCAACGATGCGCAGTACCGCCTGCTGAAGGCGATCGCCGGGCCCAAGGCGCGTTTCACCTGCGTGGGCGACGATGACCAGAGCATTTACGCATGGCGCGGCGCGAACCCCGAGAACATCGACCAGCTCGGCCGCGACTATCCACACCTGAAGGTAATCAAGCTCGAGCAGAACTACCGCTGCGCCAAGCGCATCCTGCGTGCGGCCAACCAGCTGATCGCCAACAACCCGCACGTCCACGAGAAGAAGCTGTGGAGCGACCATATCGAAGGGCCGCCCATTCGCGTCATCGAGTGCAAGGACAACGACCACGAAGCGGAGAAGGTCGCCGCCATCGCGTCGAGCCTGCACGAGCGATTCAAGGACAAGGGCTGCCGCTGGGATGATTTCTGCATCCTGTATCGCGGCAACTTCCAGGCGCGGCCCATCGAGAAGGCACTGCGCCTTGCACGTGTGCCGTACCACCTGAGCGGCGCGCTTTCGTTCCTCGACCGCCAGGAAGTAAAGGACATCCTGAGCTACCTGCGCCTGCTGACCAACCCCACGGATGACGCCGCGTTCCTGCGCATCGTGAACGTGCCCAAGCGCGAGATTGGCGCCACCTCGCTGGAAAAGCTGGGGGAGATGGCGCAGTCGCGCAATGCGTCCCTGCTTGATGCCGCGCGCAGCGACAGTGCGCTGAAGAACATTTCGCCGCGACCGGCCTCCGCACTGGCGGGGTTCGCGCGGCTGATGGACGAGCTGCGCAGCCACGCGGTGCACGAGAGCGCCGCCGACCTCGTCAATACCGTCATCGAGAAGACGGGGTACGGCGCGCATATCGCCGCGACGACCACCGATGACGCGCTACGCGAGCGGCGCCTGGCCAACCTGCGCGAGCTGATTGACTGGTTCCGCGCGATGGGCCGCGATGGTGGTCGCACCGGCGATATCGCCCAGCAACTGGCCCTGCTTAGCCACGCCGATCGTGACGACCCGGGCAACGCGCTGCGCATGATGACGCTGCACTCGGCCAAGGGCCTGGAGTTCCGCTTTGTCTTCATCGTGGGTTGCGAGGATGGCACCTTGCCGCATGAAGGCGCGATCGACGAAGGCCGCCTGGATGAAGAGCGCCGGTTGATGTACGTGGGGATCACGCGTGCGAAGGAGATGCTGACGCTCTCGTTCGCCGCGCGCTCACGCAAGTACGGTGAAGTGCTCAACAACGATCCCAGCCGGTTCCTCGAGGAACTACCGGATGACGACCTGCACTGGGATGGGCAGGATCCGGAGGCCGATGCCGAGGTGAAGAAGGAAACCGCCGAATCGCACATGGCGCGCATCCGCGCCATGCTGGCCGGCAACGCCTGAGTTATCAGATGAGGTTTTCGGCTTCCAGCTCGCTCTTCAGGTACGCGTAGTAGATCGGTCCCGCCACCAGGCCGCCTATGCCAAACGCCGCCTCGAACACCAGCATGGCGACCAGCAGTTCCCACGTGCGCGCACGAATCTGGCCGCCGACGATGCGCGCGTTGAGGAAGTACTCGAGCTTATGCACCACCACCAGGAAGCCAAGCGCAGCGACGCCCACCCACAACCCGACCGATAGCGCGGCAATGGTCACCAGGGTGTTGGAGATGAGGTTACCCACGACCGGTAGCAGGCCAACCACGAACGTGACGATGACCAGGGTCTTGGCCAGTGGTACATGGATACCTGCGATAGGCAACGCGACCAGCAGGAACAGTGCGGCAAGCGACGTATTGATCGCTGAGATTTTCAGCTGGGCGAAGATGATGTTGTGGAATGCATCGGCCAGGCGTGTCGCGCGGATCGAGAGTTCGAAAGCCAGCGGACGCGTCGGTCGTCCGCCGCTGCCGTGCGATACCGCGACGATGGCACCCAGTACGAGGCCGATCAGGATGTGCGCGAACACGCGAGCCGCCGTGGTGCCCATGAGGCGCAGGTCGCCGGAGTGCTCGTGCGCCCAGCCCACGCCCTGGGAGCGGAAATCGGCAAAGCTGTCGGGCAGGTTCGAGGTGATCCACGCCGGCAGTTGCTCGTGCGCCTTGTCCAGCAGCGGCAGCAGCTTCTCATCCCACAGCTGTTGCGGGTCGCCCAGGTCGTGGCGGTAGAAACTAAGCCCCGAGACCACCAGCAACACGATGACGCCGACGACCACGACAGTAACGACCCCCACGGCAATGAGGCGTGCCCGCTCCCCGGGGATGGCACGGCGAATGAGGGGCGTCATCCCCTCGACGACCTCGTAGACCAGCAACCCGGCGAGGAGCGCCGAGATAAGGTGCAGCATGAGGATGCCCCACAGCGCGAGCGCGGCGAGGATATAGGTGGCGACGCGGATGGCGCGGGAATCGCCCGGCACGCTGACCATGCTGGAACTCCTTCAGAGGTGGGCGGATTCCAGCAGCCGGGCGATGAACGCTAGATCAAGCGCTCGGCTTCCAGTTCAGCCTTGATGTAGGCGTAGAAGATGGGTGCGGCGACCAGCCCGGGCAAGCCGAAGGCCGCCTCAAAGACCAGCATGGCCACCAGCAACTCCCACGCGCGGGCCCGGATCTGTCCGCCGACGATGCGTGCGTTGAGGAAGTATTCCAGCTTGTGGATGAGGATGAGGAAGGCCAGGGCGCCCAGGCCCACGTACAGCCCCACCGACAGGCCGACGATGGTGATGGCCGTGTTCGAGAGCAGGTTGCCGATGACCGGCAGCAGCCCGACGATGAAGGTGATGACGATCAGCGTCTTGGTCAGCGGCAGGTGCTGGCCGAACAAGGGGAGCACCACCACCAGGAAGATGGCTGTGAAGGCCGTATTGACCAGGGAGATCTTGATCTGCGCGAAGACGATGTTGTGGAACGCATCGGCCAGGCGCGCGCAGCGCAGGCCGAGTTCCGAGGCGAACGGGCCGATCTGGTGCGTGGGCCGCGCGCGGCTCAGCGCGACGAAGGCGCCGAGGATAAGGCCGAGCAGGATGTGCACCAGTACCCGCGCCGCTTCCTTGCCGGCCAGCTGCAAGGTGACCGCGTGCGAGCGGACCCAGTCCAGTGCCGTCACCCGCAGGGCATCCACGCTATCGGGCAACATGCCGACGATGGTGGGCGGCAGCTGCTGGCGGGCACGCTCCACCATGGGCATCAGCTTGTTCTGCCACAGGTCGGCAGGGTTGCCGATCTCGGTGCGGAAGAAGCTGATCGCACCCAGGATGAGCAGGGTGAGCAGCCCGACAACGACCACGCCGACGAGTGCCACGGCCAGGATGCGGGCGCGCTCGCCCGACAGGCGACGCCCCATGAGGGGCGCCACCGACACCACCACTTCGTAGACCAGCAGGCCGGCGAGCAGCGCGGGCAGCAGGCGCAGGAACATCACCAGCAGTAGGGCGACGCCAGCAAGGATATAGCTGGCGGTGCGCACGGCGCGGGTCCGGGTTTCGGCATCCATGGACAAGCTCGTCGTGTGTGAAGGCGCAGTCTGTCAGGACACGGGGGGCACGCGCTATAGGTGTGCCGCCGTCGTCACGCTGTCGTAAACTGCCGCCACAATCGCCGGCCCTCGGGCACAGGCGCCCGTTTTTCCAAGGGAATCCCATGATGAAGTTCGCCCCGGCTGCCCTTGCGGCCGCTCTTGCCGTCGCCCTGGTGGGCTGCGCTTCCGCACCCCATGCCCCTGCCGCTGGCACGCCCGTCGCGCAGCCGGCGCCCGCAGCCGAACCGGTAGCAAAGGGTCCCGCCGCGGACGACAACCTCAATGCCGTCCTCTGGTCGCAGACGGCGAACGAGCACGATTTCATCTACCTGCAGACTTACCGCGATGCGCAGGAGAAACTCCTCAAGGCCAAGGCGGACGCGACCTGGGATGCCCTCGCAAAGGACGACCGCGCCGCGCATGCATCACTGAAGGGCCTGAAGCCTGCCGTGGTGCTGGACGTGGACGAAACGGCGCTGGACAACTCGCCCTACCAGGCGCGGCTGATCCGCTCAGGCGGTGAATACAACGAGGCCGAATGGGCCGCGTGGTGCCAGGAAGGGGTGGCGAAGCCGCTGCCCGGTGCCGTGGCGTTCACGAAATTCGCCGCGGACCACGGCATCGCCGTGATCTTTATCTCCAACCGCGCGAAGGATCTTAACGACGCCACGCTGGAAAACCTGCGCAAGGCCGGCTTCCCGGTGGCGGGCAAGGAATCCTTCCTCGGCCTGGGCACGTTCGTAGAGGGCTGCGAGCAGTCCGGCAGTGAGAAGGGCTGCCGCCGCCAGCTCATCGCCGGCAAGTACAGGGTGCTGATGCAGTTTGGCGACCAGATCGGGGATTTCGCCAACGTCTACGGCAACACGGCCGAAGGCCGCACGAAGGCCATGGCTCCTTACACGGCCTGGATCGGCGAACGCTGGTTCGTACTGCCCAACCCTACTTACGGCAGCTGGGAACCCGCGGTGTTCGATAACGACTACACTCTTCCCCGTGCCGAGCGTCGCCAGAAGAAGATTGACGCGCTACGAACCAATTAAATCAATGACTTAATCATAGTTTTGTGACGTATTGCTTTAGCAATGTCGTCCAACTATCATTTGTCTCGCCGAAACCTGCGGTGCGTAAAGCAAAGCAGGCAAGGCCATTTCCCTTACCGGCTTCGGGCCGGATAACCCCGTGAGACGTCGCGTCTGCGGGGTTTTTCTTTATCCGGGGCCACTTGTGGGCGGCCCGCGCGCCTCGTACCCTCGCCTCCCCGCTGGTCTCCGACGAGCTACCCATGAAGCGCATGACCCCCAAGGCCTGGGTACTGCTATCGGCCCTGGCGCTGAGCCTGGTCGCTGGCTGCAACCGACATAAGGAAGCCCCGGGCACCCCAGGCGGCGGCTCGCCGGAAGATGCCGTTCGTGATTCGCTCGAACTCATCCGCGATGGCAAGTTCGATATGTTCTGGCAGCACGCGCTGCCGCCGGCCGATTTTGCCGCGTTGAAAGCCGACTGGCCCAGGCGCAATGCGGCGGAAGAACCCATCAACGACGATGACCGCGCAAAGTTCGCAAACGGCGTGAAGCGCCTGACCGAGCCCGATGCGGAAAAGAAACTGTACGCCGACCTGCGCCCGACCCTTGTCCGCTTCGACCGCGAGTACAAGGAACAGATGCCGCTGGTGACCGGGGTGGCCCAATCCATGGCACTCACCGCCATCGATCAGGCCAAGGATCTCACCATCCCGCAGAAACGGCAGCTGCGCGAGGCGGTGAACGTCATCGCGCCCTGGGCACAAACCGTGCCCTGGGGCGACCAGGACAAGGCGAAGCAGGCCATCGCCGTGCTGGTAGATACCGCGCGCAAGGCACGCCTGACCACGCCAGAGGCGCTGCATTCGATGGACTTCACGCAGTCCATGGCGTCGTATTCGGCGATGTGGCTTGGACTTAAGAACCTGTTCAACGTGTATGGCCTTTCGCTGGACAAGAGTTTCGAGTCGGTCAGCATCGATACGCTGGAGAACACGGGCGGGACGGCCCACGTCAAGATCACCTACACCCTGCTCGACAAGCCCATCCAGACCGACGCCACGCTGGTCCTGCTGGATGGCCGCTGGTACGACAGTGACCTGCTGCAAAGCGTCCGCAACCAGCACATCAAGCTGAACCCTGCGCCCGCCGCGAGCGCGCCAGCACCGGCACCCACAACCACCGCCGCACACCCACCTCGCGACCCCGCGGCGCCCGTCGCGGCCGCGAAGGCCCGCTAAAGCCGTACAATCCCACGATGTCCGAATTACCCATGAGTGCGGAGTCGCACGCCCAGGTCGCCCGCTCCCCCTGGTGGTTCAAGCTGCTGGGGCGGTTGCTCGAACCGTGGGTGCGCATCAAGCGCGACCCGGCGGAACCCGCCAGCCTGCTCAAGAGCGGCGCGGCCGTGTGCTACGCCATCGAACGCGATGGCACCTCCGATGCCCTGATCCTGGAGCGCGCCTGCCGCGAGGCTGGCCTGCCCAGCCCCATGCAGTTGCTGGAGCTCCCGGGACGGCGCAGGCGCTCGGTGTTCTCACTCAGCCGCCAAAAGGGCTGGTTGTTCGGCCGCACCGATGCCCGCGGCCCCAAGGAACCCATCGGCCAGCTTATCCGCGCCATCGAAGACGATCCGACGCGTGATATCCAGGTTATCCCGGTGTCGATCTACGTGGGCCGCGCCCCCAATCGTGAGAGCGGCTGGTTCAGCGTGCTGTTCGCGGAAAACTGGCTGGTGGTCGGTCGCTTCCGGCGCATGCTGGCGCTCCTGTTGAATGGCCGCGACACGGTCGTGCACTTCTCCGAGCCGGTATCGCTCAGGAACGTTCTCTCGGAATCGCAGGGCCTCACCAACGAGCGGCTAACCCGCAAGATCGCCCGCGTACTGCGTACGCACTTCCGCCGCATCCGCGCCGCGGTGATCGGGCCGGATCTCTCGCACCGCCGTACGGTGGTCGATTCGGTGCTGAATGCACAGCCTGTGCGCGATGCCATCGCCGCCACGGCCAGCAAGGAAAACATCACTCACGCCAAGGCCGAACGCCGGGCGCGTGATCTGGCGCTGGAAATCTCCGCCGATTATTCGCATCCGGTGGTGCGCTCTACCTCGTTCCTGCTTTCGAACTTCTGGAACAAGCTGTACGACGGCATCGCCATGCACCACTTCGACAAGGCCCGCGCCGCCGCGCCCGGCCACGAAGTGGTGTACGTGCCCTGCCATCGCAGCCACACGGATTACCTGCTGCTGTCGTACCAGCTCCACCACTCGGGCGTGGTGCCGCCGCACATCGCGGCGGGTGTCAACCTCAATCTTCCGGTGGTGGGCCCGATCCTTCGTCGTGGTGGCGCGTTCTTCCTGCGCCGCAGCTTCAAGGGCAACGCGCTGTATTCCGTGGTGTTCAACGAGTACCTGGCGCAGCTGGTGGATCGTGGCGTGCCGCTGGAATACTTCATCGAAGGTGGGCGCTCACGCACAGGCCGCCTGCTCGCCCCGCGTGCGGGCATGCTGGTGATGACCGTGCGCGCGTTCCTGCGCGCGCCGCGACGCCCGGTGATGTTCCAGCCCGTATACATCGGCTATGAAAAGCTGATGGAAGGCAAATCCTATGTCGGCGAACTTTCCGGCAAGCCGAAGGAAAAGGAATCGCTCCTGGGGCTCATCCGTGGCCTGAAGGTCCTGCGCCAGCGCTACGGCCACGTCACGTTGAACTTCGGCGAGCCGATCCTGCTCACGCCCATGCTCGATGACGTGGCGGCGGACTGGCGCGACACCACGGCCGATCCGGATACCAAGCCGGAATGGCTCAACCGCGTGGTGGATGACCTGGCCGAGAAGATCCAGGTCAATATCAACCGCGCGGCGGATGTGAACCCGATCAACCTGCTCGCGCTGGCATTGCTCGCCACACCCAAGCACGCGATGGCGGAGAACGACCTGCTCGCGCAACTGGAACTGACCAAGGCACTGTTCCAGGAACTGCCCTACTCCGATCGCGTTACGATCACGCCCATGAACCCGCAGGGCATCATCGCCTACGGCGAACAGATGGGCTGGGTCCGCCGCGTGCGCCACCCGCTGGGCGACGTGCTGGTGACTGAGGGCGAGCAGGCGGTACTGCTTTCGTACTTCCGTAACAACGTGCTGCACCTGAATGCCGCGGCGGCATGGGTGGCGGCGTGCTTCCTCAATAACCGCCGCATGTCGCGCTCCTCGGTGCTGCGCCTGGGCAAGATCATCTATCCCTTCATCCAGGGGGAGTTGTTCCTGCCGTGGGATGACGAGGGCTTCGCGAAGCAAGTGCAGGACACCATCGAATTCTTCGTTCGCCGCGGCATGCTCGAGGCCTCGTCCGAAGGCCGCGTGCTCGAGCGCGGCCCTGGCCAGGATGATGGCGCCTACCAGCTTCGCGTCATCGCGCGCAGCATGCTGCAGGCGTTCGAGCGCTACTACATCGCGATCGCCGCACTGGTGAAAAACGGGCCGCACACGATGTCCGCCGGCGAACTGGAAACGGCCTGCACCCTCACGGCGCAGCGCCTGGGCCTGCTGAACGAACTGTCGGCGCCGGAGTTTTTCGACAAGGCACTGTTCCGTGGCTTCATCCAGAAGCTGCGCGAGGCCAAGGTCGTGTGGACGGACGAGAACGGCAAGCTCGATTTCAGCGACGCACTGGAGGACATGGTGCGCGATGCGCGCGTCATCCTGGCTCGCGAAGTGCGCCATTCCATCCTGAAGATCACCCCTGGCGGCGACAACGACCGCGACCTCGACGCGCGGCCGCCCAGCGATCCGGGCGAAACCACGGCCGAGTCGCTGCACGATCGCCACGTGGCGAACGAAAAGCACCGCCACCACGAAGAACACTAAGGTCACCGCGTCATGGAAAACAAAACCACCCATTTCGGCTTCCGCGACGTTCCTGTCGGCGACAAGCAAAAGCTGGTCGGCCAGGTATTCACCTCGGTGGCCCGCAATTACGACCTGATGAACGACCTGATGTCGTTCGGCGTGCATCGCTTGTGGAAGCGGCACTTCGTGGCCGTGAGCGGCGTGCGCCGTGGCGATCGCGTACTCGACCTGGCAGGCGGCACCGGCGATATCGCCGCACTGCTGAAGCCAGTCGTCGGCGATGAAGGCGAAGTGGTGGTCGGCGATATCAACGCCGCCATGCTTGGAGTAGGCCGCGACCGCCTCACTGACCGCGGCCTGGTGGCTGGCCTGCGCTGGGCGCAGATGAACGCCGAGGCGCTGCCGTTCCCGGATAACAGCTTCGATGCCATCACCATCGCGTTCGGCTTGCGCAATGTCACCGACAAGGACAAGGCGCTGGCCGATATGCAGCGCATCCTCAAGCCGGGCGGCCGTCTGCTCGTGCTCGAGTTTTCCAAGGTGCAGAGCCCGCTGCTGTCGAAGCTTTACGACGTGCACTCGTTCCAGATCCTGCCGCGCCTTGGCCAGCTGTTTGCGAACGATGCGGATAGCTACCGCTACCTGGCTGAATCCATTCGCAAGCACCCGGACCAGGCGACGCTGAAGGAAATGATGCTCGGCGCTGGGTTTGGCCATGTGGAGGTACGCAACCTCACCAATGGCATCGTTGCGATCCACCGCGGCTACAAGCTCTGACACCGACCGCCTAGGGCCGAACGGGAAGAAACCTTACATCCCGTACGGCGCCTTGCTTACCTGACACTGCGGCGCCGCCCGCTCCCGCGCGGCAGCGCGTGCTCCATACACTTTGCGAAAGGACTTTATCCCCACGCAAAGGAATGTCATGGACATGACGCCGCCGCAGGCACCGCCTGCGCTGGAATCGCCGGCCCACCAGGCCGCCATCAACGCCTTCAACCGCCTCGTCGCCACGCGCGACTGGCTCGCCGCCCAGCGTGTCGCCATGCCACACGCCCCGGCTCACCCCGACGCGACGCAACGCATGGCCTACCTGCGCGCATTCGATGCGTACTGGCTCGCCGCCGCGCGGACGGAACTAGCGTCGCGTGTTGGCAGCGCCATGGCCGATCTCGCGCAACTGGGGATGGACGACCGCACGCTTGATGCCGCCGATGCCGCCCTGGTCCGCGCGTTCACCGACAGCGTGCCGGGCACGCCACGGCCGACCCTGCACACACGGGAGCTCGTGCTCGGCGGGAAGCCGCTGGCCGGAAGCATCGTGATCGAAGACAGCACCTTGTCAGCCAGGGTGTTGCTCTTCTCCTCGACGGCGGGCTGGGAATCGTTCGCCAGCCTGGACGCCCTGCAGGAGGCGATCGCGCACAGGGTGCGCCTGCATCTTGGCGTCGGCGGCTCCCTGCCCGGCCTGTCCCGCCGGGCACTGGGCAGCATTGCCACCGACGAAATGACGTCGCGAGCCAGCGAGCGCCATGGCCTGGCTACGTACATCGATCGTGCACTCGCCGTGCATCGCGAGCGACTCGACGAGGCGTGGACAGCCTGGGCGGTTACTACAATCCAAACCTCGCGCGACACTTTGCTGGCCGATTCGATCGCCGATGAACTGGCCTACATTCCCGCTCTCGATATTGAAAGCCTGCTGGCGACGCGCCATGCGCGCCTGGTAGAGGCCGCGAATGAAGAGCGCCTGGCGGCCGTCCCGGCCGATGCCGCGACGGCATGGCGCCAGGCGGCCGATGTACTGGCATCGGCTACCGATATAGTGGATATCGCGACGCCACCCGCGCAGACCCTTGCGAGCTTCGCCACCGCCGAGCTCAATATCCGCCTGGCGGCGCTAGGGGTGAGCGCGGCACCCGCCGACATCACCGTGGTTGTCGATGATCACCTCGATGTCGTTGCCCGTACACAATCGCTGCAAGCGTTGTTCAAAGGCAACACCCCGGCCAAGGTTCCCTTGCTGGACATGGCGTACCAGAACATCGCCGCATTCGATCCCGTCCGGCTTACCGCCCGTGATGCGCAGGGCCATGTCATCGCCGCGCTTGATGACGTGGCTATCCGCGCGCTCGTGCGCGACATGGATCTGGCAAACCGCTATACCGCCTATCTCGGTGAACATTGGCAACACGGCGAAGATGCGGGTGCGCGCAAGGCAGCAGCTACGGCACTGCTTGCGGCGCGTATGCGCCTGCAAGCGGAGGATGCACGACTCTCGTACTACCTTCCTTCTGAACCACGCTCATTCCGGCCCGATCACGCCGGGCGAGGCTACCACTGGGTAAAGGCCGTCCTGGATTCACCCGCGGCTAGCGGCCGCAAGCGCGTGGAGGGGCACGAGGTCGTGGTGCGCCAGGTGACCTACAAAGGAGTACCGGTGAGCGAGGTCCTGGAGATAGGCGTGCGCCAGCAACAGGCGGTGCCCACCGTTGTCTACTACACGCCAGGTGCCCCGGATGGAATCACCTTTCGTGAGTTTGACGATCGCCATGAAGCCGCCCGGCGTTTTCTTTACCACCCGGCCTTTCGCGAATACCTGCTCGACCGCCTCCCGGCGGACTTCGCCAGTACGACGCCAGGCCGAAGCGAGCGCATGTTTGCAGGGGACCGCCTCGGCAGTTGGGTGCTGGGCCAGGGCGGCACCGCCGACTACACCTGGACTGCGGAGCGGTTCGCGGATGCGGTCGTCGCGGAAAACGTTCTCGACCGAGTCTACGACACAGCCACCCAGCTGGCGCTGCGCAACACCCGTTCATTCACGCGCAGCGCTACCGAGGCGAACTGGGCCTGGCTGACCGAGCAGTCCTTCCGCCTGCTGCTCGATGATCCGCTCGCAGGAGCCGTTAAAGGCGTCGTCAGCGCACCTGCCCACGCCGCGCAAGCAGCGTGGCGGCTATACGACAGCGTCAAGGCAGGCGATGCCGCGCAGGCATGGGTCGATTTCACCGGCTTCTATGTTGCATCGCTTGGCGTGGCCGCGCCGGGCGTAGTGAGTGGTTCCGCGCAATCGCTCGTGGCGGCCAGCTTCCGTCACGGTGCGCGCGTGGGTGCCCATACGGCGTCGCGCGCAAGGCCCGCTCTTTTTGAACCACGTTACGAGGCGGGAAACGTGGCGCGACGCGGTACAGCTGACGCCAACGGCGTGATCACGATAGACGGCCACCGGTACATCGATCATGCGGGCACGCTATATGGTGTGCGTTACGACACGACGTTCGAGACGTGGCGTCTGCAAGCGCGCGACCGTGATCCACTTGCCTGGGGACCCGCGATTCGCCACACGGGCGGTGGTCGCTGGGATTACCACACCGTGGGACTCAAGGGCGGCTTCGATCGCGCTCCGACGCAGCGCCCCACGCAAACACGTGCTGCCCCAAACACGATGTTTGATCGATACAGCCATGCCATGGAGCAAGCATTTCCCGATCCATTTGAGCGCGAACTCGTCACGCGAACAATGGAGGCTGAAAGCCTTGGCACGGCACCAAACATGAACGTCAACCTGATCCAGCGTGCGCGCTGGATCGAGGCGCGCGCCAATGCCGTATCGGCGCAGGGGTTTTCCGATTGGCAGCAACTGCGGCTCGGGGCCCCGCAAATTGCTCCCGAAAACCTGGCAACGCGAACTGCTGGTTCGGCGGGCCTGTCGCTGCCGCCGTTACCTTCCGCATTCCGGCGTGTCGATCCGGCGCAGCTTCCGGATAACGTTTACTTCTACGGGCGATTGCCGTTCGCTTCCAGCCCGTTCTATCGCATACCCACGCAACATGGTTACAACACGCACTGGGCACACCTGAAAGGTGAGCGGCTTGCAAATGGTGTCATTGGCATCCCCATTACTACCATCGCCCCGCAAGCACCCATCGCTACGCTGCGTCACGCCGTCGGAAACAGCAGGCTAAGCCGCTCGTCAACGTTCGCTGTCCGGATTCAGCCCGCGTCGCTCCTCCGCAGCAATACCTCGCCACCGCGGGCCGAACTCATCGCCATGGAGCGCGACGGCGTTACCCGCCTCTATCTCAGGCCGCTGACCGGCGAGAACTTCCTGCGGCTTGGCAACAACCAGCAGGTAGTACCCCTGGGCCGAGAGCCCTGATCACACGAACCAAGGAAACGAGCAATGGATATGCTTCCACCGGAGACCCCCGCGCGCTACGGAGCGACGCGTGAGGCTGAAATGGCACAAGGTGCGCTGCAACGCCTCGCGGCTGCGCACGGATCACTGAGCCGCCTGCAGGATGAGGCACCCGCGTGGCGTGATCCGCCGCCACGGGACATGGCACCTTACCTCGATTCGCTTGACGCGTACTGGTCAACACACATCGAGTCGCTTGCCACCACGATGCAGGGCATCTGGCGCGACGAGGCCACGTTGCGCTCGGTCGATGGCACGTTGCCGGCGGATGCCGCGGACTTGATTCGGCGAGTCACGAATCAAATGGCCGATGACCGCGCTGTTCGGTGGAACGAACTGGTCCTCGGACAACAGGCGCTCGCCGGTGCCGTGGTCGTCAGCGCGGACGCCGTTGCGGGCCATCACCTGCTGTTCCTTCCCGGCGTCGGTTGGGAGTCGTTTCCGTCACTGGATACGCTGGCTAGTCACGTGCAACGCGAGTTTCTCCAGGGCGGCGCCCATCCCGTGGCGCTGCGCGGGATGACCACGGACGCCTATGCGCGGGCACGCACTGCGAGGACGGTAAGCTTGCGTCCACTGGGTTCCCAACCCGCGCGTTCCGTGGCAAGGCGCCTGGTGCAGGTGCAACGCGAGCAGATCGCCCTGGCATGGGATGACCTGCAGCTCGACCGCGACCTGGAGCATGCGGCTGCCACGTTCTCGGACAGGGCGCATGCCTATTTGCACATGGCCCAGCGCATCGATGTGCCCACCCTGCTCCGCACACGCGAGCATCGCCTGGTGGGCATGGCGAATGAAGAGCGCCTCGCCCGGGTTCCCGCTGAAGCCGCCAATGCATGGCGTGATGCCACCCGGGCTTATGCGAGCCTCGCCGTCACCGTGGCCACGCTTCGCCCGGGCCTCGGCATCGACGCACCGGCAACGCCGGCGGGGTTCACCGATCGCGAACTGTCGGCTCGCCTTGTGCCGCTGGGCATTACAGATGCCCCTGCCGATCTCGTGGTCGAGATCACTCACATGCCATTTCCCGGTTCTTACGAACACCTCACCCAATGGGTGCGCGGGGCGGATACCGTCCAGCAGTCGCTGCGGGAACTCGCATGGCGGGGATTATCCAGCCTGGATCGGGTAAGTCTTCGCGTCATGAGGCGAGATGGGGCCGGCATGGCCACGGCGCTGCCCGAATCATCGTTGCGTACGCTCATTCGTGACGTACGACTGGCCGACCGGTATCGGGAGTACCTGGAACAAATGCTGCGCGCCAGCCATCGAGGAGCTGCCGGCCGGGCCATCGACGTGGAAATGCTGGCGGCGCGCATGCGCGCCGAAGCGACCGAGGCACGGCTTTCCTACTATCTGGCCGATGAGCCACGCTCGTTCCGCCACGATCACGCAGAACGCGGGTACCGCTGGGTCGAAGCCGTGCTCGATCATCGGGCGGCCGCCGGGCGCGCGCGCGTCGAGGGCCACGACATCGTCGTGCGGCAAGCCACCTACCGGGGGGCCGCGGTGCGTGACGTGTTCATCATTGGCGTGCGCAACCCGGCGAGCGTCGGCACGCTCATCCTGTACACGCCCGATAGCCCCGATGGCGTCTCGTTCAGGGAATTCGACGATGCGGCCGGTGCACAGCGCAACTTTTTCTACGCACCGGCATTCCGCGAGTACCTGCTCGACCGGCTGCCAGCTGCTTTTGCGGAATTCGAACCCAACGGCGTGACACGGCGTTTCGCCGGCGGCCGGACGGTAGCCAGCTGGGTATTTGGCCAGCCCGGCGGCGGCGCATTTACGCGCACTGCCGAAGCCTTTGGCGAACGCGATGTGACCGGTGATTTCTTCGCCGCAGGTTACGACACGATGGTGGATCAGCGCCTGCATGATGCCGGTACCTTGCAGAGTGAGGCGCGGCGCTGGGCGTTCGATCCCCTGGGTAGGAATCCGGTGACGGGCCTGCTGGCCGATGCAGTGATTGAAACCGCGCGTGCGCCTGCCCGCACCTTCCAGGCACTCAACCGATTCTACGATCACGTCAAGGCGGGCGATGGTACGGCGGCCTACCTGGCGTTCACCGAGGCGTACACCAGCGCGCTCGACATTACGGCACCACCGTGGTTCCTGGGCAGGGCGCGTCGCCCGCTGATTCGCCCTTCCCTGGGGGCCGCGCCGCAAAGCGCCTCATTCCAGCTACCACTACCGGGGGTGCGTTTCGAATCACGCTATGCCGCGCCGGGTATCGACCTGACCGGCGTGCCGGACAGGAACGGCGTCTACCGCGTCGGTATGCAGCACTACATCCAGCAGGACGGTCATGCCTTTGCCGTCCGCTACGATCACGGGTTCGATACGTACCGTTTGCAGCCCGCGGGCGGCAGTGCAGTGTCGTGGGGGCCGGCGATCCAGCGAACGGATACCTGTGGCTGGGCGTTCAACGATGTGGGTCTTGCAGGGGGCGCAGGCCGCGGCCTGCGCGATCGTTTCCGCCGCCTGCTGCACCTTGACCATGAGCGGGCGCCGGCCGCCCAGCCGCCTGCGGGCGCGGCCGCCCTCCCGGACCCGGCACCTGCGGAGGCTGCGGCACCCGTAGCCAACCTGCGCCTCCCCGAAGCGCTGGAGCCGCGCCGCGCGGAACTGGAAGCTGCGTTCCGGGATAACCCGGGCATGGTGTTGATGACGCGCCACGGCAGTAACGATTCGCTACACATGCGGATGGAAGTACCCACCCGCAGCGCCGTCATCCATGAAGATGGTGTCGCGGCCGATCTGCGAACACTCGATCCTGGGCAACGGCGCTTTTTCATGCATGAACTGGAAACGCAATTTCCCGATCCGCTCGAGCGTTCGCAAGTGCTCGCGCGTCGTGGCTGGGCAAGCGATGGCCGTCGCGTTCCATCACGCACCGAGCACACCTGGCACGGCGACGATGGCCAGGATCCAGCGATTTCTTCCAGCAGCGACACTACCGTAACCGACCCTCGAGCGGACCTCTCGGCCACACAGAACCAGCGATGGGACGAGACGGTGGCTGCCGCGCGACGCCATCCCACTGAAGCCGCCGACCCCGCACTCCAGTCGCTGGGCCGCGCAGCTGAATTTATCGAGCCGGATGACTGGCCGGATCGCCTTTGGGTTTATACCGACCAGCGGCCGGCCCGCCGCCTGGGCAGCCAGGGCCAGGAACTGGTGATCCGGCCTGCGCCGGGCGAGTCGCTGCAGGCCTTTCACAATTACCGGGTCACGACGTTGCCCCCCGGCACGCCGCGCGCACAACTCGAAGAGGTTCTTGGGGTCACGCCCGGCCACCGCCTGGGTGGCCGGGACCCACTGGCCTATTGGGTGCAGATCGATACCCGCTACATGCGCGACGCGTTCCGCAGGCCCAACCACGCGCTTGACCGCAGGCAGCTCGCCAGCGGCGAATACGCGTACACGTTACACACCTGGAACCTGGAACTGCGCGTACCTCACAGCTACACGTTCACCGCGCCCAGGCAATAACCCCCCAAGGACGACAAAACGCATGGATATGCAAACACCTCAAACAGTATCCGCACCGCTGGCTTCGGCCGAGGAGTCGGCATTCATGAGCGAACGCCGACTCGTCGGCGCCGCACGCTGGCAAACGGCGATGATGGAGCGCAGCCCTTTGCTGCCCGATGCGCTCACGCCTGACGGAAAAGCCGCATTCCTCGCCTCGCTCGAGGCCTGGTGGAACGCTTCGGCCACATCCACGGATACGACCCCGGCGCGGACAGCGTTGGCGACACACCTGGCCCAGGTCATGCGAGACGATGCCACGCTACGTGGCCTTCAGGGCACGCTGTCTGCGGCTGATGCGGCTCGTGTCGTTGCATGGTTGGATGCCGGGGGGCATATCGCGCCCCCCGGCACGGACGCCCGGGAACTCATGATCGGCCAGGAGCCCTATGCCGGCTCCATCATCCTGGCGCGCGCCGACGGCGCGCTGCTTTTCCTTCCCGAGCGCGGCTGGGAGGCCTTCGCCTCCCTCGACCAGCTCCACCACGAAGTGGAGGAGCGAACCCGCCATGAGTTGATGGCGCGCGATACCTTGCCCGGCACGCGAAACGATATCGTCGATCGCATCGTGAAGGATGATCGCTTCGTGGACTCGCGCCCCACATCGTTCGGGGGCATACCGGTAATCGCGCAGCGGCTTGTCGCCCTGCAGGCGGCGCAAGTTGGCGAGGCATGGGACGGGTTGAATGCGGGCGACGACCCCGTCACCGTGGCCGATGCGGTACGCGTAGCGCTTGACCTCCACGGCAAGATCGATATCGAAAACATGCAACGCGATCGTGAATGGCGCGTGGCCGCCAACCGGCAGGTAACGAGGTTAGCGGCGGTTCCCGCGGGCGTCCGCACCGCATGGTGGGAGGCGGAAGATGCGCTACGCAACGCGCAGGTACACGCTGAGCAGCTGGCCGCACAGGCGGCGGCCGCGCCGGTATTCGCCGCCGCCAGCAGCCTGTCCCTGGCGGACGCGGTGCGCTCTTACCGTGAGGCCCTCATGGGCATGCTCGACGTTCCCGCGGGTTCTCCGCTGCGCGAGGCAAGCATTGCCTTGCGCAGCGCGCAGTTCCGGCTGGCTGTCGCCGATGCGCGGCTTGGGTACTATCCGCCGTCGGAACCACGGCGCTTCCTTCCCGATCACGGTGAACGCGGCTACACGTGGATGCGCTCGGTGTTTGAAAGCCCAGCGGCAAACGGACGCGGGAGAGTGGACGGCCACGAGATCGTGGTTCGGCAGTTAACCTACCGCGGTGCCGTCATAGGCGATCTCCTGGCGATCGGCGCGCGTGAACCTCGGAGTGCGTCCCGCGTCATCCTCTACACACCCGATGCGCCGGACGGGATCGATGTACGCGAATTCGTCGATGGCGAAGAAGCCGCACGTGAGTTCCTGTACAACCCGCGCTTCGAGGCCTGGCTACTGGCCCGTCTTCCGGCATCGCACGCCCGTAGCGATGCAAATGGCCAGCTACATTTCGACGTACCGGCGCATGTGGCCACGACGGCGTGGGTACTGGGAACGACCGCGGCAGGGACGCGGACGCGCACGGCGGAGGCATTTGGCCAGCGCGAGGTATCCAGTGACATCTTCGAGGCCAGCCATGCGGCGGAGCTGTCACGTATTTCCGTGGATTTATACGAGCTGGAGGCCTCCCTGCGCGAGACCCAACGCGCACCGGCCCTGCACATCGTGCAGGCTGCCATCGATACGTCGGCCGCACCTGATCGGGCGGCGCGTGACCTTATTGCGGGCCTAGGCCAGGGGCTGCGTGCGTTATGGCGCCTGGAAGACGCGCTGAGGGCGGGCGATTACGCGCAAGCCGCCATCGACGGCAGCGAGGCGTATGTCGGCCTGCTGGGCGCACTGCCGGTGGCGCAGGTGGCAGCGCGGCCCGGCCTTTTCCTGCAAGCGTCCATGGCCGGCCGTGGTGCGTCTCGTGGTGCGCTCAAGCCCGCGTTGCACCCTCTCGATAAGCGGTATGCCGCCACGGGCGTCGACCTGGCTGGCCTGAGGCCCGATGCACGGGGGATCCACACACTGGCAGGCAGGCGCTACATCGTCTCCGCAGGCCAGGCGTTCGAGGTGCGCTTCGACACCGGCAACACGACATGGCGCCTTGCCCGGCCGGGTGCCCTCGACAGCACCTATGCCGGGCCCCCCGTACGCTGGACGGCCAGCGGATGGCAGCTACGGCCCGACGTGGGGTTGCGCGGCGGCCGCACGGGCACGCCGCCGCCCGATTCCCCGGCGCTGCGCGTGTCTGCCGCAGGGTATTTCGAACTGACGGCCCACCAGCGCGATACCTTCCTTCGCACACTGCGCCGGCGCCTGGGCAACTCGGCCGCCGATGACATGCATACCGACGTACTGCTGGCCGACGCCCATGGCATCGCTGTGGGGCGGCGGCGCTGGAACGCCTGGAGCGAAGCCCTGCACACGGGCCGCGGGGCGCCCGCCGTGGCCCCGGCCGCCACGCCACGGGCTGTTGTCGCCTCGCCGCCGTGGCGCGAGCTGCCAGCATCCGAATGGCCGGATACGGTCTGGTACCAGGCCCCGGAATTCGCCGGCAGCCTCGAACGGCCCTCGCTATACCTCCCGGTGGTACGGGTGCGTGGGGCTGGGGTCTCCGGTGTCGTGGTATCGCCCCTTGATCCGGCACTGCAACAGGCACGGGGAATGTCCCTGCCATCGCGATGGGTACAGATCGATCTGCGCCGGTTGCGCTGGCGTGGCCAGGGCGGCACGCCAGCCCTGCGTGTGTTTGCCAACGATAGCGGCGCCAACCCGCATTTGGTGCTCCGCAGCGCGGCCGATGCACCGGCCATGTATTTCGTGCTGCGCCAGGGTGACTTCAGCGTGGCCCGGGCGCCCGTGCCATGAGCCCTGGGAGCCCCCAGGGCCAGCAATGGCATACTGGGGGCTTCCCTCCCACGGAAACTGCTCCATGCGCCTGCCTGTCTTCGCGGCCCTCACCGTGTTCCCCCTCGTGGCCCTCGCGGCCGATCCACACTCCTATGCCCAGCCGGACGTGGTCAAGGTCACCCATCTGGATCTCGACCTGAAGGTTGATTTCGCGAAGCGCGAGCTGGCGGGCAACGCCACGCTCAAGCTTGACTGGAAGGCCGGCAAGAGCAACGACCTGGTGCTCGATACGCGCGACCTGAAGATCGCCAGCGTCGATGCCGTGGATGCGAGCGGCAAGGCCTCTCCGCTGAAGTTCGCCCTGGCGCCGCGCGACAAGGAGCTTGGCTCCAAGCTCACGATCCAGGCGCCGGCCCACCCGGGTAGCGTGCGCATCGCCTACACCACGGTGCCCGAAGCCTCGGGGCTGCAGTGGCTCACGCCGGAGCAGACCGCGGACAAGAAGCAGCCCTTCATGTTCTCGCAGTCCGAATCGATCCATGCCCGTTCGTGGGTGCCACTGCAGGATTCGCCCGCCATCCGCTTTACCTACGACGCGCACGTCAGCGCGCCGAAGGATGTGCGCGTGGTGATGAGCGCGATCAACGACGCGAAGCACCCGCTCGATGGCGATTTCACCTTCGACCAGCCGCACCCGATCCCGTCGTACCTGCTGGCGATCGCCGCCGGCGATATCGCGGTGAAAGAAACCGGTCCGCGCAGCGCCGTGTATGCCGAGCCCAGCGTCGTGGGCAAAGCGGCGCACGAATTCGAGGATACCGAGAAGCTGATCGCCACGACCGAACAGCTTTACGGCCCGTATGCGTGGGGCCGTTACGACATCCTCGTGCTCCCGCCGTCCTTCCCGTTCGGCGGCATGGAGAACCCGAACATGACCTTCGCTACGCCCACCGTCCTGGTGGGCGACAAGAGCCTGGTCTCGCTGGTGTCGCATGAGCTGGCGCATTCGTGGTCGGGCAACCTAGTAACCAGCGCCGCATGGCGCGATATCTGGCTCAATGAAGGCTTCACGACCTACGTGCAGGGCCGCATTACCGAGGCGGTCTACGGCAAGTCGCTGGCCGATGAGGAAGCGCTGCTTTCCGCACGCGAACTGCAGAAGACCATCGGCGACATGCCGGCGAACACACAGAAGCTCACCCCTGACGCGCGCGGCGTCGGCGCCGACGATTCGCTGTCCTCCGTGGCATACGACAAGGGCTCCTGGTTCCTGCGCACGCTGGAACAGCGCTTCGGTCGTGAGACCTTCGATGCCTACCTGAAGGGGTATTTCGCCCACTTCGCCTTCCAGAGCATCGATACCGACACGATGTTCGCGTACCTGAAAGCCAACCTGCTCGATAAGTACCCGGGCAAGATGAGCGAAGCCGAAGCCCGCGCGTGGATCTGGCAGCCGGGTATCCCGAAAGATGCACCCCTGCCGACATCCGCCCGCTTCGACAACATCGACAAGGAGCGCACCGCGTTCCTGGCCGGCACGCTCGATGCCAGCAAGCTTGACGCGAAGACCTGGAACACCCAGGAGTGGATGTACTTCCTGGACCGCATGCCGGATGTGCCGCCGCTTGAGAAGATGAAGGCGCTCGACGCCGCCTGGCATCTCACCGGTACGCCCAACGCCGAGATCGGCATGCGCTGGTACGCGCACGCGATCGCCGCGGGTGACAAGGATGTGTGGACGGCCGCCGCTGAACACATGACCCGCATCGGCCGCCTGTACCTCACCACGCCGGTCTACAAGGCCTTTGCACGCACGCCGGAAGGGCTGGCCTTTGCCAAGGAAACCTATGCAAAGGCGAAGTCGGGCTACCACCCGATGACCCAGCAGGCGGTGGAAGGCATCCTCGCCGGCAAGTCGAAGAAGAAGTGACATGGCCAAATCACCTGCTCCCGTGAATCCCGCAACGGCCCGCCCGCTGTGGCAGCGGTTGCTGCTGCGCCGCCTGAAGTTCCTTCTGGTCGTCGCCGTGGTGCTCGGTGTTGGCGCGGGCCTGGTGTACCTTGCCGCGCCGCAGCTGCTCCTCCGGGCAGATGCGGCGCGCATGGCCATGCAGGCACACGTCGATAAGCAAACCGTCGTCGCTGGCGATACCACGTGGTCGTATTACGAAGGTGGCCAGGGCCCGACCATCGTGCTGCTGCACGGTTTCGCGGCCAACAAGGAAACCTGGCTGGAGATGGCCAAGGGCCTTACCGACCATTTCCACGTGGTGATCCCCGACCTGCCGGGTTGGGGTGAGTCCTCGCGCAACGACAACGGCGACTACGGCATTCCTGCCCAGGCCGCACGGCTCGAAGACTTCGCGAAGGCCACCGGCCTGAAGCACTTCCTGCTGGTCGGCCAGTCCATGGGTGGCGCCATCGCCGGCGTGTATGCCGCCGATCACCCGGATCGCGTTGCCGCACTGGGCCTGATGAGCTCGCTGGGCCTCACGTTCAAGGAGAACGATTTTGTCCGCGATGTGAAGGCAGGCAAGGACCCGTTCGTCTTCAGCGACCGCGAACAGCTGGAAGCGTTGCTCGCGCGCATCTTCGTCAAGCCGCCGCACCTGCCCGGCCGGATCCAGGATGCGCTGATCGAGCGCAACATGAAGGACCACGCTTTCATCGAGCGGACGTTTGCAGAGCTGAAACAGCCTGAGCAGGCTTACGCGCTCGATCCGGTCATCGGCAAGCTGCAGATGCCGGTGCTGGGCATCTGGTGCCACGATGACAAGATCATCGATGTCTCGGCACTGGATACGTTACGCGATGGCCTGAAGAGCTCGCCGTCGATCGGCGCTACCGTGATGAACGGTTGCAACCATATGCCGATGCTGGAGAAGCCTGAGGAAACCGCGCGGATCATTACCGGGTTTGCGCTGGCGCATTAAGCGCCAACGTAGGAGCCCGCCCTGTGGGCGACGCTGTTCGCGACGTGGATGCAGGTCCTGCTGAGTCGTCGCGAAAGATGTCGCCCACAGGGTGGGCTCCTACTAGTCGGCTACATCAGCGATGAGGCGGTCCAGCTGCGCCTTCAATGCGCTGCCATGCGCACGCAACCACGTACGCTGCTCCTTATGCTCCGGCAGGATGCTCTCCACCCAGTGCCAGAATTTCGGCGAGTGGTTGCGCACCTTCAGGTGGCAGAGCTCGTGCACGAGCACGTAGCGCAACGCCGCCGGTGGTGCGAGCGCCAGCGCGAGGTCCAGGTTGATGCGATCGCGCGTATCCAGGCTGCCCCACAAGCTCTTTAAGGGCCGGATACGCAACGCCGTCGGCGCCGCATTGATCTGCGGGATGTAACCCGGCAACCAGCGCGACACATCCCGGCGTATCTGCGCTTCAAAGAATGTCGCAAGCAGACCACGCGCCACCAGCAGTTCACGATGATGCGGACCGGGGATGATCAGCGTGATGCTCCCTTCCTCGTGCTGCACGCGCGGATACGGCCCCTCGGCCCAGTCCAGCGTTACATCCTCGCCGCGGAACGGGAACGTGGTGGGCACGCCTACGCGCAACGCAGGCAGCGGCTCGGCATCCATGTGGAACTCGCCGAGCTTTTGTTCGAGCCAATCGGCATGATGGCGCAGGAACGCGGTCATCTGCGCCACGTGCGTACCGTTGGGATAGGTGAGGCGCGCACCCTTGGGCGTCACCGTGAGCCTTAGCCGGCGCGCGCGTGGGTGCGCCGACTTGAGCACACGGATGGTGCCCCCGGTCGGGGTGGAGAGTTCCAGCCAGTCGCCTTGTTCAAATGCCATGTTGCCAGTCCCGAACCGATCCCGACAAACATCCCATCCTGCGGTATCAACCGATGCGACCGGCCCGGCGGATCACTCCGGGCGCGGCAGCTTGAACCACTCTTCGAGCTTGCCCAGCAGGCGCTCGTATTCCAGCGCCATCAGGGCGAAGGTGGCGTCCATTTCGGCGGCGGCGTTCTCGTGGCTATCCGCCTGTTCATCCAGCACCACGTCCGTGAACTTGATTTTACGCAGGATCAGGTCTTCGCCAAGCACGAAAGAGATGCGGTCATCGAACACCAAACCAAGCTGGAACACCTGTTTTCCGGTGCGCAGGTGCTCCCGGATCTCATCCGTGTCGAGATCCTGGCGGCGGCAGCGGGCAATGGCGCCCGAGGCCGTGGCCGGGTCACGCAGTTCGCACTCGTCGCCGAGGGCCAGGCCGCCTGGAAGCTCGCCCGTGGCCACCCAATGGGTCATCAGGATCCGCGGGGATTCCTCGGGGGCCAGCGGCACTGCCGGGAAGCTACCCAGGGCCTCACGCACCTGGCTCAGGGTGTTCTCAGCGGATTTGCGACTGGAGGTATCCAGCACGAACCAGCCGTTTTTCTTGTCGGCGTAGGCCTTCATCCGCGAGCTGCGCACGAACGCGCGCGGGACGAGTTCGTTCATCACGTCGTCCTTGATCTTCTTGCGCTCGCGGCCACCGACCTTGCGCCCCTCTTCCTCGGCGATCTTCTGGACGCGGTTGGCGACCTCATCGTTGATCACCGACGACGGCAGGAGCTTATCTTCGCTGCCCACCGTGACCATGGTGTTGCGGGCCACGTTGTGGGTGAGGCCTTCTTCGTTACGACCCAGCGGGGAGACAAAGCCGCGAGCGGAAAGCTCCATCGGGCCCACCGGACGCAGGCGGTGCTCAGGCAGCGCTTCGTCCAGGCGGTCGAGATCGGTGGCGACGGATTCGGAAAAGCGGAACAGCGTCAGGTTGCGAAAGAACATCTATCGGTGATTCTCATGCAAAGGATGAGCCGTGGCAGGCGCAGTGCGCCCGCCGGCGATAATACGAGCTGTGACTCAGACGACCTTGGCGATCGCGTCGGCAACGCGATCAATGTTCTTGTCGTTCAGCGCGGCCACGCAAATGCGGCCCGTGCCCACGGCATAGATCCCGAACGCGTCGCGCAGGCGATCGACCTGCGCGCCGCTGAGCCCGGAGTACGAGAACATGCCGCGCTGCTGTTGAATGAAACCGAAATCGCCCGCCTTGGCCAGGCGCTCCACGAGGCCACGACGCATGGCGCGGATGCGATCGCGCATGTCACCGAGTTCCGTTTCCCAGGTGGCGCGCAGTTCTTCGTGGTTGAGCACCGCGGAAACCACGGCCGCGCCGTGGGTCGGCGGGTTCGAGTAGTTGGTGCGGATGACACGCTTAAGCTGCGACTGCACGCGCACGGCTTCGTCATGCGAGCCGGTGACGATCGACAGCGCACCGACGCGCTCGCCATAGAGCGAGAACGATTTGGAGAACGAGCTGGCGACGAAGAACGGTACGTCGGCCTGAGCGAACAGGCGCACCGCCACGGCATCGGCCTCGATGCCATCGCCGAAACCCTGGTAGGCGATATCGAGGAACGGCACCAGGCCATGCGTACGCACGGCCTCGATCACGCGCTTCCAGTCGGCCTCCGCCAGGTCCACACCCGTCGGGTTATGGCAGCAGGCATGCAGCACGACGACCGAGCCCTTGGGAAGCTTCGCCAGGCCCGCCAGCATGCCTTCCACATCCACGCCATGCGTGGCGGCGTCGTAATACGGGTAATCCACGACCTGGAAACCCGCCGATTCGAACAGCGCGCGGTGGTTCTCCCAGCTCGGATTGCTGATGGCGACCGGCACATCCGGGTTAAGGCGCTTGAGGAAGTCGGCACCGACCTTGAGCGCGCCGGTACCGCCCAGCGCCTGCGCGGTGACCACGCGGCGATCGGCCAGCAGCGGCGATTCGGCGCCGAACAGGAGTTTCTGCACGGCGCTGTCGTACAGCGCGATGCCATCGATGGGCAGGTAACCGCGCGGCAGCTGCGCCTCCAGGCGCGCTTTTTCCGCCTCGCGCACGGCGCGCAGCAGCGGCACGTGGCCGTTGGCGTCGTAATACACGCCCACGCCCAGGTTCACCTTGTCCGCACGGGTATCGGCGCCAAAGGCTTCGTTGAGGCCAAGGATCGGATCGCGCGGGGCGAGTTCGACAGCGGAGAACAGGGTCATGATCGTCAGGCCTTGAAACGGTGGAAGGGGAAGTATCAGTCGTTGTCGTCAGCGGTATCGCTACCGCCGAGCCATGCATGGGTATCGGCGCGGGCCGCGCCTTCGCGTGCGCCAAGGCCCGCGAAATCGAACAGGTTGCGATCCATCAGCTGGGTGGGTGCGATATTGCCCAGCGCGCGGAACATGGTTTCGCTGCGACCCGGATGGGATTTCTCCCACTCCTCGAGCATGCGCTTCACCACCTTGCGCTGCATGTTCTCCTGCGAGCCGCACAGGTTGCAGGGAATGATCGGGAAGGCCTTCGCCTCGGCGTAGGTTGCGATGTCGTCCTCGCGGCAATACGCCAGCGGGCGGATCACGACGTGCTTGCCATCATCGGACTGCAGTTTGGGCGGCATGGCCTTCAGGCTGCCCTGGTAGAACATGTTCAGGAAGAACGTCCCGAGGATGTCGTCGCGGTGGTGACCGAGCGCGATCTTGGTAACGCCGTTATCGGCAGCCCACTGGTACAGCGCGCCACGACGCATGCGCGAGCACAGGCTGCACATCGTCTTGCCCTGCGGGATGACGCGGGTGACGACGCTGTACGTGTCCTGCTCGATGATATGGAACGGCACGCCGCGCCCGGTGAGGTATTCCGGAAGCACGTGCTCGGGGAAATCCGGCTGCTTCTGGTCCAGGTTCACCGCGATCAGCTCGAACCGCACCGGAGCCTTCGCCTGCAGTGAAAGCAGGATATCGAGCATGGTGTAGGAGTCCTTGCCGCCGGAAAGGCAGACCATGACCTTGTCGCCATCCTCGATCATGCCGAAATCGGCAATGGCCTGCCCGACCTGGCGGCGCAGGCGCTTGGCCAGCTTGCCGGCTTCGTAGGTGTGCTTTCGGGCGGCGTCGGGGTTGGCGGACATGTCGCGGGGTGCTTCGGAAGGGACGAGCCTCCTATTGTAGCTGCTGCGGCGCGGCACGCCGGGGGGTAAACTTGCGGCTTCCCCCAAGCCGCCGGCCGCCGCCATGCAGGTTCAGGATCCGATCCAGCTGTCCCACCGCCTTGCGGAGCTCAAGGTGGAGCACCGGGACCTCGACGCCGCCATCGACCACCTGGCCCAGTCGATCGGCCGCGACGAGCTCCAGCTCACCCGGCTGAAGAAGCGCAAGCTACTGCTGAAGGACGCCATCGCGCGGATTGAAAGCAGCCTCATTCCCGACCTGGACGCTTAGAAGGAGCGCCGCGCATGGCCGATCGCCTGGAAAACGCCTGGGTGGCCCTGGAACCCATGGCCCTCACCCACGTGCCCGCCCTGGAGCAGGCCGCGGCGGATGGCAACCTGTGGGACCTGTGGTTCACGACCGTCCCCGCCCCGGGCCAGATGACGGCCTACGTGGAAAAGGCCCTGCGCGGCCAGGTCGAGGGCCGGATGACCCCCTGGGTGGTCATCGAGAAAGCCAGCGGCGACATCGTGGGCACGAGCCGCTATTACGACATCACCCCCGATCCGTACCGGCTGGCCATCGGCTACACCTGGTACGCGAAGCGCTGGCAGCGCAGCCACCTGAACACGGCCTGCAAGCACCTGCTGCTGGATAACGCGTTCCAGAACCTGGGCGTGGTCGCGGTGGAATTCCACACCGATGCCTACAACCAGGATTCCCAGAAGGCCATCGAGCGCCTGGGCGCCAGGCGCGAAGGCGTGCTCCGTGCCCACAAGCGCCGCGAGGATGGCTCGCTGCGCGATACGGTCTGCTACAGCATCCTGGCCACCGAATGGCCCGATGTGGACAAGTGGCTCCAGCTACGCCTGAAGCGCCTCACGGCCTGAGATATCGCCCGTTAGCGTGACGCCACCTGGTCCGCCTGCGACGGGTGCACCACCAGCGTCGCCGTCATGCCGGCCGCAAGCACCGTGCCCTTCGGCAGGTTTTCCGCCTCGATATGCACGCGCACCGGCACGCGCTGCGCGAGGCGCACCCAGTTGAAGGTGGGGTTCACGTCGGCCAGCATGTCGCTACCGGTGGGGTTATCGGCATCGGTGATGCCGCGGGCGATGCTTTCCACGGAGCCCTTCAGGCGCAGGCCGCCGGCCATCAGGCGGATATCCACCGGGTCGCCGATTCGCAGGCCCGGCAGCTTGGTTTCCTCGAAGTAGCCGTAGATCCAGTAGGAATGGCTATCAATGAGCGCAAGGCGCGCCGTCCCGGCGCTGGCGTAATCACCTACGCGCACGTCCAGGTTCGTGATGTAGCCATCCACCGGGGCACGCACTTCCGTGCGATCGAGGTTGAGCTGTGCGGCGGCCACTTCGACCGAGGCCTGGG
Organism: Luteibacter aegosomatissinici; assembly: GCF_023078495.1. Classification (NCBI taxonomy): domain Bacteria; kingdom Pseudomonadati; phylum Pseudomonadota; class Gammaproteobacteria; order Lysobacterales; family Rhodanobacteraceae; genus Luteibacter; species Luteibacter aegosomatissinici. Next base: position 363,856 of record NZ_CP095742.1, on the reverse strand, counting down.
CCACGGCGGCGAGGGCTTGCTCCTGCGCGGCCGATGCCTGCTTCGTGCTTGCCTGCGCAGCCTGCCAACCTGCCTTCGCGGCATTCGCAGCGGCTAGCGCATTGGCCTTGTCTTCAGCCGAGATCACATTGTTGATCAGCTTCTGGCGACGCTCCGACTGGGCCTGGTACATCTCGAAGTTCGAACGGCTCTGTTGCGCACTCGCGGCTGCGGCGTTGATGCTGGCGCCGGATGCGCGCGCGGCTGCCTCCGCCGCGTGCAGGTTGGCCTGCGCCTGGTTCAGCGCATTCACGTAACGGGCCTGGTCGACGACAAACAGCAGGTCGCCCTTCTTCACCGTCTGGTTATCGATCACCTTCACGTCGGTGACGATACCGGCGACGTCGGGCGCGATGCGCACGATTTCGGCGCGCACACGGCCGTCGCGCGTCCATGGCGAATACATGTAGTGCTTCCACAGCGCGTGGCCTACGAGGGCCGCGACGACGATCACGGCAGCGGTGATGGCAAAGCGGATGAGGGTTGCGAGTTTCATGACGGCATCACTCAGATGAGGAACAGCGCGAACGCGCCGAAGACACAGACGAACACACCCAGGCGGAACAGCGGCGGATGCCATACCAGGCGATAAAGGCCAAAGCGGCCGGCCACCCAGTCGAGCAGCGCAAGCGCCACCAGGGCTAACACGAAGAGGACGAGCAGCCCCGGTACGAGGGCGTCGCCGAGCGCGATCTCACGAGGCATGGACGATCTCCTTGGCAAGCGGAGCGGAGGGCATGTACGCAGCGAGGACGGATTCACCATCCAGCAGGGCCATGCGGACAAGGTGCAGGTGTTCGAGCAGGTGCGCGTGACCTTCATGCTCACCCACGCTGGCGATCGCCGTGGCGACCGCGTCACGCGCGAGCAGGTAGCCGGCCGCGTCGGGCTTCTCGTAGAAGCGCGCCAGCGATCGCAGCGCATCTTCCAGATACGGGCGCAACGTGGATGCCACCTCGCGCCGGGCCATGTCATGACGCAGTTCGATCAGCGCACGGCCGGTCTCGTGCACCGCCAGCGCCCATGCAATGAGCGCACGTGAATCCGCACTGCCCGGCTGCGTCTGTGCCACCACCTGGCTCACCAGATCATGGTTCACGCTTTCAAAGCGATGACGCAGGCCCGGTAGCGGTGCCTCGGCCGCCAGTGCCACCTGGCCGCGCAAGCGGGCCAACTGGCGGCGACGCAACCAGGCGCTGCCGATCGCCGGCGGAATGACCACGAACGAAACCGCCGCGGCACCCAGGCCGATCACCTGCGCGATCGCATCGTTGATGAAGTGCGCTGGATCGTACGTCTGCACGTTCTTCAGCGCGAGGATGTACGCCAAGCCCATGCACCAGCCCAGTCCGAACGAACCCAGCCGGCGGCTCATCATCATGACCAGGCCCACTGCCAGGAACGGCGCGATGCCTACCACCAGCAGGCCATAGCCATCCACCTGGGTGAGCACGAAGAACTCGCAGATGAAGCCCATGGCCATGCCGAACAGGTAACCCAGCATCACGATCCAGGTGACGCGTGTCGGGTTCGGCGTGGTCGCGAACAGGCCGGCGAAGATGGTGGCAAGCAACATGGCGCTTGAGCCCAGCGGCCACGCGCTTTCAATCCAGAAAATACCCAGCACCAGCATGGTGACCGTCGTACGGAAGGTCGCGAGACCCGCGCCAAGCCAATCGTTGCCGCGATCGAAGCGCACGCGCTCGGCGGCACCACCGGCGATACGGGGTGCCTGCAACGACGCGGCGGCATCGACGTAGGCATGCAGCTCATCGACGAAGCGCATGAGCAACGAGGCCCCGGTGTCGTAGTCGCGAAGGTCCTGCGCATCACTGAGCGTGGCGCGCAACACCGGCACCTGGGCGCGCATGGTCGTGCGTGCATCCGCCAGGCGCGGCAGCAGCACCCGGGCGCCCATGCCGGCCTCGATCGGCACATGCAGGGCCTCGCCGATGGGGGCGTACAAGCGGACCAGGGTATCGGCGGTGCGGTCACGCTTCGCCCGCTTCAGGCGGTTCACCAGATGGTGCAGCGACTGGAAGCTGGTCGAGGCCGCCATGAAGCGCTGGTTGAACAGGCGCAGGTGGTTGCTGCGTGCACGGGCATCGGCATCCTCGAAGATCACCGAGCTGCGCAGGTCTTCCAGCGTTACCGCTTCACGCACGAAGCGGAGGTGGGCGGACTCCATCACATCGCGCGGGATGGCACCTTCCGTCGCACCACGCACAAAGCCCACGAAGTGAGCGAATTGTTCGCGCGCCGAACGACGCAACACATCGCGCATGCGGCTGGGGAAGACCACGTCGTTCACTACTCCGCTGACGAGCAGGCCCAGCAGCACTTCGGAAAGGCGAGCCACCGCGGAATCGAACACGCCCGGCGGGTTGTCGATCACCGGCAGGGCGACGATGGCGGCGGTGTAGCCACCCAGCACGAAGGCGTACGACTTGAAGTTGCGATACAGCGTCGCGCCGCCCGAACACACGCCAATCCACAGCGAAAGGGCCAGCAGGAACAGATCACGCTGCTGCGGGAATGCCGCGACGATGCCCACGGCGACCGTCGCGCCGCCCACCGTGCCAATGGCGCGGTAGAAACTCTTGGCCAACACCATGCCCGCCTGCCGGTTGGCCACGATGATCGTGGTCAGCATGGCGGTGGACGGCGCCGGCAGGTCAAAACGCATGGCCAGCCAACCCGTGGCGAAGAACGCCACAAGCGTCTTCACCACGAAGAGCCAGATCGAGGCTTCCTCGCGCAGCGACTCGACCACGACCTGGCGTGTATCGGGTGTAGCGGCAGCGGTAGGGTTAACGGCAGACATGGCGGCGTTCGCTCAGGCCCCGAAGCCGGCCAGCATTTTCTTCAGCAGGGCCTCGAGCTGGCCCTGCTCCGTCGCCGACAGGTTACGCGTCTGCCGGTGCAGCAGCGTGACGATGTCCGGCAGGAAGGTTTCGATGAGGGCGATGCCCGCCGGAGTGAGCGTGAGCTCCACCTTGCGGCGGTCGTCCTCGCTGGAGGCGCGGCCGATGTAGCCCATGTCGCACAGGCGGGTGGTCAGCCGGGTGACGTTGGCCGACTTCTCGCCGGCGGCGTCCGCCAGCTGGGTGGGGTTGAGTGCATGGCCCGGCGCGCCGTACAGCATCATCAGGATGTTGTACTCGGGGTGGTTCAGCCCGTAGGGCTTCATCACGCCGTTGGCCTCGTCGTGCACCTCTTTGTAGATGTGCTTGATAAGGCGCACCAGCACCGCCGGCTCCCGGGGGAAGGCGGGGTACTTCTTGATCGTGTTGTGGATCCGCGCTTCGGTGGGGACGAAATCGCTCATGAGGAGGGCCTGCGGCTTGGTTACCTCATAAGTATATAGTTCATTCCTGAATTATCAATATGCAAAATTACCCGTTTCACAAGCAGTAGAGATTTTCATCCGGGTTTAATATGTGCCGTTATGGAAGCTGCACCGAGTGGGGACGCAGGCCTCATCCGCGTGCGAGCACCACATGCGTCGCGCGCGCCGTCGGCACGTGCTCGATGGTCCTGTATCCCATCGCGCGCAGATCCAGCCCGGCGAACAGTGGCTCGCCCTGCCCCATGACGACAGGCGCCATAGCGAGGTGCATTTCATCCACGTGGCCGGCTTCGATGTACTGCCTGGCCGTGGCGACGCCGCCACCGATCTTGATGTCCTTGTCGCCCGCCGCTTCGCGGGCGCGGCGCAGGGCTTCCTCGATGCCACCCGTGACAAAATGAAACGTCGTCCCGCCTTCCATCTCGATGGACTCACGCGGGTAGCGGGTCAGGACGAAGGTCGGCGCGTGGTACGGCGGGTTGTCGCCCCACCAGCCTTTCCATTCGTCATCCGGCCATTCGCCGCGGATGGGGCCGAACATGTTGCGGCCAAGGATGAAGGCGCCGAAGCCTTCCATCGCACGATACGCGAAGTCGTTATCCGGTCCCGTCTCGCCGCCATCCTGGCCGATCATCTCGCGGAACATGCGGGTCGGGAAAAACCACTGGAAGATGTCCGGGCCGTTCTCACCAAGCGGATGTTCAAGGCTCTGGTTCGGGCCGGCGGCGTAGCCGTCCATGGAAACGTTGAACCCTGCGATGCGCACTTTCGACATGGGGACTCCCTGATTGGCTGCCAGGTGCAGCCATCCGGCGAGTATAAGTGCGCTGAAAGAAAACGCCCGGCGTCAGGCGGGCTGCCCCGGCGCCACAAGAAACGAGCGGGTTGCGTTGGATCAACCGCAAGACCGCAGCGATGCCGCCATCTCGACGAGCTCCACCAACGTCCGCGCGCGCATCTTCCGCATCACCTTGCCGCGGTGCGCCTTCACCGTGATTTCGCTGATGCCGAGCTCCATGGCGATCTGCTTGTTCATGCTGCCGGCGACGACCATGGCCATCACCTCGCGCTCGCGGCCAGTAAGCGTCTCGACGGCGGCCTGGAGCTTGCCCACCGCCTGCCTGGCGCTCAGGGCCTGGCGACTGGCATCGATCGCCGATGCGATCGCATCGAGCAGCGCATCAGCATCGAACGGCTTGGTGAGGAATTCCATCGCGCCGGCCTTCATCGCCTGCACCGTGCTGGGAATATCACCATAGCCGGTGATGAAGATGATCGGTACGACCTGCGTCTCGCCAAGCAACTGCCGCTGCAACTCAAGGCCGTTGAGGTCAGGCAGGTTGATATCCAGCACCAGGCACGCGGGTGCGCCGTCCCGCGCGTGATCAAGGAATGCCTGCGCGGACGAGAACGCGAGGAAGCGCCAGCCTGCAAAGCCAAGCATGGCCTCCAGCGACTCGCGTACCGAGATGTCGTCATCCACGACGTACACCACCGGATCGAGCACGACCGGTGCCCGGCGCTTGCGCGTGGATGGGTAGGCGTTAGCCAGTGGCACCATGCTGCATCCTCACTCGTTCAACGCGCGGGCATCGCCGCGGCAAGTGCCTGGAGAAGGTCTGGCTCACCAAACGGCTTCTGCAGGTAAGCCACCGCGCCCTCGGCCAGCAACGCTGGCCGCAACGCAGGATCGGCCTGCGCGCTGATGAAAACAATGGGAATGGCCCTGCCCTGCGCCTTCAGCTCGCGCTGCAGCTCGGGCCCGGACATGCCCGGCATCGATACATCCAGGATCAGGCAATGCGTGGCGTCCGCATCACCTTCGTCCAAAAAATGATGCGCAGAGACAAACGCCCGCACCGCGTAACCTAATTCGCGCAGCAGGCCCGCCAGGGCTTCGCGTATGGACTCGTCATCGTCTACGACAGATACGAGCAATGGCATGGCCATGGCACAAGCTCCACAAGTCACGCATGGTTCGGAAGAAAGCACGCGAAGCATGCGCCATGGTGCCGCCGGCGCCCATGATACCTTGGTGTCGGTGCTTTCCCGTGTCTTGCACGACCGTGGCAATGATACGTTGGTATGGATCAATACCTTGGTGCAATCGCCGCCCCCTCCCGGCTCTGCTGTCATCGCTCTTCATCCAAGCACACCGATGGAGAACGACCATGCGCGCAGCGACGCTCGCCCTGGGCATCGCCCTGTTGGGCACCCTCTGGCAATCCCCTGCCACCGCGGCCACCACCCCCGACGACACGTCGATACGGCCGTACCACGTACACGTGCCCGACAAGGACCTTGCCGACCTGCACCGCCGCATCGCGGAGACGCGCTGGCCGGACAAGGAAACCGTCAACGACGATTCCCAGGGCATCCAGCTGGCCAAGGTGCAGGCGCTGGTGCAGTACTGGGGCAAGGGCTACGACTGGCGAAAGTTCGAGGCCCAGCTCAACAAGCTGCCGCAGTTCGTCACCACTATCGATGGCGTGGATATTTATTTCATCCACGTGCGCTCGAAGAACCCGAACGCCCTGCCGCTGATCCTCACCCACGGCTGGCCCGGCTCGCCCATCGAGTTCCTGAAAACCATCGACCCGCTTGTGAACCCCACCGCCCATGGCGGTACGGCTAACGATGCGTTCGATGTCGTGATCCCGGCCATCCCGGGCTACGGCTTCTCGGGCAAGCCCACGGGTACGGGCTGGGGCCCGGATCGCGTGGCGAAGGCATGGGACACGTTGATGCACCGCCTGGGTTACAGCCGCTATGTATCGCAGGGCGGCGACCACGGCTCGGTGATTTCCGATGCGCTCGCGCGGCAGGCGCCACAGGGCCTGCTGGGTATTCACCTGAACATGCCCGCCACCATTCCACCCGAACTGGTGAAGCCGATCTTCGGCGGTGACCCGGCACCCGCAGGGCTGCCTGCCGACGAGAAACGTGCCTTCGACGAGCTCAGCGCGTTCTTCGGCCGCAATGCCGCCTACGGCGCCATGATGGTGACGCGCCCGCAGACCATCGGTTATCCGCTCGCGGATTCGCCCAGCGGCGAAGCCGCATGGATGTATGAAAAGTTCGTACAGTGGGCCGATAACCGTGGCCACCCCGATGGCGTGCTCAGCCGCGACGAGATGCTCGATGACATCAGCCTTTACTGGCTGACCAATACGAGCGCATCGGCATCGCGCTTCTACTGGGAAAACAACAACAACAATTTCAGCGCGGCGGCGCAGAAGACCAGCGAGATCAAGGTGCCGGTCGCGATCACCGTGTTCCCCTACGAGATCTACCGCACGCCAAAGGCCTGGGCGCAACGCGCCTATCCCTCGCTGTACTACTTCCACGAAGTGGATAAGGGCGGCCACTTCGCCGCCTGGGAACAGCCGCAGCTGTTCGTCGAAGAACTCCGTGCAGCCTTCAAATCCCTGCGTTAAAGGAGCCCCCACATGTCCCCTGAATATGTTCTCTCGCGGCGCCGCTTTCTTGGTGTGAGCGCCATGGCCATGGCCGCGGCCCCGCTCGGCTTCGCCGGCCTGGCAGGCGCTTCCCCCGCACCCTCGCCGGCGCGCGCAGGCGCCCCTGCCGGCGCACACGGCGCAAGTGACGCGGCGTCGCTCCCGCCCCTGAAACAGATCCGTGCGGGCGCGCTGGATGTCGGTTACGTGGATGCCGGCCCGGCCAAGGGTCCGGTGGTGATCCTCCTGCACGGTTGGCCGTACGACATCTACAGCTTCGCGCAGGTCGTACCGGTGCTGGTTGCGAAGGGCTACCGCGTGATCGTTCCGTACCTTCGTGGCTACGGCACCACCCGTATCGTGGATGCCGCCACGCCACGCAACGCGCAGCCGGCGGCGCTCGCTACCGACATCATCGACCTCATGGATGCGCTGAAGATCAAGAAGGCGACGCTGGGTGGTTTCGATTGGGGCGGCCGTACGGCCGATATCATCGCGGCGATCTGGCCGGAGCGGGTCAAGGCACTGGTTGCGGTAAGCGGGTACCTCATCGGCAGCCAGGAAGCCGGCAAGAAGCCGCTGCCGCCCAAGGCCGAGCTTCAGTGGTGGTACCAGTTCTATTTCGCTACCGAGCGCGGCCGCCAAGGCTACGAGCAGAACCGGCACGACTTCAACAAGCTGATCTGGAACCTTGCCTCGCCGAAGTGGCAGTTTGACGACGCAACCTATGAACGTAGCGCGGCGGCGTTCGATAATCCGGACCATGTGGCGCTGGTGGTGCATAACTACCGCTGGCGCATGGGCCTGGCGGAAGGTGAAGCAAAATACGACGCGATCGAGGCAAAGCTTGCTACCGGCCCGACCATCGGCGTGCCGACGATCACCATGGAAGGTGACGCCAACGGCGCGCCGCACCCCGAGCCGGCGCAGTACGCGGCGAAATTCACCGGCAAGTACGAGCATCGCAACATCACGGGCGGTATCGGCCACAACCTGCCGCAGGAAGCCCCGCAGGCGTTCGCCCAGGCCATCCTCGATGTGGATACGTGGTCGTGAACCGGCCACTCGTCGTGTTGTTTGCCATCGCCGCAGGCTCATTCGCCACGGCGGTGACCCTGGCCGCCAGCAAGGACGATGTCGCGCGATCGCCGATCTACGGCGTGGCTATCCCCGACGGTTACCGGCACTGGGAGATGATCGCGCCGGCACACGAAACGCCGCCGCTGGATGAACTTCGCGTCGTGCTCGGCAACGACGTGGCGGTGAAGGCCTACCACGATGGCACCCTGCCGTTTCCCGATGGCAGCGTGCTGGTAAAACTCGCATGGAAGCACGTGCAATCGAAGGAGTTTGCACCCGCTTTTGTTCCGGGTGCAGCGACCACCGTGCAGGTCATGGTGAAGGACTCGAAGAAGTACGCATCGTCAGGCGGATGGGGCTTTGGTCGTTTTATCAACGGCAAGCCCGCCGACCTGGCGCAGCACCAGAGTTGCCTGGCGTGCCACCAGGCCAAGGTGGTGGACCACGACCTGGTGTTTACTCGCTACGCACCGTGAGCCCACGCGTGCCGGCCCGATCGGGGCCGGCACGCGTCATGGCGTTTACTTCGCCGCGGCTGCTTTCTCAATCAGCTTTGCCACGGCCTGCGGGTTCGACACCATCACCACGTGCGACCCGCCCTTCACCACCACGACATCCCGGGCGTTCGCGCGCCTGGCCATGAAGGCCATCGCCTGTGGCGGTATGTTCTTGTCCTTGTCGCCGTAGATGAAATACACCGGGGTGTGCTTCCATGATGCCTCACCCGATTTCTCGTTGAGTGCGGCCTCCGTGATCGGGCGCTGCGTGGCAGCCATGAGGGCGGCTTCGGCGGCCGGCACGTCGGCGGCGAACTGGTCATGGAACTTCGACGCGATGATGTAAAGGTCCTTGCCGCCGTCGGCCAGGGCAACGGGCGGGGCCAGCGTCGGCCCAAGCGTGCTACCGGGGAACTTGCCGGCGAGGTCCGCGGCGGATTCGCCCTGTTCCGGCGCAAACGCGCTGACGTAGACCAGCGCCTTCACGTTCTCGTGGCCGTTGGCCGCGCTGGTGATCACCGAGCCGCCATACGAATGGCCCACCAACACGACCGGGCCCTGCTGCGCGCCGACAAGGCTGCCGACGTAATCGCCATCGCTCTTCACGCCACGCAGCGGGTTGGCGGCGCCGATGACGGTATAGCCATCCTTCGCGAGGATCCTGATCACGCCGGTCCAGCTGGAGGCATCGGCAAACGCGCCATGCACTAGCACGATGGTGGGCTTCTTTTCCTGTGCGAAAGCCGCGGAACCCGTGGCAAAAGCGGCGGCAAACAGCACGCCGGCGATAAGTTTCTTCATGGTGTCGCTTCCTGGGTTTGGTTGGGTGCCCGATGGGAGCAAACAGGCGTGGGGCTCGCCATTGCACGATGGTATCGACCCATACCAAGGTGTCACACCAAGGTATGATCCCGGCCCGCGCGGCGAGCACCGGATAATCGGTGGGACGCGCCTGGCAGAGGACGTGACATTGGGTTCGATGGATGATTTCGACGACATGCGTGCTTCGGAAGCACGCCTGCGCGCGCTCATCGACACCGGCCCGGGGTTCGTCTGGCGCACGGGTGCCGACGGTGGCGTCGATTTCCTCAACCAGCGCTGGTACGACTACACCGGCATGACGCCTGCCGAAGCCCACGGCTTTGGCTGGGCGCGGGCCGTTCACCCCGATGATGCCGATGGGCTCTCGCGCTATTGGATCGGCCTGCTGCAATCGAACCAGCCGGGACAGTACGAAGCCCGGTTGCGCCGTTTCGACGGCGCCTACCGCTGGTTCCTGATCCGGGCCACGCCCAAGCTGGACCAGGCGGGCCGTGTCACGCACTGGTACGGCGGCAATACGGACATTGACGACCAGAAGCGCGGCGAATTGCTGCTCGCCGGCGAGAAGCGTGTGCTGGAGATGATGGCGACCGGGCGCGCGTTGCCCGAGATACTGGGTGAGCTATGTACCGTGGTCGAAGGTGCGCTGGGCGGATGCGCCAGCGGCATCGTCCTGGCACCGTCGCGACGCGGGCACGCCGTGACAGAGACCACGTGCATATCCCACACGTTGCCGGAGGCGCTGATCGCGCGGGGGATGCGCAGCGTGCTGGATCCGGCGGGCTGTCCACTTGCCGCCGCGGCGCTCGCTGGCGACCAGGTGGTGGTGGACGATCTCTCCGCGGAATCCCGATGGCCCGGCTGGGCCACGGTCGTCCGCGCCAATGGCTTCTGCGCCGCCATTGCCACGCCCGTCGCCTCATCACAAGGTAAGGTGCTCGGTGTGCTGATCATTCTGTACCGGCAGATCCATGCGCCCACTGGAAACGAGCAGGCGCTGATTGCCCAGTTCAGTCACATGGCCAGCATCGCCATCGAGCGTGCGCTCAACGATGTAGCGCTGAACCAGATTCGCTCGGATATGGCGCATGTCGCGCGGGTTGCTACGCTGGGGGCACTGACCGCGTCGATCGCCCACGAGGTGAACCAGCCCCTGTCGGGCATCATCACGAATGCGAATACGTGCCAGCGCATGCTCGGTGCCAGTCCACCAAACATCGACGGCGCACGTGAAACAACCCAACGGATCGTGCGCGACGGCTACCGGGCCGCGGATGTGATCAAGCGCCTGCGTGCGCTGTTCGCGAAGAAGCCGCTTGCCACCGAGCGAATTGACATCAACGACACGACCCGTGAAGTCGTCACGCTCCTGCTTGGCGAACTGCAACGCCAGGGTATCGGCGTGTTCCCCATGTACGCGGATGATGTTCCCCAGGTGACCGGCGATCGCGTCCAGTTGCAGCAAGTGATACTCAACCTGGTGCTGAACGCGACCGATGCGCTGCAGACCGTGACCGACCGGGCGCGCCAGGTTCGCGTACGCACCTGGCAGGATATCAACGGCGTTCACCTTGCCGTCGAAGACAACGGCACCGGTTTCGACCCCGCTGACGCGGCCCAGCTGTTCGATGCCTTCTACACAACCAAGGATGCGGGCATGGGTATCGGCCTATCCGTAAGCCGTTACATCATGGAAAGCCTCGAAGGCCAGCTACGCGCGTCGCTCAACGAAACGCATGGCGCGACATTCACGCTGACACTTCCGATAGCCGCCCCCGTGTAGGAGCGCGGTTGCGCGCGATGGGCCCTGCCGCAAGCACCCATCGCGCGCAAGCGCGCTCCTACAGGTCGGTCGTCAGGCGTATTTGGTGACGAGCAACTCATCGATACCGGCGCGGAAGAACAGCTCGCGGCGGACGCGATCGGCAACACCATTGACGATCTCGGCGCCGTCCTGCGACGGATCGACGTGCACACGGAAGGGACGCTTGCCGAAGGGCATGTTCACCACCTCAACGATCTTCGTGGCGACCTCGGCGGCATCGGCATCCGCCGGCTCCAGCGAGGCCAGGCCTTTCAGGATCCGGTCCGGCATGCCGGCATAGGGACCATCCATGTATTCGGCTTCTACTGCCGTATCCGACGGTTTGCCCGAGTGCGCAAAGTGGTTGGTGCCCTTGGTGAAGGCGCCGGGCACCATGATCGAGGTCTCGATACCCCAGCGGGTGAGTTCACCGGCGTAGCTGACCGCGAGCGAATCCATCGCGGCCTTCGCGGCGAAGTACGGCGCAAGGAACGGTGGCGTGCCGCCTCGCGTGCTGCTGGATGACACCCAAAGCAGCAGGCCCTTGCCTTGCGTGCGCATGGCTGGCAGCGCCGCGCGGTTCACGCGCTGCGTACCGAGCACGTTCACGTCATAAAGCTGTGCGTACTGCTCAGCCGTGAAGGCTTCGGCGGGACCGAACACCATGTGCCCCGCGTTATGCACGAGCACATCCAGGCGCCCCGCCTCGCGCAGCACGCTGTCGATCGCGGCCCTTGCCGAGTCATCGGAGGTGACGTCGAGTTCAACCACGCGAAGGTCCACGTTGCGCTCGCGGGCTTCCGCCAGGACGGCTTCGGCCTGCTTCGCGTTGCGGCCTGCGATATCACGCATGCTGGCGTAAACGGTGTGGCCGGCATCGGCCAGGGCACGTGCGGTGAGCAGGCCGAAGCCGCTCGAGGCGCCCGTAATCAGGATGATCTGTTTCATGAGGTTTCTCCTTTCGTCCGGGCGCAGGTCAGATGATGCCGCCGTTGGCGCGAAGCACCTGGCCGTTGATCCAGCCGCCGTCCGGGCCAGCGAGGAAGGCGACGGCCGCGGCGATGTCTTCCGGCGTGCCCAGGCGTTCCAGGGGGGCGAGCTTGGCGAGGTGGCTCACCAGCTCATCCGACTTGCCGTTGAGGAAGAGCTCAGTCGCGGTCGGACCGGGGGCGACGGCATTGACGGTGATTTCCTTGCCGCGCAGTTCGCGCGCCAGCACCACGGTCGTGGCTTCGATCGCCGCCTTGGTCGCGGCGTACGGTGCATAACTGGGCTGTAGCAGACCGACCACGCTCGACGAGAAGTTGATGATGCGACCACCCTTGCGCAGGCGCTTTGCGGCCTCACGCATGGTGTTGTAGCTGCCCTTCACGTTGATATCGAAGAGGCGGTCGAAGTCTTCGTCCTTCAGGTCGGCGATCGGCGAAAGCGCCATCACGCCGGCGTTGTTCACCAGCACATCGACGCCGCCGTAGACTTCCTCGGCCTGGTCGAACAGGCGGCGGGCATCCGCCGGCCTGGATACATCGGCCTGGGCCGTGATCGCCTTGCCGCCGGCGGCCTCGATGGCCTTCACCACGTCATCGGCGGCCTTGGCACTGCCGGCGTAATTCACCACCACCGTGAAGCCGTCTTCCGCCAACCGCTTCGCCACCGCCGCGCCGATACCCCGCGAGGCGCCCGTCACGATGGCAACCTTGTTGTTCGCTTGCTCGTTCATCTGGAATCTCCGGATCCGGCGACAGTGCCGGGCGAGGAGAAGCATGCGCGTTGTCGCAGGCCGGATAATCCAGCTAAATTAGGCTTCACTATTCTTTACGGTGGAACAAACGATGACCATGGACCGTTTCGACACCATGCGCTTGTTCGTCCGGATCGTGGAACGGCGCAGCTTCACCGCTGCCGCGGCTGACCTGGACCTGCCCCGGTCGACCGTCACCCAGGCCATCAAGCGGCTGGAGGCCCGGCTTGGGGTGCGGTTGCTCCAGCGGACCACACGGCAGGTGAGCCCCACGCTGGACGGCGAGGCATACCACCGCCGCTGCGTCGCCATCCTGGCCGATGTGGAGGACGCCGAGGCCGCGTTCACGGATGCGCGCCCAACCGGCCTGCTCCGGGTCGACATGCACGGCATCCTCGCTCGACGCTTCGTCCTGCCCGCCCTGCCCGCCTTCCTTGAGCAGTACCCGGGCCTTCGCGTGCACGTGGGTGAGGGCGACCGCTGGGTGGACCTGGTGCGTGAGGGCGTGGATTGCGTACTGCGCGCGGGTGACCTTGCCGATAGCAGCATGGCCGGCCGGCGTATCGCGATGTTGCGCGAGGTCACGCTGGCCAGCCCGGCGTACCTGGAACGGCATGGTGTCCCGACCTCACCCGACGATCTCGAGGGTCACCAGGCGATCGGCTTCTTCTCGAGCGCCACCGGCGGCACGTTGCCACTGGAGTTCGTCGTAGGGGGGAACGTGCGCACGGTGCAACTGCCGTCCGTGGTGACGGTGACCGGCGCTGAAACGAACAAGGCGCTCGCACGCCTTGGCCTGGGCCTTATCCAGGTCCCGTATTACAACGTGGTGGAAGATATCGCCGAGGGGCGGCTGGTGGAGGTATTGCCGACGTACCCACCGACGGAGACGCCGGTATCGCTGCTGTACCCGCATAGCCGGCAGCTTTCGCCGCGCGTACGCGTGTTCATCGACTGGGTGGCCACCACCTTCGCCGCGCAAGCGGGCGAAGGGGTGCGCATGCTCTGACTCAGTTCTTCAGCGGAACGGTTTCGAAACCACCCTGCGGCGCCGTGTTCTGCGGCGGGGGCGGCGCATTGTTGCCCTGCGGGCCCACGATACGGTTGCTGCCGCAGGTGTAAGCACCCCAATCCTGCGAGCCATCGTGCGGCTCACCCAGCGGTTTGATCGTATCGGCACCGAGTTTGACGGCCTCGTTGCGTGCGAGCACTTCAAGCTCGTCGCGGACCTTCAGGTCGTTGCGGTCCACCGGGCCGACGCGGCTGGTGACCGAGACGCTCACCTTGCCCTGGTCCTTGCAGCTGCCGACATCACCGTTCCACGCCGTGCGCACGTTGCGCGCCTTGTCGTCGAGCTTGATGCCCCAGTCGCACGCGCTCAGCGCGAAGGTGGCGAGGGGGATGAGTAGAAAAACAGCTTTACGCATAGGTGGCTCCGGGAGGTATCGCGTTCGCGGCCAATGCTAGCCCGATGAAAGCGAAGGCGCGATGAGAATCCTCACCACGCCTTCGCCGTCAGTCACTTGCCAGCCGGTTTCGTTGCCTTTGCGGTGGGGGTGGCCCTGGCCTTGCCCTCTTTCACCGGGTTGCCGTCGGCATCGATCACGTACACCTCGCCCAGGTTCAGCGCGCGCACCGGTGCCTCGATCTTGCGCAGGTCGCCCACGATCACCCAGGTGAGCGCATCGGGCTTCACCACCGCAGAAATCGCGGCTTCCGCATCCTTCTGGTCCACGCCTTCGATGCGTGCCTTGAGCGTCTGCACGTAATCATCGGGGCGATCGTAGATGAGGATGCCGTTCATGGCGGACATGACCGACGAGGTCGATTCGAAGCTACCCGGCAAAGCGCGCACGCGTTGCGAGCGGATCTTGGCGACCTCATCCGCGGTCAGCGGCTTGTCACCGACGATGCCACGCGCCTCCTTCAGAATCTCCGCAGCCGATTCGGCGGTCTTGTCGGTCTGTACCGGTGCGTACAGCAGCATCGGGCGCTGGCCCTGGGCATCGGTAAGGATGCTGCCCGCGCCATAGGCCCAGCGCTTGTCCTCGCGCAGGTTCATGTTCAGGCGTGAGGTGAAGCTGCCGCCGAACGCGCCATTGGCGATGCCGAGATCCAGGGCATCCTTCGCCTTGGTCGAAGGCGCCAGCAGGCCGGCGAGCACGAGCGACTGCTGCGCATCAGTACGGTTCACCAGGAACACGCGCGGCTTGGCCTGGATGGCCACTTCCGCCACGTTCTTCCTGGGGATGGGGCTGGCCGTCGGCGTCCAGTCGCCGAACGCGGCTTCGAGCTGCGGCAGGATGGCCGCCAACGTCGTATCGCCCGCGACCAGGATGCGCACGTTATCCGGGCGCAGGTAATCGGCCTGGAACGCCGCGAGGTCCGCGGCGGTGAGCGAGGCGATGGCCTTCTCGGTGCCGCTGCCCGTAAAAGGAATGCCATACGCGTGGTCCGGGCCATACAGCAGCGGCGGCAACGAACGCAGCGCGATACCCTCCGGCTCGGTCTTTTCCTGGGCGATGCCGGCGATCCACTGGCCACGCACGCGCTCGATATCGTCGGCCTTGAATGCCGGGTTGCGAACGATATCGGCGAACAGCTCCAGCGACGGCTTCAGGTCGGTGTTGAGCGCGTTCAGGCCCACGCTGCAGTTATCCAGCGAGCAGCTGGCACCGATGATGGCGCCGAGGCGCTCCTTGCGGCGCGCCACTTCCACCGAATCGAGCGACCTGGTGCTCTCATCCAGCAGCTGCGCCGTGAAGGCTGCCGTGCCCAGCTTGCGGCCCTGGTCGGCGGCGTAGCCCGCATTGAACAGCAACTGCACCTGGGTGACCGGAATGGTGTGACGCTCGGCCAGCACCACTTCGATGCCGTTCTTCAGCTTGCCGCGCTGCAGTTTCGGGAAGGTGAGATCGGGGAACGTTGTGACGGCCGGTACACCGGCAGCGCGGTCCACCGTGGACTTGTCGACGGTGTACGTTTTGGCAGGCGGCAGTACGGCCGCCGGACGGCCCGGCGCATCGGCAAGGCCCTTCACCGCCTTGTCCTCCGCGGCCGGATCAAAGCCCGGTGCGGCGGGGAGTACGGTGAGCGTGTAGCTACCCTTGCCCAGCCACTCCTTCGCGGTGGCAAGCACGGAGGCAACCGTCGCAGCTTGCGCGCGCTCAAGATCTTTCTTGTAAGCGCCCGGATCATTCCGGTAGACCTGGCCCTCGGCGAGGATGGTGGCCTTGCCGCCACCCCGGCCGCCCACTTTTTCCAGACCGCGCACAAAGCCCGCACGGTTGGTGACCTTGGCACGTTCGAGTTCGTCCTCGGTCGGGCCCTTGGCGAGGAAATCCTTCCACACGTCGGCGATGGCCGCCTCAACCTTTTTCGGGTCCACGCCCTTCTTCACGTCGACACTGAGCTGCACCTGGCTCGATAGCGCGAACGGCGCGATACCGACGCTGACATCGTCGGCCAGCTTGTCCTGGTACACCAGGCGCTGGTACAGGCGTGAGGTCTTGCCGCCACCGAGTACGGTCGTGGCGAGATCCAGGCCCACGGAATCGTCGGTACCCAGCTGCGGTGCAATCCATGTGCGGATGATGCGCGCCTGGGCTACCTGGTCGTGCTGTACGGCGGTCGTGCTCTTCGCCAGTGGCGTGATCCACGCCTGCTGGCGCGGTACCGGCGGGCCCGCCGGGATGTCGCCAAAGTATTTCGCGGCTTTTTCCTTCGCCTGCGCCACGGTGATATCGCCAGCCAGCACCAGCGTGGTGTTGGCCGCACCGTAATAGTCGTGGAACCACTTCTTCACGTCGGCCAGCGAAGCCGCATCCAGGTCGGTCATGGAACCGATGGTTTCGTGATGGTACGGGTGATTTGCCGGATACGTGTTGAGGAGGATGTTCTCGTCCGTGCGGCCGTAGGGACGATTTTCGTCCTGGCGCTTTTCGTTCTGCACCACGCCGCGCTGGGTATCCAGCTCTTTCTGCCCAATGGCACCCAGCAGGTGACCCATGCGATCCGATTCCATCCAGAGCGCCATGTCGAGCGCGGTGGTGGGCACGGTTTCGAAGTAGTTGGTGCGGTCGAACCAGGTGGTGCCATTCAGGTCGGTGGCACCGGCCAGCTCAAACGGCTGGAAGTACGTGCCCTTGTGGTTCTCCGAGCCGGAGAACATCAGGTGCTCGAAAAGGTGTGCAAAACCCGTCTTGCCGGCGGGCTCATCCGCCGAACCCACGTGGTACCAGATGCTGACCGCGACGACGGGCGCCTTGTGGTCCTCATGCACGACCACGGTCAAACCGTTCGGCAACTGGAACCGGGTGTAGGGGATATCGGGAATGGCGTCGGACGAGGGGGAAGCCGCCGATGCGGCGCCGACGACGGTCATCAGCCCTGCGGCAAACAGGGCGAGGCGTTTCTTCATGCACAGCTCCTCGGGGCCTTCGTGGCCCATGGCTCCCTGAGGCTAGCCGCAGCGGTCCTTCCGGCGCAATCGGGCACAGGTCATCCGCCCGGACGGTGTCCGTTTTTCACGGGACAGTGTCCGCGGACAACCAGCGCAGCATCGTGCGATCTGACAAACCTCATACGAATCAGCTGATTGGCGCCTCTAAAAAGCTGGCACGGCGTTTGCGTTACTAGACACGCCCCGGGAACCACCTCCCCCGGCACCACCAACCCCTGGAGAACGCCATGAAGTACGAACTTCCCATGCTCGCCACGCTGCTCGCCACTTCCATGCTGCTCTGCGCCCTCGTGCTTGGCGGCATGGCGTAACACCCCGATCCCATCATCAAAGGAACCGATGTCATGAAACACGAACTCCTCGTCCTGCGTAGCTTGCTGGTCGCCTCGCTGCTCGTCTGCGGCCTGATCCTGGGCAACATGCTGACCTACCAGGGGAAGCCGGTGCAGTTGGCCAACGATGCCAAGGTTGCCCCTGGGGCGCTTGGCCTGGTTACCGCCAGCAGCTGCGCCCTGCCGCCGGATGGCATCGTTTGCCCGCGCGCGGCGTCATAATGGGGGCATGCCCCACGTCATCCTGTTCCGACCTGAGATTCCGCCCAATACGGGCAATGTGATCCGCCTTTGCGCCAACACCGGCGCGACGCTTCACCTGATCCGCCCCCTGGGCTTCGAGCTGGACGATACCCGGCTGCGCCGCGCGGGCCTGGACTACCACGAGTTCGCCTCGGTCCATGTCCATGACGACCTCGCCGCCTGTCTTACCGCCCTTGACCAGCCCCGCGTCTTTGCCTTCTCGACGCGTGGCAAGCACCTGCATACCGATGTGACCTACACGGACACCGATGCGCTGCTGTTCGGCTGCGAGACGGCCGGCCTGCCCGACGACGTGCTCGACAGCATTCCGGAGCCACAGCGCATCCGGTTGCCCATGCGCCCGGGCAACCGCAGCCTCAACCTGTCCAACGCCGTCGCGGTAGCGGTCTTCGAGGTGTGGCGCCAGGCAGGGTTCGACGGCGCCGGCTAGCCGCGACATCGTGGATACGTCGCATGGAGGGTCACGGGCTACAATCGTGGCATGACCCCCGACCGTTCCCCGGCCGACGCTGGCCCCAACCGTTTCCTGCCCCGCCCCCTGCGCGCCCTCGCTGGCCGCGCCATGGAGGCGGCGCTCAACCGCGCGGTCGATCTGGACCCGGATACCCGCACCCGCCTCGATGTCCTTGATGGCCGTAGCGTGCAGGTGCACATGACCGGGCCGGAGCTCGCACTGCGGATCACCGTTGAGAAGGGCCGCCTGCGCGTCGGGCCGCCTGAAGACGGCGGCAGCCTGCGTGTCACGGCCTCGCCCGGCAGCCTGTTGGCCATGGCCTTGCGCCGGGATGACGACGGCGTGGCGCCCGGCAAGGTGGATATCGCCGGCGATGCCGAACTCGCCCGCCGCCTTGAACGCCTCGCCCGGCAGTACGCACCCGATGTCGAGGAGGCCTTTGCGAAGACCTTCGGCGACACGCTGGGCGTGGCACTGGCCAAGGCCCTGCGTGAAGGGCTTTCGCATGCCCGCGAGTCCGGCCGGCACCTGGTCGAGGATGGCGCCGACTGGCTACGTGACGAGGGCCGCGTGGCCGTGGCACCTGGTGAAATGGAAGCGTTCCTCGATGGCGTGGACGCCGTGCGTGAGCGCACCGAACGCCTCGAAGCCCGCCTCGCCCGTATCGAACGCACCCGGAAGGGGACGGGCGCATGACGCCGTTGCGCCTCGCTCCACGGCTGCTACGCGTTGCCGCCATCCTGTTGAAGTACCAGCTCGATGAACTCGTCGATGGTGCACACCTCTACCGCCCGCTGAAGCTGATGAGGCTGTTCTTCCCCCAGGCGCCTGCGGAGGTTCGCAAGCTGCCGCGTGGTGCGCGGTTGCGCCTGGCGCTGACCGAACTCGGCCCTATCTTCGTCAAGGCGGGCCAGGTGCTTTCCACCCGTCGCGACCTTGTCCCGGCCGACGTGGCCGACGAACTGGCGTTGCTGCAGGATCAGGTGCCACCGTTTCCGGGGACTGAAGCGCGCGCGATCATTGAGCGCGAGCTGAAGGCGCCGGTCACCACGCTGTTTGCAACGTTCGATGAGGTGCCGCTCGCGTCCGCGTCGATTGCCCAGGTGCATGCGGCCACGCTGCACGACGGTCGCGAGGTGGTCGTGAAGGTGCTGCGCCCCGGCATCGACAAGCGCATCGCCCGTGATATCGATCTGCTGCACTCACTCGGTGAGCTGGCCCAGCGCTGGCACCCGAACGCCGACAAGATCCGCCCGCTCGAAGTGGTCGCGGAAGTGGAGAAGATGCTCGACAACGAGCTGGATCTGCAGCGCGAAGGCGCGAGCGCCAGCCTGCTCCGGCGCAACTTCGCCAGCGGCGTGGATCTTTACGTGCCTGAGGTGCACTGGGATCTAAGCACCGAGCGCGCGCTCACCCTCGAGCGCGTACGTGGCGTGAGCGCCGATGATATCGCCGCGATCGACGCGGCAGGCCTGGATCGCAAGCATCTCGCGGAGAAGGGCGTACGCTTGTTCTACGAACAGGTGTTCCGCGACAACTTCTTCCACGCGGATGCCCACCCCGGCAACATCTGGGTGGATACCTCACGGGTCGATGAACCGCGTTTCATCGCGCTCGATTTCGGCATCATGGGTTCGCTCCCGGAAGCGGACCAGTATTGGCTGGCCGAGAACTTCATCGCCCTGTTCGAGCGCGATTACGCGCGCATCGCCCAGCTACATGTCGCCGCTGGCTGGATGCCTTCAACCATCCGCCTGGACGAGCTCGAAGCCGCGGTACGCACGGTATGCGAACCCTATTTCACCCGGCCGCTTTCGCAGATCTCGATCGCCGAACTGGTGGTGAAGTTGTTCCAGACCGCACGCCGCTTTGAGCTGACGTTGCAACCGCAGCTCATCCTGTTGCAGAAGACGCTGCTGAACATCGAAGGCGTCGGCCGCATGCTCGACCCGGAGATCGATATCTGGGCCGTGGCGCATCCGGTGCTCCGCCGCATCCTGCGCGAGCGTTACAGCGTACGCGCCACCCTGCGCGATGTACGCCGCCGCCTGCCCGAGTGGATCCACACGGCGCCGCGTGTGCCGGAACTGGTGCGCGATGCGCTGCGCCAGGTGGCCAGCGGTGAACGCCGTGAGGTCGCCGATCCGCGCACCCTTGCGCTGGCCCAGGAAGAAGCGCGGCGCACTCGCCGGCTGCTGGCTTTTGGCATGCTGGGCTCGTCCCTGCTCATCTGCGCTGCGCTGGTCGGCACGCTTGCGCCGCGCGGCTTCTGGCCCGCCGTGGTGGCCGCCGTGCTGGGCATCGTGGCCTTTGTCGCGGGTTGGCCGCGACGCCACGCCTGATCCCCGCCGTGCTTGAAATCCTTTACCAGGACGACGACATCGTCGCCGTCAACAAGCCGGCCAACCTGGCGGTCCACCGGTCCAAGTTCGTCGGCCCCGACGATGCGTTCCTGATCGACCTGCTCCGCGAGCAGGTCGAGGGGCGCTTACATCTGGCGCACCGGCTGGATCGCGCTACGTCGGGCGTATTGCTCGTGGCTCGGTCGCCAGAGATGGCCAGCGCCTTGGGCGAGCAGTTCATGGGCCGATCGGTGAGCAAGCGCTATCTCGCGGTGGTGCGTGGCTGGCCCGAGCCCACCGAAGGCACCATCGATTACCCGCTGCCCGGCTCACGCGATACCGGCCCACGCCGCGACGCCGCGACGGATTACCGCCGCCTGGCCACCGTGGAGGTCGATATCCCACTGGGCCGCTACGAAAAGCAGCGCTATGCACTGGTTGCGGCCGAGCCGCGTACGGGCCGTTTCCGTCAGATCCGAAAACATTTCGCGCACATCCACCACCCGATCGTGGGCGATAGCCAACACGGCCGCGGCGATCACAACCGGCTGTTCAAACAGCACTTCAGTTCGCACCGGTTGTTGTTGCATGCCGAGCGGCTGACGTTTATTCACCCGGCGACTCAGCACCCGATGCTTATCGAGGCGGGTCTGGACGATACGTGGCAGCGGCTGATCGCGCGCTTCGCGTGGGATGAGGCCGTTCGAGTCCTGGCTACTGGCATCACAGGTGCTGATGCCACTGACGCCGGGTGTGCGTAAGCGCCCAGACAGCCACGGCTGTCAGCCCTTGTGGCGCCCCGCCTTGTAGTGCGCCAACCTTTCCTGAACGCGACGCCGCCCCTCATCGGAAGGAAACATCGCCTCCGCGCCGGCCGCCATGGCGGCATCAACGACGTCGAGCTTTGCCTTGAGCCAGGCATCGTATTCGGCCTGTTGCTTGAGAACGGCCGCTCGATCAGGCCGGGCGGCTCGAAGGGTGCCGCTTTCGTACTCGTCCGCAATGACCTGAAAGCGGGTGATGCCCAACCGGATCAACTGCTGGATGGCGCTATCGGAGGTAGTAAAAACGCGAATGGCGCCCGTCGCCGCGGCCAGCAGCGGAGGGCTTGCCTCGCCGGTCGTCACGCGGATAACCCAGCCGCCGCGACGGCCGACCACTTCGACGTCGCCGACGAGATCGGCAGCGACGAGCGAACGAAGCTTGGGCAGTTTGATCGCGTTTTCCACTTCGAAGCCAATCGCGCGCTCGGGACACGGTATGGGCGCAAGTTTAACGTTAAACATGCCAAAGGCTCCAGACGACGATGTGGAGCACTAGAATCCCAAAAGTTGCTTGCGCAGACAGTCAGCCGATTCCGCCGCAGCATGTAAGCGGCGCCCGCGCGACTGCGCTGCGTCATGACGGCTGACCTCACGCTGCTAGAATCCGCCACCGTCATGCTTATCGTCAGCCCAACTATCTCGATTCCCGAAGGCGAGCTCATCGAGCGCTTCACGCGCGCCGATGGCCCCGGCGGCCAGCACGTCAATCGCACCGAAAGCGCCGTTGAGCTCCGGTTCGACGTGGCGAACTCGCCCTCGCTACCGGATGAGGTACGCGAGCGCCTGCTTGCCCGCCGCGACCGGCGCATGACAGATGCCGGAACACTGGTGATCCAGGCCCGCCGGTTCCGCGACCAGGCACGCAATCGCGACGATGCGAGGGAGCGGCTTGCCGAAATCATTCACGCGGCCACGCTGGTAGCAAAGAAGCGCGTCGCGACGAAGCCCACGCGCGCATCGAAGGAACGCCGCCTGGCGGGCAAGGCACAGCGCGGGCAGACCAAGCGCACACGCTCACGTGACTGGAGCCGCGAATGAACGGCGTGCCCACCGATTTCCCGCCCAACGTACCTCGCCTGCCGGAATCCTGGTTCCGTCGGCTCTGCCGGTGGACGATCAAGCGCACCGGTTGGCGGCTCGTCGGCGAGATGCCCAATGAGAAGAAACTTGTCCTGATCGGCGCGCCGCACTCGTCGAACTGGGATGGCGTGTACGGTCTGATGATGCTGCAGGCCATCCGCCTGGATCTTGGTGTGATGATCAAGCGTGAGGTATTCGATGGCCCGCTCGCGCCAATCGTGCGCCGCCTGCGCCTGATCCCGATCGACCGCAAGGCGGCCACGAATATCGTGGACCAGATGGTCGAGCGCTTCGCCGGTGCCGACAAGCTGTGGCTTGGCATCGCCCCCGAGGGCACGCGCAAGAAGGTTGAGCACTGGAAATCCGGGTTCCTGCGTATCGCCCGTGCCGCTGACGTGCCTATCCAAACGGTCTTCATCGATTACCCGACGAAAACGTTCACGCTGGGCCCCCTCGTCCACACGACGGATGATCCTGACGCGGACATGGCGCGTATCCGCGCCATGTTCGTGGGCTACCACGGCAAGCATCACGACGCCTGATCAACCCGTACCGTATTTCAGGCTGACCTTGTAGTCGGTGGGAATGCCGTAGGGGTTGCTGACGACCAAACGATAGGTTCCCGAGGGCAGCCTCGGGAAGATCGTGGAGATTCCGGTCTTGATCTCGCGCCAGACCCCGCCATCCTGGACCAACAGAGTAAGACGCCCTTTCGCAGCGGACGCGTTGATCGCGCCAGCGCAGGGACTATGCCATTGGGTCACGTGCTTCGATTCGCCGATGGCGAGCTTTCCGTCGTAACTCAGGCGCGGTGAGTACGCTCGACAGTTGGTTGCGTGAGCGTTGCATGCAGACGCTGCGGCGACGAGACCAAGCGTTACCAAAGTGATCTTTCGCATTTCCACTCCTACGTTGATGGAGTGCCGACCCTAACTAGATTGCGCGTTGCCGTTGCTATGACCTCGCGTAGGCGAGCCTTTCCCCTACACACATTTCGGCTTCGCCCGCGCCAATCAGCACGCTTTAAGCCGAAGGATGACGCGCACTCAAGCATTCCTCCTACGCATGCCACGGATGCGATAGGCCATCGTAAGGCGCCGAGAGGAGAGTCGAATGCGCCTAATGAGCCAGCCATTGCTTTACGCGAAGCCCCCACCCTCATACGCCGGTCTCTCCGTTGCATCGCGGCGGATCATCGATCGCATCGATGCACGGTCCGTTCGCCCGAGTGAATTGCGAGGCCTTGCAGAGAGCCTCTATAAGGATGGAGCCATCAGTGATGCGCAGAAACTTGAGCTTTGCACGATCAGAAAGCCGTACGCCCCCGACAACGACGACAGCCTGCTTGATCTCGTTGGGAGCATGGATTCGGGGGTTACGTTTGCCGCCGGGTTTCAGCAATACGTACCAGGATCGGGGTGCGCCTCCTACTACGCTGGCATGGCAAGATTCGCGCACTGGCTCGATTCGACCTCGCGCCTACACCGCCGCGCTTTCAGCGACTGGGCATAGCGGCTATCTTTCGGAATGCCCTGACTCATCGTAGTCACGATGAGTCAACAGTCCCGGCTTGATCAAGTCGATGAATGCCCTCGCTTCCGGACTGAGAAACTTGCCCTTTCTCATCACTACGCCATAGCTTCGCTGTGGAAAGTACTGACGAAGGTTGCGCACGACAAGGCGCTCGCGATCCGCATCGGTGATACAGATGCCCGTGACAATCGAAATGCCCAACCCCATGGCCACGTACTGCTTGATCACATCCCAGCCACCGACTTCAATCGCCACGGTGTAAGGCACGCGGCGTTGCTGGAACACCAGATCGACCAGCCGGAACGTGGTGAGTCGCTGTGGCGGCAGGATCAAGCCGTACGGTGACAGGTCCTCCAGGCGGATCGTTTCCTTCGACGCCAGGGGATGGTCGGGCGGCATGATCAGCATCGGGTCGTAGTGGTACACCGGGGCCCACGCGATGTCGTTGGGCACATCGAGCATCGATCCGATCGCGATATCCGCTTCGTCCGCCCGCAGTAGCGCCATGCCGTCCTTGCCGGTCACGTTGGCGAGCTGCAACTGTACGTCGGGGTAGCGCTCCCGGTACGCCTTCACCAGATCGGGAAGCAGGTACTGGATCGTCGAGGCGCCAGCGGCGACCGTCAGGCGCCCCGACTGCTTGCCGCGCGTCTTCGCCGCGAACTCGCGATCCAGGTTCTCGAATCCCTCGACGAGCGGGCGGGCCATCTCGTACAGCGTCTCGCCGGCATCGGTCAGCGTGATGCGTCGACGGGTGCGCTCAACCAGCGGCGCGCCCAGCTCGCGCTCAAGTGCCTGGAGCTGGAGGCTCACGGAGGGCTGAGACAGAAACAGTGCCTCGGCGGCCCGGCTCAAGGTCCCCAGCCGCGTGATGTACACGAATGCGCGCAACTGCTTGAGGCGATTGCCCTTGTAATAGAAGCGGCTGGCCGGGTCGCCCTCGGGGACCGATGCCTTGGACGCCAGGCGCTTTCCTGGCCGTTTGGCCGCCTTACTGGCGGCATTCAGCTTGTTAGGCATGCCATTTACCTCAGTTAAAGCAGCCAGTTACGTTACTTATTAACGCAGTTAATGTTATGGATTGAAACATATGCTTTGTCAACAGCAAGCGCCCGGCCGTAGCTTGGCCTCCAGACCCAAAGCTGGAGGCAGGACCGATGGCCGTTCCCAAGAGCGTGATGAATCCCCTGGCTGGCGTCCGCCTGCAGGGAGCTGACGAAGCTTTCGCCGATGTGCTGACACCGGCAGCCCTGGCATTCGTCGCCGACCTGCACCGCCGCTTTGATAGCCGCCGCCTGGCCTTGCTGGCCGAGCGGACGGCCCGCCAGCTTCGCTATGACGCCGGCGATCTCCCGGACTTCCGTGCCGACACCCGCGCCATCCGCGAGAACGACTGGACGGTTGCCCCGATTCCGACGGCCCTCCAGGACCGCCGCGTGGAGATCACCGGTCCGGTCGAACGCAAGATGATCATCAACGCGTTGAACTCGGGCGCGAAAGTGTTCATGGCCGATTTCGAGGACTCCAGCGCCCCGACCTGGACAAACCAGATCGAAGGGCAGCGCAACCTCCGCGACGCCGTCGAAGGCACCATCGAGTTCACCAATGCCGAGGGCAAGCGGTACGTCGTGGGGACCAACCCTGCCGTGCTCGTGGTTCGTCCGCGCGGGTGGCACCTGCCCGAGCGCCACGTGGAGATCGACGGGGATGTGCTGGCGGGTTCGCTACTGGACTTTGGCCTGTTTGCATTCCACAACGCCAAGGCCCTGCACGCTCGCGACCGCGGCCCCTATTTCTACCTGCCCAAGCTGCAGTCGATGGAAGAGGCCGCGCTGTGGGACGACGTCATGGCCCACGCCGAGGACGTGCTCGCGTTGCCGCGCGGCTGCATGAAGGCCACGGTGCTGATCGAGACCCTACCCGCCGTCTTCCAGATGGATGAAATCCTGCATGCGTTGCGCACGCGCATCGTCGGCCTGAATTGCGGCCGCT
The DNA here is from genome assembly GCF_023078495.1 of Luteibacter aegosomatissinici. Lineage (NCBI taxonomy): Bacteria > Pseudomonadati > Pseudomonadota > Gammaproteobacteria > Lysobacterales > Rhodanobacteraceae > Luteibacter > Luteibacter aegosomatissinici. The sequence continues at coordinate 337,783 of NZ_CP095742.1, read as the reverse complement.
GGGATTACATCTTCTCGTACCTGAAAACCTTTCGCGCCCACGCCGATCGCTTGCTGCCCGAGCGCGGCCAGGTCGTGATGACGGTGCCGTTCCTGAGGGCGTACTCGGAACAGTTGATCAAGACCTGCCATCGCCGCGGCGCCTTCGCGATGGGCGGCATGGCCGCACAGATCCCCATCCGCGGGGATGACCAGGCGAACGATGCGGCGATGGCGAAGGTGCGTGCCGACAAGCTGCGCGAAGTGACGGCGGGCCACGATGGAACGTGGGTGGCGCATCCCGCCCTCGTCCCCGTTGCCGCCGCTATCTTCGACGAGCACATGCCCATGCCGAACCAGTTGCATGTCACGCGCGACGATGTCACCGCCAGCCGCGACGCGCTGATCGCACCCGCCAACGGCACCGTGACCCGCGCCGGTTTCGACAACAACGTGGAAGTGTGCCTGCGCTACACGGCGGCCTGGCTCGATGGCCAGGGCTGCGTCCCCATCCACAACCTGATGGAAGACGCCGCCACTGCGGAGATCGCCCGTGCACAGCTATGGCAGTGGCTGCACCACGGCCCTGTGGAGTTCAGCGACCACGCGCCGATCACGATGCCACTGTTCGACCAGGCACTTTCCGCACACGCACACCGCCTTCGTGCATCGACCCACCCCGGCGCCGCACGCGCCGACGAAGCCGCTGCACTCATCAAAGCACTGACACATGCGAGCGAACTGCGCGACTTCCTCACCCTGCCCGCCTACGAACACCTGGCCTGATTCATTCCTTTAGGAGTACGACGATGAAGACGCACACCGCTGAACAGATCACGCTCGACTGGAAGAACAACGAACGCTGGAACGGCGTCGAGCGCCCGTACACCGCCGATGACGTGGTCCGCCTGCGCGGCACCGTGCAGGTGGAATACACCCTGGCGCGCCGCGGTGCCGATCGCCTGTGGCGGTCGATGCACGAGCGCCCCTACGTGAATGCGCTCGGCGCGCTCACGGGTAACCAGGCCATGCAACAGGTGAAGGCGGGCCTCCAGGCGATCTATCTGTCGGGCTGGCAGGTGGCGGCCGATGCGAACACCGCCGGCACGATGTACCCCGACCAGTCGCTATACCCCGTGGATTCCGTGCCCAACGTGGTGCGCAAGATCAACAAAACCCTGCTTCGCGCTGACCAGATTCATCACGCGGAAGGCAAGGATGGCCTTGATTGGCTGGTGCCGATCGTGGCCGATGCCGAAGCAGGCTTCGGTGGCGTGCTGAATGCCTACGAGCTGATGATGCACATGATCGAGGCCGGCGCCGCCGGCGTGCACTTCGAGGACCAGCTGGCCAGCGCGAAGAAGTGTGGCCACATGGGTGGCAAGGTGCTGGTGCCGACCCAGGAAGCCGTACAGAAGCTCGTCGCCGCCCGCCTGGCCGCGGACGTCGCGGGCGTGCCCACGCTCATCGTGGCACGCACCGACGCCATGGGTGCCGGCCTTGTCACGTCGGATGTCGATGATTACGACAAGCCGTTCCTCACGGGCAAGCGCACGGTGGAGGGCTTCTACGAAAGCGAACAGGGCATCGAGCAGGCGATCAGCCGCGGCCTGGCCTACGCCCCGTATGCCGATCTGATCTGGTGCGAGACGTCCACGCCGGACATGGATGAGGCGCGTCGCTTCGCCGAAGCCATCCACGCGAAGTTCCCAGGCAAGAAGCTGGCCTACAACTGCTCGCCCAGCTTCAACTGGAAGAAGAATCTGGACGAGAAGACCATCGCCAGCTTCCAGAACGACCTGGGCAAGCTTGGCTACGCGTTCCAGTTCATCACCCTGGCCGGCTTCCACGCCCTGAACTACTCCATGTTCCAGCTGGCCCGCGGCTACCGCGATCACCAGATGGAAGCCTACGTGGCCCTGCAGGAGGCGGAGTTCGCCGCGGAGAAGGACGGCTACACGGCCGCCAAGCACCAGCGCGAAGTGGGCACGGGATACTTCGACAAGGTGAACCAGGTCATCTCGGGCTCGCTAAGCTCCTTGTCGGCCCTGTCGGGCTCCACCGAGGAAAGCCAGTTCCACCCGGCATCGGCGGCATAACCGCCGCGGGCGGTCACGGCGCGGGTGGCACCAGCGCCATGACCGTCCAGCCGGGCTTCGGCTCGAGCGGGCGTTGGCCCGTGGCGATACGAAGATCGCCGCGGGCTTCCACGCCGAACAATGGCACGACGTTGTCGCCGTACTGCTCGGTGAAGCGCGACCAGTCGAAGGTTTCGCTCAACCGTGTCGATTTGATTCGCCAGCCCTCTCGCAGGAGATCATCGAACCGCGCGTGGGTCATGTCTTCCGCGAACAGCGCCGGTGCGAGCAGGCTCCCGGCAAGCGAGACGCGCCCGTGGCTCTCTTCCGGCGACAGGTTACGCAGGCGGAACACCTTCTCGCGGCCAAATTCCTCACGGTAATGCACGCTCACCAGCGAGTTGAGTTCGCGATGCGTGGACATGGCCATCAGGTGGCCGATCCCGGCCAGATCGAGGTTTCGGTCGGCGGCCTGTGATGCGGGATTACCGAAGAATGTAGGCACGCCTTCCATTCGAGCGGTGCGGATGCCATGCCAGTCGTCATCGGCCACCACGACGCGCAAGCCGTCGACCGCGTGCAGCGCGCGCGCAATCTCCAGGGCTACCGCGTTCGCACCGTACACCAGCACGCCACGCGGCTCGGGCTCGGCGACACGCAGCCACCGCGCCAGGGGCCGCGCCGTGGCACCCTGGAATACCACGGTGCCAATGATCATCAGGAATACCAGCGGTACGAGTTTGTCCGCGCCCGCCATGCCTGCGCCCTCGAGACGGATGGCGAACAGCGCCGACACCGACGCGGCGACGATGCCGCGCGGTGCGACCCAGGCCACCAACGCGCGCTCACGCCACGTCAGGCCGCTGCCAAGGCTGGATATCCAGACCGAGAGCGGGCGGATGATGAGCTGTGCTACGGCAAAAATCATGATCCCCGCGGCGAGCGTGCCTTGCGGGAGGGGCCAATCCAGCCTTGCGGCAAGCAGGATGAACAGCGTGGACACCAGCAGCGTGGTCAGGTGCTCCTTGAAATCCATGATGTCATCGATGTGCACGTCGCGCATGTTGCCGAGCGCGATGCCCATGATGGTCACGGCGAGCAGGCCCGATTCGTGCGCGATCGCGTTGGACACGCTGAAGGCGATGAGCACCGCTGCCAGCGTGCCGAAGTTCTGCAGGTATTCGGGGATCCAATGGCGGCGCAGCAGGTTGCCGTGGATGAATGCGGCCACGGCACCAACGGCGGCACCGCACGCCACCGTACCAAGGAACACTTGCAACGAATGCCCTTCGCGGTGCGACGCGATCGCCTCGTACACCAGCACGGCGAACAGCGCGCCCACCGGATCGATGACGATGCCTTCCCAGCGAAGCACGTTGGCAATGCGTGCATTCGGGCGCACGGTGCGCAGCATCGGAGCGATCACGGTAGGCCCCGTCACGCACGTGAGCGCGCCGAAAAGAAGCGATAGCTCCCAGCCCAGGCCGCCTATGAAATGCGCTGCGGTGGCCAGCATCAGCAGTGCGACGACAGCACCGTAGGTGACCAGGCCGCGTACCGCATGCCCGATCCCCTTCAACTCGTGGAAGCGCAGGGTGAGGCTCCCCTCGAAGAGGATGATCGCCACGGCGAGCGACACGACAGGGAACAACAGATCGCCCATCACCTTGTCGGGCTGCAGCAGCCCGGTGACCGGTCCCGCCAGGATGCCGGCGAGCAGCAGGAACAGGATGGCCGGTAGCCGTACCCGCCAGGCCAGCCATTGGCACAGGAACCCGATGCCAAGCATCAAGGTCAGCAGCATCCCCAGCTCTAAGCGCATATAAACCCCTGGCCCATAAAAAGAATCGGCCTGCACCAAAACGGTGGGCCGACTAAGTGAGAAGCATATAGAAGGGGATGTGAAGCTAAAGGCCGGTCCCGGTGCTGACGCGGGGGGAGGGAGGGGTAGCCAGCACCGGGACGGGGCAGGCAGCCATTAGCGAACCGCCTGGTACAGAATTCTCCGCCTCCCCCACCCCTTTTGTCAACTAGTCAGTACATGAAATAAGTATTAACTCTGACAGGGGATGCGGCCGAGGCTGACATCGGCGGGGTCGCGGTGAGTGCAGCGAGCAATACGGATGCCCTGTACTCATGGCGTCGTCGCAATCCTCCCCCGGACTGGCTAATGGATCTCAACGAAGACCTCGCACGCGAATGGCGCTCAGTCTCCAAGCCTCCCGAGGAACCGCAGGATAAGTGACGCGATCTCATCCACCTTCTCATCGAGCGCGAAGTGCCCGGCATTGAGCTGGTGGATGTCTGCCTTCGGCAGATCGCGCCGGAATGCATCGCCCCCAGCAGCGGTGAATGACGGATCGTGGGAGCCCCACACAATCAGCGTGGGTGGCTGTTTCTCTCGGAACCACGCCTGCCACGCCGGGTACGAAGCGATGTTGGTCCGGTAGTCGTAGAGCAGCGCCTTCTGGATCTCGGCCTGCCCCGGCCTGCTCAGGAAGGCGTATTCGTCCACCCAGAGGTCGGGGCTGTATCGCTCCGGGTGTGTGCTGCCGGCGATGTGCCGCTGCTTCGTCCCTTCGAACGACGTGAACGCCTCGAATACCTCCGGATGCGCATCCGGGTTCTCCCAGAACTTGGCGATGTTCACCCACTTCGCGCCGAGACCTTCCTTGTAGGCGTTGGCGTTCTGAAGTATCAGGGCACGCACACGCTCCGGATGCTTCACCGCGATGCGATAGCCGATCGGGCCACCGTAGTCCTGCAGGTACATCACGTAGCGATCGATCTTCAGTTTCTCGAGCAACGCATTCGTCGACTCGGCCAGATGATCGAATGTGTACGTGTACTGCGATGGCGGTGGCGCATCGCTGTTGCCGAACCCCGGATAGTCCGGCGCGATCAGGTGATACTTCGGCGCCAGCAGTGGAAACAGCGTATCGAACATGCGCGATGACGACGGGAAACCGTGCAGGAGCACGATGGTGGGCGCGTCCTTCGGCCCTGCTTCGCGGTAGAACATGCCGACGCCGTCTACGTCGATCTTGTGGTACGTGATCGATGTGGAGCTCGAGGGAAGCGTGGCTGGAAAGTCCGGTGCGGCCGCTGGCGTCGCCACACCCATGGCGAAAGCGAGAAGCAAGTACGAGGGCATATCAACACTCCCGGGAACGCAGTGTCTGCCGAGGTTGCGCCCCAACGAGACCCGTCTTCAATCCCATTCCCGTTTCCATTTGGCTCTGCTTGCCCCGTTCTTCATCGGGCACCGCCACTCGGCTGCTTCAAAACCGCCGGTAATGCATCGCCTCAGCCAGGTGCGCCTGCTCCACGCACCCGCTGCCGCCCTCAAGGTCTGCGATCGTCCGCGCTACGCGCAGGATGCGGTGGTACGCGCGCGCCGAGGCGCCCAGCTTGTCCAGCGCACCTTCCAGCCAATCGCGCTCGGCGGATGGCAATGCGCAATCGCGCTCCAGATTCACGACGCTGAGTTCGGCGTTCGGCTGCCCGGCCCGTAGCAGGGCTTTTTCGCGTGCCGCGACGACGCGCTTGCGGACGGTGGCGCTGTCGTCGTCATGCGGGCCACGCGGAGCCGAGAGGTCCGCGATCGACACGCGCGGCACTTCCACGCACAGGTCGATGCGATCGAGCAGTGGCCCGGAGATCTTCGCTCGGTAGCGCGACACCTGATCCGGTGTGCACCGGCACTCGTGCAATGGATCGCCCTGGAACCCGCAGGGACAGGGATTCATAGCGGCGACCAGTTGGAACTCGGCGGGAAACGTGGACTGGCGCGCGGCGCGCGAGATCACGATCTGCCCCGATTCCAGGGGCTCGCGCAGCACTTCGAGCACGTGCCGGCTGAACTCCGGCAACTCATCGAGGAACAGCACGCCGTTATGCGCCAGCGATATCTCGCCAGGGCGCGGTGACGAGCCGCCACCCACAAGCGCAGGTCCCGACGCGGTGTGGTGGGGCGCGCGGAACGGCCGGCGGCGCCAGGCGGAGGGATCGATGCCCTCCCCCGCCAGCGAACGGATGGCGCAACTCTCGAGCGCCTCCGATTCCGTCATGGAAGGCAGGATGCCGGGCAAGCGTTCGGCGAGCATGGTCTTGCCGGTACCCGGTGGCCCGATCATCAACAGGTGGTGACGGCCGGCCGCGGCGATCTCCAGCGCGCGGCGCGCCTGGTGCTGGCCGCGCACATCGCCCATGTCGGCACCGCCGATGGGTACGTCATAAAAGTCAGGCGCGTTGGGGCTGGCCAGCTCGCCTTTCCCTCGCAGCCAGGCGCACACGTCGGCCAGGCTATCGGCCAGCAGGATGTCGCCCTCGCCGACCAGGGCGGCCTCGGCCGCATTCGCGCGCGGCACGACGATGCGCCGGCCGCAGCGGCGGGCGCGGATCAGTGCGGGGAGAATGCCGGGCACCGGGCGGAGCTCACCGGACAGGGCGAGCTCACCCAGAAACTCACAGTCGTCCAGTCGCTCGCGAGGTACCTGCGAACCGGCGGCCAGGATACCCAGGGCAATCGCCAGGTCGAACCGGCCGCCATCTTTCGGCAGCTCGGCCGGGGCGAGGTTCACCGTGATGCGGCGACTCGGGTATTCGAAGGCGGTGTTCTGGATAGCGACACGGACACGATCGCGGGCCTCACGTACGGCCGCCTCGGGCAGGCCGACAATGGAGGTGGATGGCAACCCGCCGGAGAGGTGGACCTCGACGACCACCTGGGGCGCCGCGACACCCTCCTGCGCGCGCGATAGCGTGACAGCGAGGCTCATGAGGCGGGGAAGCGTAACCGCTTACGGATCAGGATGGGCCGCGAGCATGGATCCGTGCTGGACCGGGTTCGCATGACGCACTCCTTTGCGCAGGTTTTGGGAAATAACCGCCCCCGACCGCTCTCGGGGTGAGGGTGACGGATCGGGGGCGGTCCCGGGACCTCGCGGCCGTCCTTCTTTACTGGCCGCTAGGCGTGGCGCCGGCTTCCAGGCTGGCGACCCGCTTTTCCAAGCTTTCGAGCCTTTCGCGGGTCCGTGCGAGTACCTGGCTCTGAACGTCGAATTCCTCTCGCGTTACGAGATCGAGGCGGCGCAATCCTTGAGCCAGGATATCTTTAAAGTTGGCGTGCAGATCCTCACGCGCTTGCGCCAGCCCTGGCGGAACCAACGATGCCAACCGCTCAGCGAGTTGGTCGATACCCTTCACATCCATCCTGCAAACCCCGACGTCGTGGAATAAATTCTAGGTGAATCTTTTGTAGGCGCTATCAGCCTTCGCCCCTACGTAGTGTAGGGTTTTTCCTACAAACCACCCAAGGCGGCCGGGACACAGGCCTATGGCACAATGGCTGTCCGCGTGCCTGCAGCCGGTGCGCCCCAAGGAGTTCAATACATGAAGCTGGTGGTCGCCATCATCAAGCCGTTCAAGCTGGACGATGTCCGCGAGGCCCTCGCCGACGTAGGCGTGCAGGGCGTCACGGTGACGGAGGTGAAGGGCTTCGGCCGGCAGAAGGGGCATACCGAGCTCTACCGCGGCGCCGAGTACGTCGTGGATTTCCTGCCCAAGATCAAGCTGGAAGTGGCCGTGGCCGACGACCAGCTGGAGCGGGTGGTCGAGGCTATCCAGCAGGCCGCCCGCACGGGCAAGATCGGCGACGGCAAGATCTTCGTCAGCTCGCTGGAGCAGGTCGTTCGTATCCGTACCGGCGAACTGGACAACGACGCCCTCTAAGGGCTTCCCGCTCAGGCCGCCTGGCCCAGCGCCTGCCGCTTGAAGCGGCGGTGGTGGACCAGGATGCCGGCGTAGTACGCCAGGTAGTAACCCAAGGTCAGCCCCACCACCGCCATGGTCAGCGGGCTATCGCCCGGCGCCGGGCCGTGGGCGGGCGCCGCGGCACCCGCGTGCATGGCGGCCCCCACGACGATGAAGCGGTAAGCCATGCGCCCGATCAGCAGGGCCGTAAGGGCCGCGCCAATCCAGGGGTTGGGGATGTAGGCATCCGTATCACCCGTCCCGAGCTCGAAGCGCGTCAGTTTCAGCCCGACCATGCCGAGAGCCGCACCGACGATCAGGCCAGCCAGGGCGCCCTCGGCCAGGCGAATGCTGGCAAAGCCGATGGTCATGAGCAGGCACGAGACCAGGACGAACAGGCCCACGCGAATGGCCATCTTGCGGGTGTGGATGGTCTGGCGGCCAAAGTTGCGGCGGACACGGCGGTAGACGACCCAGACCATGAGGCCGGCCATGGCGACCGGGACGAGGGCGGGCGTGGTTGCGGCGGCGGCCTGGAGGAGCATGGTGAGGTCTCGGGTTATCGGTGTGGGGCTACCTTAGCGCCGCCGCCAGGACTCCCCCTATGGGCAGTCGCCACCCTTTGAGGGTGACGGTTGTCAGATAGGGGGATCGCGCGCGAGCGCACTCCTACAGGGGTCAGGCCTTGGCCTTGCCCTGGTTGGCCACCGCGGCCATCTTGGCGGCGATCTCGTCGGCATCGCCCAGGTAGTAGTGCTTCACGGCCTTCAGGTTCTCATCGAACTCGTACACCAGCGGGATGCCGTTGGGGATGTTGAGTTCGGCGATGTCGTCGTCGGAGATACCGTCGAAGTACTTCACCAGCGCGCGCATGGAGTTGCCGTGCGCCGCCATGAGCACGTTATTGCCCGCCTTGATCGCCGGAGCCAGCACGTCGTGCCAGTACGGCAGCACGCGGGCCACGGTGTCCTTCAGGCACTCGGTGAGCGGTACCTCGGCAATACCTTCGTAGCGGGCATCGTCGGCGAACGACATCTCGCCCGGCTTCAGGGCCGGCGGCGGGGTGTCGTAGCTACGGCGCCAGATCTTCACCTGGTCATCGCCGTACTTCGCGGCGGTCTCGGCCTTGTTCAGGCCGGTGAGCGCGCCGTAGTGACGCTCGTTGAGGCGCCAGTCGGTCACCACCGGGATCCACATCAGGTCCATCTCGTCCTGCACGTGCCACAGCGTGCGGACGGCGCGCTTCAGGTACGAGGTATGGGCGATGTTGAAGCTGAAACCGGCTTCCTTGAGCAGGCGACCGGCCTCTTTGGCCTCGGCCACGCCCTGCTCGCTGAGGTCGACATCGGCCCAGCCGCTGAAGCGGTTTTCGAGGTTCCAGGCCGACTGGCCGTGGCGAATCATCACAAGCTTGTACATGGCGTCCAACGATGCGAGGGGAAAATCCGATGGTGGAACGCCGGCCCGGGGAGGTCAACTCCGGAGCTACCCCTGCCGCAAGTCACGCTAAACCTTGCGCCGCCATGGCGCATCCTAGGGATCCAGTCCACCCGTGGAGCAGTACACCATGCGTCGTACCCTGTTTTCAGTTGTTATCGCCCTGTCCTTTGCGGGTGCCGCCCTTGCGGCCGAGGACATCAGCAAGGTCAACGGCACGGCCAGCGTCGAGGCCGGCCAGCGCGCCGGTGACGTCGGCACCGTCAATGGCTCGGTCCGCATTGGTGACCAGGCCATCGTGGAGAAGGCCCATTCGGTCAATGGTTCGGTCGAACTGGGCAAGGGAGCGACGGCCGATGAAGTTCACACCGTGAACGGAAGCGTCACGCTGAATGACCACGCACAGATCAAGGGCGAGCTGGAAAACGTCAACGGACGCGTCAAGCTGGAGCAAGGTGCGAACGTCGCCGGCCATCTTTCGAACGTCAATGGCGATATCACGCTCGAGCGGGCGCATGTCGGGGGCGGCATCGAAACGGTCAACGCCAACATCACGGTCGGCGAGGGCTCGCAGGTCGAAGGCGGCATCCTCGTGAAGAAGCCACGCATGAGCTGGAGCAGCAGCGACAGCCGTCCGCCCACGATCATCATCGGGCCGCATGCGGTGGTCACCGGCACCATGACCTTCGAGCGCGAGGTGCAGCTCTACATCAGCGACTCGGCCAAGGTCGGCAAGATCGAAGGCGCCACGCCCAAGGCGTTCAGCGGCAACGCCCCGTAACCAAGGCCAGGTAGGAGCGCGCTTGGGCGCGAAAAGCCAACAGGGCGGGGACGCGGCAAGCTCCCATCGCGCGCAAGCGCGCTCCTACAGCCAGTCTCGCGGCTTGAGGAATTCGTACAGCTTCGCCTCGGCACTTTCCGGTTCGGGGCTGTACGCGTACTCAAAGCGCACGCGCGGCGGCAGGCTCATCAGGATCGATTCCGTCCGGCCGCCCGATTGCAGGCCGAACAGCGTGCCGCGGTCGTAAACCAGGTTGAACTCAACGTAGCGGCCACGGCGGTAGAGCTGGAACTCACGCTCGCGCTCGCCGTAGGGCGTGTCCTTGCGCCGCTCGACGATCGGCAGGAACGCATCGAGGAAGCCCTGGCCGACATCGCGGGTGAAATCCATGCAGCGATCGAACCCGCCCTCGTTCACGTCGTCGTAGAACAGGCCGCCCACGCCGCGCGTTTCACCGCGGTGTTTCAGGTAGAAGTATTCGTCGCACCACTTCTTGTAGCGGTCGTAAACGTCATCGCCATAGGGCGCACACAGGTCTCTGGCCACGGTGTGCCAGTGACGCACATCCTCGTCGAACGGGTAATACGGGGTCAGGTCGAAGCCGCCGCCAAACCACCACACCGGTTCCGCGCCATCGCGCGATGCCTCGAAGTAGCGCACGTTGGCGTGCGTGGTGGGGATATACGGGTTGCGGGGATGGATCACCAGCGAGACACCGGTGGCGATGAAGCTGCCACCCACCAGGTCGGGGCGATGGGCCGTCGCGCTGGGTGGCAGGGGCGAACCTGCCACCCGCGAGAAATTCACACCGGCCTGCTCGAACACCGCGCCCTCGCGCAGCACGCGCGTGCGGCCGCCGCCACCCGCGGGGCGGGTCCACGCATCCTCTTCAAAACGCGCCTCGCCATCGGCCTGCTCCAGCGCGGTGCAGATGCGGTCCTGGAGCCCGCGCAGGAACGATTCGGCGATATCGGCTTGTCTGGACATGGTGGCGCGAAACCCTTCTTGGAGTTGGCGCAAGCTTACCAAGGCCGCCCACCGGGGCTGCTGCGGCACGGGGCCGCGTGGCGCTGACGGTCAGGAGAGGCGTGCTACGACGCGCTGGTTGCCCGTAAGCCTCGCCCAGCGGAACCCCGTATCGATCCACATGAGGTACCCGGCCTCCAACGCCATCCGGCGCATGTAGCGGTAGCCGCCGGGAAACGATGCCTCGGCCGCCACGGGGATCGCGTCGAAGGCCAGCCGCCGCGCGAGGTAAAGGCACCGGGCAAGGTGGTAGCGGCTGGTGACCAATGCGACGGAAGGCGCGTGGCCCTCGCGGCGGAGGATATCGCGGGCATGGCGAAGGTTTTCCAGCGAATCCACGGACTCCTGCTCGAGCAGCAAGGGCACGCTGGCAGGCCAGCCCGCAACCTGCAGCCAATGCTGGCCCGCTTCTGCCTCACTGACACCGCCGTCATCGCTACGGCCGCCCAGCAGCAACACCTGCGGCGCAAACCCATCGAACGCGTTGGCCCGCGCCCGGTCCAGCCGTCCGACGAAATCGGCTTCCGGCTGCCCATCGACCAGCTTTCGCCCAAACACCAGCAAGGTGCGTGGTGCGCCGGCCTGCAGCGGGCTGCGGGTCGCCACGCGCCATACGCGTACCAGATGCGCGACATACAGGAGGCCGAGGCTCCCCACCAGCGCCACGAGCGTGACGGCAGCGGCGACGAGGATGTCGCCGTCACCCAGGTATCGCCATGGGCCGCGACGCATCGGTTGGGTGATCCCGGTCATGGCGTGGCTGGCTTACTCGGGGGGCGCCAGTCTTGCGGATCGCAGGTAACCGCGCAATCGCCTGAATCACAGAACGTCGTTCACGCGACGCTACGACGCAAAAAGGATAGGCTCGCCGCATGCCTCATCCCATGCCTCCGTTAGCCATCACCGCGTTCACCGCCACCTCCGCGCTGGGTCGCGGCCTGGATGCCCACGCAAACGCCATCGCCTCCTCCACAGGCGGCCTTAGCCCCAACGATTTTTCCACGGCGCCGCTGCCCTGCTGGATCGGCCGCGTCGCCGGCGTCGAAGACGAACCGCTGCCACGCGAGCACGCCCAGTGGGAATGCCGGAACAACCGGCTGGCGTGGCTCGCCCTGCGCCAGGATGGTTTCAGCGATGCGGTGCACGCCGCCCGGGCCCGCTATGGCGCCTCGCGCGTGGCCGTGCTGCTCGGCACGTCAACCGCGAGTATCGGCGCCACCGAGGAGGGTTACCGCCGCCTTGAACATGGCGCGATGCCTGCCGACCTGCACCGCCCTGCCATTCACACGCCGCACTCGCTGGCAGGGTTCGTCGCCCACGTGTTCGACCTGGAGGGCCCGTGCCTCACGGTCGCGACGGCGTGCTCGTCCAGCGCCAAGGTATTCGCCAATGCCGAACGCATGATCCGTCTCGGCCTCGTGGATGCCGCCGTGGTCGGTGGTGTCGATACGCTCTGCGATAGCGTGCTGTTCGGATTCAACTCCCTGGAACTGGTATCGGCCGCCCCGTGCCGCCCGTTCGATGCGGAACGCAATGGCATATCGCTGGGCGAGGCTGGCGGGTTCGCGCTGATCGAGCGTGCCGCGGAGAACGCCGACGCACCGCTTTTCATCGGCTACGGCGAAGCCAGCGACGCCCATCACATGTCCACGCCGCACCCGGAAGGCCTTGGAGCCGAACTCGCCCTGCGCGATGCGCTCGCCCGCGCCGGTATCGAGGCTGGTGATGTCGATTACATCAACCTGCACGGTACCGCGAGCCAGAAGAACGATGAGGTGGAAGCCGCGCTCGTGGCGCGCAGCTTCCCCGCCACGACCCGGGCCAGTTCGACGAAGGGCTTCTCCGGCCACACGCTGGGCGCGGCAGGCATCCTTGAAGCCGTGCTCACGTTGCTCGCCATGCGCGATGGCGTGATCCCGGCCAACCTGGGCGCCACCACGCCGGATCCCCTGTGCGGGCCGCAGATGGCATGGCACGCCGAACGTGCCGATGTGCGCATCGCCCTCAGCAATTCATTCGGCTTTGGCGGAAACAACGCCTGCCTTGCCTTCGCACGGCGCGGAGTGGTCGCATGAGCGAAGCGCTGACGGTATGGGTGAAGGGCATCGGCCTCTGGGCACCGGGCACGCCGACTTGGCACGCCTTCCGTGAAGTGGCGACGGCCGAAGCGACACCAGGCGAGGCCGAACGTCCGCTGGCCGATGTGCTGCCCGCGAACGAACGCCGGCGCGCACCCGAGAGCGTACTGCTCGCGGCGGCAGCCGCCGGGCAGGCCGTGGCCATGAGCGGGCACAGTGCTGCCACGTTGCCCTGCGTGTTCGCTTCCGCGCACGGCGACCAGGTCATCACCGACTACATGTGCGCGACGCTCGCCACGGCACCTGCGGAACTGTCGCCGACCAAGTTCCATAACTCCGTGCATAACGCGCCAGCCGGCTACTGGACCATCGCGACGCATTGCCACGCGGCATCGAGCGCCGTCTCCGGCGGTGAAGAGAGCTTCGGGGCCGGCCTGCTGGAAGCCGCCAGCCAGGCGATCGCCGATGATCGCGACGTGCTGCTCGCCAGCTACGACATCGCAGGCACCGGCCCGCTCGGGAGCATGACCAGTACCACCGGCCCCTTCGCATCGGCGCTGGTGCTGTCGCCGCGCCCGGATGGTGCTGCGATCCGCCTGGATATCACGCCGGAACCGGGCAACAGCGGCCGCGAGCCCAGTGGCGATGCGTGGATGGATGGCGTGGCCGCGAGCAACCCGTCGGCCGCCGCGGTCCCGCTCTTCCGTGCGATCGCCGCAGCACGGCCCGCTGCGTTGCGCGTCGCGGCGGCACGTGGGCTCGACCTGCATATCGATCTGGGCGCTGCTCCATGAACGCCGCCGGCAACCGTTTCTGTGTGCTGATCCCCTGCCTCAACGAGGAGCAGGCGATCGAAGGTGTCATCAGGGACGCGTTGCAACTCGGCATGCCGGTCATCGTGGTCGATGACGGATCGGACGATCGCACGCCGGACATTGCCGGCGCACTGGCGGTCACCCTACTGCGCCATGACGTGCGGCGCGGCAAGGGCGAGGCATTGCGCACAGGCTTTCGCGAGGCCCTTCGCCATGGCTTCGATGGCGTGATCACGATGGATGGCGATGGCCAGCACCTGGCGAGCGATATCCCGGCCATGCTGGAAGCCAGCCAGCAACATCCAGGCGCCATCGTGATCGGCGCGCGCCTGCTTGAGCGTGAGCAACAACCGCGTGGCCGTCGTCGCGCGAATGCCGTGGCGGATTGGGGCATTTCCTGGGCGTGCGGACGGCCCATTGCCGATACGCAGAGCGGCCAGCGCTTCTATCCGCGCACGGCGCTGGACCTGGTCGAACTCCCCGCCGATGACTTCGTGTTCGAGGCGGCCGTATTGATTACGGCGTGCCGCGAGCGCGGTATGGGCGTGGTCTCCGTGCCCATTGCGTCGCGCTACCAGGGCCAGTTCCGCATCAGCCACTTCAACCCGGTGCGCGATGTGACGCGCATCACCACGTACACCATTGGCCGCGTGATCCATTACGGCCACATCGTCGACAGTTACCGCCGCTCGCGTGCGACGCCCACGATCATCGGGGGCGAAACACGCACGGGCGCCACGCATTAGCGATCACGAGCGAAGGGGTGCAAGGCATGGAGCACAAGCCACACGATGCCATCATCATGGGTGGGGGCCTTGCCGGCCTCACGCTTGCGATGCAGCTGAAAGGCGAATACCCCGACATGGATATCGTCGTCCTTGAGCGGCACACAAGGCCGCTGCCCGAAGCAGCCTTCAAGGTCGGCGAATCGACGGTCGAAATCGCGGCGCACTACTTCGCGGATACGCTCGGCCTGCTCGGCCACCTTGAAGCCGAACAGATCCGCAAGTTCGGCTTTCGCTTCTTCTTCTCCGATGGGCGCGACGACCTGGCAGATGTCACCGAGCTGGGTGTGAGCGCCGTGCTGCCGACGCCGAGTTACCAGATCGATCGCGGCATCCTGGAAAACTTCCTTGGCGAGGAAGCACTGCGCCGTGGCATCGATTTCCGTGAAGGCGTGACCGTCCGTGGCTTCGACATCGGCAGTGGCGAAGCAGCGCATACCGTGCGCATTCGCAGCGAGGCCGGCGAGGCCGAACTGAGCGCACGCTGGCTGCTGGATGCGAGCGGCCGCGCCGGCCTGGTCCGCCGCAAGCTCGACCTCACCCGCGATAACGGCCACCATGCGAACGCCGTGTGGTTTCGTGTCGATGACCGGCTGGAGATCGACCAGTGGTGTGACGATGCCGAGTGGAAGGATCGCTGCCACCCGCCGGAACGCTGGCGATCGACAAACCATCTGGTCGGCCCCGGGTACTGGGCGTGGCTCATTCCGCTGGCCTCCGGTGCGCACTCGGTAGGCATCGTGGCTGATGCGACCACGCACCCGCTCGATACGATGAACACCTTCGATAAGGCACTTGCCTGGCTGTGGAAGCATCAGCCGGTGCTTGCGCGCCAGGTGGAAGCGCGAAAGGACAAATTGCTGGACTTCGCATTTTTCCGTCACTTCTCGTACGGCTGCGCCCGCATGTTTTCGTCGGACCGCTGGGCCCTGACCGGCGAGGCGGGAGCATTCCTGGATCCGTTCTATTCGCCTGGCAGCGACTTCATCAGCATCTCGAACACCTACATCACGCTACTGGTGGGCATGGACCGCCGTGGCGAGATGCTGGCACCGCATGCACGCTTGTTTGAACGCCTGTTCTTTTCGTTCTACGAGGGAACGCTGCGGATGTATCGCGGCCAGTACAACCTGTTCGATGACCCCGAGGTCTTGCCGATCAAGGTCATCTGGGACTACGCGTATTACTGGGGCGTGCTGTGCCAGATCGTGTTCCAGAAACGGTTGGGCGATGCGGCCTTCATCGCGCGCATGGGGCCGGAACTGCTCGCTGGCGCTGAACTGAATACGCAGGTCCAGGCCTTTTTCCAACGCTGGCATGCCGTATCGGAAAAGCGTAACCGCAAGGTGATGCTCGATCAGCGCGACCTGACCTGGTTTGCTGACATGAACCGCACCCTTCATGACGTGCTGGATGACGACACCCTGGCCGAACGCCTGGCCAATAACGTGAACATGATGCGCCTGCTCGCCGCCAGCATCGTCGAACGTGCAGCCGCCGATCATCCATCCCTTCGCGAAGGGAGCGAAGCGCTGATCGACATTGACGGCGAGCGCACCCGCCTGTTCGATCTCGTGGCCTGACAGGTCAGGCCGGGTGGATCACCGCAGCGCGGCCGCTGGCGATTTCCCGGCCATCATGCTCGATACGAAAGGTGTACTGCGCGCCTGAGTCGTCAGCCATGAGGCATTCGGCGAACACGTCGAGACGGCCAGCCAGGTGGTCGATCCGTTCAACGGCCAGCTTCACGCCTCGCAGGCTGACAAGCATGCCCGGGCGTGGCTGGGTGGCGCCGTTGGCCTTGGCGCGCAGGGCACCGTGCACCGCCGTGGCCTGTGCACCGTACTCGGCCAGGTGTACCGCGTGGAGGCCCGCGTTCCCTCGCAGGGGATGCCCGGGCGCAACATGCGACGTGCTGATGGCGTGGATCGTCGTTTCGTCGAAGGCCACGACGCCATCGAGCAGGCACATGTCACCCGCATGCGGCACGAGGGCGACGAACTCGTCCTTCGCCAGGATAGGGGTGGGCAAGCCGTCAGGCATCAGCATGCTGCACCGGTGGCGTCGCAGCCGCTTGCGCATGCGCGCCGTCCATTTCCTGCCAGAAATCGTAGAAGTTGAACCAGTTGAATGGATAGACGCGGCAGTAGTGCTCGATGCGTGCCGCGTAGCGGCCGACGATTGCATCGAGGGCTTCCGCCCGATTCGCGCGGGCGATGTCGATGCCATCCGAGAACGCCTCGAAAATCAGCCGGTACCGGTTGCCACCCAGGTAAATACCGAAGCACAGCACGACGGGAATCTTCAGCGCGGACGCAAGCAACCATGGCCCCACCGGAAAGGACGCCGGCGTACCGATGAACGGCACCGTGCGCGAGGCTTCCAGCCGATGTCCGCGATCGGCGAGCAACGCCACCATGCCACCTTCGGCGGCACCTTCAGCCATCGCAAGAGCGACGGATGTGCCACCCAATGACGCATCGATCACAGCGGCACCCACCTCGGGTGCAAGTGCCTCAAGCAGGGTCGTGAGCGCTGGTGTCTTCTGCTTATCCAGCACCACTCGCAAGGGCACGTCCGGCCGCCGCTGGCCCAGGGCGCGGAGCGCTTCGAAACTACCCTGGTGCGAACCCAGCAGCAGGACACCCCGGCGCGCATCGATCCAGCGGTCGAGTGCAGGCAGGCCTTCCACTTCCACCTGGAAGTCGCGCTCGCCGCGGGCGAGGAAGAACATACGATCGAGCAGCGTGGCAGCGAACATGTGGATGTGATGGAACACATCCCGGTGGGTCACGTCGCGGCCGAGCACCCGGGCAAGATACAGGCGCGATGCGGCGCGTTCGTTCGCGCGGCGCAAGAAGAAGTACAACGCAATGGGCCACAACAGGAGCCGCGCGACGCGACGCCCCAGGCCAAGGCTTACGGTACGCAGTAGCCATATCGCAAAGAAGCCGCCGCCCTCGCGTTGTTGCCAGTGGCTCATGCGCTTGCCTCCAGCGTGCCGCGCAACAGGATCTCGTCACCGCGACGCACCACCAGGCGATAGCGGCATTCGCCGGCATCGGCGAGCTCCACCACAGCATCCTGCCCGGGAAGCAGCGGCGCCAGGAACTTGGCATCGATCACCTGCCGCACCGAGGCGCCGCGCCAGGCGTGCAATGCCTGGGCCGCCTGCTCCAGGATCAGGACACCGGCCACGATGGGGCGGCCGGGAAAGTGCCCGGCGAAACTCGGGTGATCCGCTGCAAAGCGGAAGGGCTGGGCATGGGTCATGGCGGCGTCGGTCATGATCGGGATACCGGGTTTGCGAGTGAGCAAACCACGGTACGGATCAGCGTGACCTGAACGGGCCGTCAGGCCGCCGCGCGGTGCTGTTCGATGTGCTCGGACAGGGTGCGCAGGCTGGTGAAGATGGTGCGGTTGTCGGGGTTGTCCGACTTCAGCTGGAAGCCATAGCGCTTCGACACCGCCAGGGCGATCTCCAGGGCATCAATGGAATCCAGGCCCAGGTCGCCGCCGAACAGGGGCGCCTCCGGGTCGATGTCGGCAGGCTTCACGCTTTCCAGGTTCAGGCTGGTGACGATCAGTTCTGCGAGTTCTTTTTGTGCGTCGGTCTGCGTTGCCATGGTGTTTCCAGGTCCCAGGATCATGCCTGCCTCCCCCCGGATGGCAGCGGCGGCGGAGTGTAACACAGGGCTTTTCGTGCTCCGTGGAGCGTACGTTCAGCCACGTGAAGGCGCAGCCACGACCGCCTGCCGCCCGCAGGATATGATGGGCGCCAGCGTTTACATGGAAGCCTCGATGCGCCCAGCCAGCGACATGCGCGAGCGATCCCCGCTTGCCGCCCGCCCGTCACCGAGGGTGACCTACCGCGAGCCCCCGACGGGCAGCCTGCCGCCCGGCACACTGGCCGCGTTTGGCTTTGGCGCGCAGGCCGTTTCACCCGGGGATGATCCGCGCTGGCTGCGCGTGGCGCTTGAGCCGCTGGCCGCTACGCCGCCCGAGCTATGGACGGTGGAAGGCGAGGTGTCCTGCGGGCGCGAAGGCGATCTGCGCTGGTCGCGTGGCGGTGGCTGGCTATATGTGGCCGTCGAGTGCCATGAAGATCGCCATGGCGGGCCGGAAGAGGCGGCGACGTACGCGTATAAGCTCCTCTCGGCGTTCGTCGCCCAGGCGCCCGAGCAGCACGTGCAACGGATATGGAACTACCTCGGGGCGATCAATACCGGGGCGGGCGATGACGAACGCTACAAGCAGTTCTGCACGGGCCGGATCGAGGGCATGGGTGACGTGTTCGCGCAGGGTTTCCCGGCGGCGTCGGCGATCGGCCATCACGCGGACCCGGGCCTGCTGCAGGTGTACCTGTTGGCCACCGACCGCGCGGGCACCCGCGTGGAGAACCCCCGCCAGGTGAGCGCGTGGCAGTACCCACGCCAGTACGGTCGCACGCCGCCCAGCTTCGCGCGGGCCACACTGCTTCCTGCGGAGGATGTACTTGCCATTTCGGGTACAGCCGCGGTCGTCGGCCACGCGTCGGCGCATGCGGGTGACCTTGGCGCGCAGCTGGCGGAAACGCGACGGAACCTCGATGCGCTGCTTGCCCAGGGCGGCCTGCCGGAAGGCTTTGATGGCAACGCGCCGCTCAAGGCGTACGTGCGCCATCCCGACGATGCCGCCGCGGTGCGGGCATTCGCCAACGCGCACTGGCCGGACGCACCACTGGTGCTCCTGCATGGCGATATATGCCGTGAGGAGCTGCTGGTGGAGATCGATGGATGGCGGTACCGGTAGGAGCGGCTCGCGTTCTTATTTCTTCGTGGGGCGCTGCCAGCCCGCGATGGTGGCCTGGCGGGCACGTGCCAGTGTCAGTTCGTTCGCCGGTGCATCCTTGGTGATGACCGAGCCCGCGCCGATCGTCGCACCATCACCCAGGGTGACCGGTGCGACCAGCGAGCTGTTCGAACCGACGAACACGCCATCGCCGATGGTGGTCCGGCTTTTGTTCACGCCGTCGTAGTTGCAGGTGATGGTGCCTGCGCCAATGTTGACCTTGCTGCCGATCACCGTGTCGCCGAGATACGAAAGGTGGTTGGCCTTCGAACCGGCTGCAATCACTGCGTTCTTGGTTTCCACGAAGTTACCGATGTGTACGCCTTCAGCGAGGTCGGTGCCCGGGCGCAGGCGCGCAAACGGACCGATCGTGCAAGGACCATGCGTCACCACGCCATCCAGGTCGCAGTGCGAGAGTACGACCGTGCCCGCCGCGAGCGTGGCGTTACGCACGCGCGTGAACGGACCGATACGAACGTTATTTCCCAGCTCGACATCGCCTTCGAGGATGACGTTCGCATCGATCTCGACATCACTGCCCGCCGTGACCGTGCCGCGGATATCGATGCGTGCCGGGTCGGCGATACGAACTCCGGCCAGCGCAAGCTGGCGCGCCATGCGTTCGCGGTACATGGCCTCGAGGCCGGCGAGCTGCCACGGATCATTGGCACCTGAGGCATCGACGGGATCGCAGTCGACGCACGCTGCCGGCGTGCCTTCCGCCGAGGCCATTTCAAAGACGTCGGTGAGGTAGTACTCGCCCTGCGCATTGCTGTTGCCCAGCCGCTGGGTCCAGGCAAGCAGGCGATCGGCATCGCCGGCCACGATACCGGTATTGACCAGATCGATGGCTCGCTGCGCTGCGCTGGCGTCCTTCTCCTCCACGATGTGGCGCACCATGCCTTCGGCATCGAGCACCACGCGGCCATATCCGGCGGGGTTGGGTAGCCGGGTGGCGAGCATGGCGAGGCCCGCATCGCCGGAGACGAGCGCCGAGAGCACGTCGCTGCGGATCAATGGCACATCGCCGTAAAGCACGAGTACCCGGCCCTCCAGCTTGCCATCCGCCTGCAGGGCCTCCAGCGCGGTACGCACCGCATGGCCGGTACCGAGGCGCTCACGCTGTTCGATCCAGCCAAGCGCGCTATCGCTCGCAAAGGCCTGGCGCACCTGGTCGCCGTTGTGGCCGTACACCACGTGGACGCCAGCAGGCCCAAGGGCACGCGCCGCATCGATGACGTGGGCCAGCAGCGGCCTCCCGGCGAGCGGCATCAGCACCTTGGCCGAGGCGGATTTCATGCGTTTGCCCTCGCCGGCGGCGAGGATCAGGACGTGCAGCGGATGGGACATGGGCTTGCCTGCCAGTTTGCCAGGACGGCACTTTCGCGCGTTTGGGGTTACCGTGCCAACCCCGTCGTTCGCACTAGCCGCCCGCGCCTTAGTCCCTGTCGTCGTCCGGGCGGGCCGTGAGGTGCTCCAGGTTCGGCTTGTACGCCTCGATAAACGCGTTGTGCAGGATGCCGATGATGGCCTGGCTGGTCGACATGCTGCGGTTATCGATCGTGCCGGATATGGGCACGCGTGTCGCGAACTGGTCCTTCGACTGGTTCTTGAAGACCTTGGTGACGCCCTCCGCCACGGCCTCATACGCCAGTTTCAGCGGGTTCTTCTTTTCCTGCTCCACATCCTGCTTCCAGCTGAAAATCTTCAGCCCGCGGAACAGCGGCTTGGCATAGCCCTCCAGCTTCCGGTCCTTCGCCTGCAGTTCCATGATGAAGTCGCCCTCGCCAGCCGCGAAGTCGAGGCCCGAGTACGCGCGCACGAGGTCATTCGCGCGCACCAGCTTGATGTTGTGGACGGTGAGCTCGTAGCGGAAATCGCCAGCCTCCTCCAGCGGATCGAACTCCGCCTTTGTCTGCAACGGCGCGTCGCCAAGGATGTGGGCGGTAGCGTCCATGTGGGCCACGCGCGAGCCACCCTCACGCTGTACGTTGGTCAGATTGGTGATCGTGCCATTCACGTCGGTCATCTTCAGGTCCACCTTGGGACTCGAGACGAAGTTGTGGAAGGTCACGGTGCCGTTGATCACGTGCAGCTCGTCAATGCGCGTAGGCACGATCGCACGGAGCTGTGCGCGCCAATCCACGCCTTTACCGGTCTGTGTGTCACCCTCGCCCTTGCCGTCGACGAAGTTGAGCGTCGGCTCGTAGAACTCGACCTTACCGCGCAGGTGCCCACGGGTGAGTGCGGGCCAGCTGAGTGAAATGTCAGTGCGCTCCGCATCGAACAACGGCACCGGCAGCTTGCCATCGACCTTGGTGATGCGCAGGTTATCGATGGAGTACGCCCCCCGCCACAGGTGGATGTCGATGTCGTCGATGTGCCCGGCGTACGAGCCCATATGGGCCAGCCGCGCGTTGAGCTGCCCGAGGACGATAAAGGGCAAGGCGACGCGCGCCGCGACCAGGGCGATCGCGAGGGCGAGAAGAATCCAAAGGCTGCGGCGATAACGGACATGCATATACGGCAGTGTGGCCGTCGCAAGGTCATCACGGGATGAAGACGGACCACAAAAAACCCCGCCATGGGGCGGGGTTTCATGGGGTTGCTCTTTAGCGAGGCGCTTAGTGCTTCAGCGTCTTGCGCAGGCGCTCCAGCGCCTGGAGCTGCGCAAGGGCTTCGGCCAGCTTGGCCTGGGCCTCGGCCACGTCGAGCTGCTCACCACGGTTGGCCAGCGCGGCCTCCGCTTCTTCCTTCGCCTTCAGGGCCGCGGCCTCGTCCAGGTCGGCCGCGCGGGCGGCCGTATCGGCGAGGATCGTGACAACCTGCGGCTGCACCTCGAGGATGCCACCGGATACGTAGAACTGCTGGCGGTCACCGTTGGTGCCTACAACATCCACATGGCCCGGCTTCAGGCGGGTAATGAGCGGCGCATGACGCGGCGCGATGCCCAGCTCGCCAAGCTCACCGGTGGCGACCACGAGCGTGGCTTCACCGGAGAAGATCTCGGCTTCGGCACTGACGATGTCGACGCGGATGGTGTGGGGCATGAGGGGACTCCGGCGTTACGTTCTAAAGGATTCGATGAGTAGGGTCTTGGTGAAGCGTGAATAGTGAAGTGTCAGTAAGAGCGAAATGAGGCACGGTGCGCGCTGTTACTGACTACTTACGCTTTACGCTTCACGAAGAAGGTCGCCTTAGGCGGCCTTCTTCGCACCCATCTCTTCGCCCTTCTTGATGGCTTCGTCGATGCCGCCCACCATGTAGAAGGCCTGCTCCGGCAGGTGGTCCACATCGCCGTCCACGATCATCTTGAAGCCGCGGATGGTTTCCTTCAGCGGAACGTACTTGCCCGGCGAACCGGTGAACACTTCGGCCACGTGGAACGGCTGCGAGAAGAAGCGCTCGATCTTGCGGGCGCGGGACACGGCTTCCTTGTCTTCCTGCGACAGCTCGTCCATACCCAGGATGGCGATGATGTCCTTCAGCTCCTTGTAGCGCTGCAGGGTGACCTGCACGCGGCGCGCGGTGTCGTAGTGTTCCTGGCCGATGACGGCCGGGTCGAGCTGACGGCTGGAGGAATCGAGCGGATCCACGGCCGGGTAGATACCCAGCGAGGCAATGTTACGGCTCAGGGTCACGGTCGCATCAAGGTGCGCGAAGGTGGTGGCCGGCGAGGGATCGGTAAGGTCATCCGCGGGCACGTACACGGCCTGGATCGAGGTGATCGAACCGGTCTTGGTCGAGGTGATGCGCTCCTGCAGGACGCCCATTTCCTCAGCCAGGGTCGGCTGGTAACCCACGGCCGACGGCATACGGCCGAGCAACGCGGATACTTCGGTACCGGCCAGGGTGTAGCGGTAGATGTTGTCGACGAACAGCAGCACGTCCTTGCCCTTGCCGCTCGCGTCCTTCTCGTCACGGAAGTACTCAGCCATGGTCAGGCCGGTGAGCGCGACGCGCAGGCGGTTGCCCGGCGGCTCGTTCATCTGGCCGTACACCATCGCGACCTTGTCGAGAACGTTGGAATCCTTCATCTCGTGGTAGAAGTCGTTGCCCTCACGGGTACGCTCACCCACGCCGGCAAACACGGACAGACCCGAGTGCGCCTTCGCGATGTTGTTGATGAGTTCCATCATGTTCACGGTCTTGCCGACGCCGGCGCCGCCGAACAGGCCGACCTTGCCGCCCTTGGCGAACGGGCACATCAGGTCGATGACCTTGATGCCGGTTTCGAGCAGCTCGCTCGCGGCAGCCTGGTCGTCATACGACGGGGCTTCGCGGTGGATGACCCACTTTTCCTGCTCGCCGATCGGACCGGCTTCGTCGATGGGGTTGCCGAGCACATCCATGATGCGGCCGAGCGTGGCCTTGCCGACCGGCACCTTGATGCCTTCGCCGGTGTTCACGGCGACGAGGTTGCGGCGCAGGCCATCGGTGGAACCGAGGGCGATGCAACGGACGATGCCGTCGCCGAGCTGCTGCTGCACTTCAAGCGTGATCTCGGTGCCTTCGACCTTCAGTGCGTCGTAGATCTCGGGGACCTGGTCACGCGGGAATTCGACGTCGACGACTGCGCCGATGATCTGGACAACTTTACCCTGGCTCATGAATGTGCTCCGGATGAATCTTCAATAGTGTTTCGTAGCAGCGCCGCGTGTCGCGTCGCCTTCGCTTATTTCGTCAGACCGCGGCTGCGCCGCCCACGATTTCCGAGATTTCCTGGGTAATCGCGGCCTGGCGGGCCTTGTTGTAGCTGAGCGTGAGCTCGCCGATGACCTTGGTGGCGTTATCGGACGCGGCCTTCATGGCGACCATGCGCGCGGCATGTTCGCTGGCCAGGTTCTCAAGCGCCGCCTGGTACACCACCGATTCGATGTAACGCGTCATCAGGTGCTCCAGCACCGTGCGCGCATCCGGCTCGTAGATGTAATCCCAGTCGTGGGTCTGCTCGACCTTCACGCCCTCGGCGGCAGCGCCCTTGGCGTCTTCCAGCTCCTTCGCGACCAGCGACACCGGCAGCAGGGCCTCGATGGCCGGCTTCTGCACGATCGTGTTCACGAAATCGTTGTAGGCCAGGAAAACGCGATCGAGCTTGTTGTCGCTGTAAGCATCGAGCACGACCTTGATGACACCGATCAGGTCTTCGAGCTTCGGCTTCTCACCCAGGTGCGTGGCGGTGCCGATCAGGTTCACGCCCTTGATGCGGCGGAAGAACTGCACGGCCTTCTGGCCCACGGCCACGATATCGACCTCGACGCCCTTCCCCTGCCACTCGCGGATAGCCACGAGCATGCGGCGGAACAGGTTCGAGTTGAGGCCACCGGCCAGGCCACGATCGGTCGACACCACGATGAACGCGACGCGCGCGACGTTTTCGCGCTCGGTCAGGAACGGGTGGGTGAAGTCGGTGCTGGCCTGGGCGACGTGGGCGATGACCTTGCGCATAAGGCGCGCATACGGGCGCGAGGCCTTCATCAGGTCCTGCGCCTTGCGGATCTTCGACGCCGAGACCATTTCGAGCGCACGCGTCACCTTGCGCATGTTCTGCGTGCTCTTGATCTTGGTTTTGATTTCGCGGCCGCTAGCCATAGGTACTCGCCGTTACGTAAAACGTGAAAACTGAAGACGGTAAATCGTGAATCGTGCGCCGGCGGGGCCGGCTCAATCGTCAATTACAGCGTGCAACTGACGATTGACGCTTTACGCTTTACGCCCTTACCAGCTACCGGTCTTCTTGAACTCGTCGGTGCCCGCCTTGAAGGTGGCCTCGATGTCCTTGTCCCAGTCGCCGGTCGCGTCGATCTTCTTCATCAACTCGGCGTTGTTCTGGTGGAAGAAGGCATGCAGGCCCTTCTCGAACGCCAGCACCTTGTTGACCGGGAGGTCATCGAGGTAGCCCTTCTCGGCAGCGAACACCGACAGGCCGAGCTCGGCGATGGACAGCGGCGAGTACTGCGGCTGCTTCATCAGTTCGGTGACGCGCTGGCCACGATCGAGCTGGGCGCGGGTGGCAGCATCGAGATCGGAAGCGAACTGCGCGAACGCCGCCAGCTCACGGTACTGGGCGAGGGCGAGCTTCACGCCGCCGGACAGCTTCTTGATGATCTTGGTCTGGGCGGCGCCACCGACGCGCGACACCGAGATACCGGCGTTCACAGGCGGACGGATACCGGCGTTGAACAGATCGGTTTCCAGGAAGATCTGGCCGTCGGTGATCGAGATCACGTTGGTCGGAACGAATGCGGAAACGTCACCCGCCTGGGTTTCGATGATCGGCAGCGCGGTGAGCGAGCCGGTCTTGCCCTTCACCTCGCCGTTGGTCATCTTCTCGACGTACTCGGCGCTGACGCGCGACGCGCGCTCGAGCAGACGCGAGTGCAGATAGAACACGTCACCCGGGTAGGCTTCGCGACCCGGCGGGCGCTTCAGCAGCAGCGAGATCTGGCGGTAGGCCACGGCCTGCTTGGACAGATCGTCGTACACGATCAGTGCGTCTTCGCCGCGATCGCGGAAGTACTCGCCCATGGCGCAGCCGGAGTACGGCGCGACGTACTGCAGGGCAGCCGCTTCGGACGCCGAAGCCACGACGACGATGGTGTTGGCCAGCGCGCCGTTTTCTTCCAGCTTGCGCACCACGTTCGCGATGGAGCTGCGCTTCTGGCCGATGGCCACGTAGATGCACTTAATGCCGGAGTGCTTCTGGTTGATGATGGCGTCGATCGCGACAGCCGTCTTACCGGTCTGGCGGTCGCCGATGATCAGCTCGCGCTGGCCACGGCCGATCGGGATCATCGAATCGATGGACTTGTAACCGGTCTGCATCGGCTGGTCGACCGACTGGCGCCAGATCACGCCCGGCGCGACCTTTTCGATCGGCGAGGTGCCAGCGGCATCGATCGGGCCCTTGCCGTCGATCGGGTTGCCCAGCGCATCGACGACGCGGCCGAGCAGGCCCGGGCCAACCGGCACTTCGAGGATGCGGCCGGTGGTCTTGGCGGTATCGCCTTCGCGCAGGTGCTGGTACTCACCGAGCACCACGGCACCCACCGAATCACGCTCGAGGTTGAGCGCGAGGGCGTAGGTGTCGTTCGGCAGTTCGATCATTTCGCCCTGCATCACATCGGCCAGGCCGTGGATGCGCACGATGCCGTCGGACACGCTGATGATGGTGCCTTCGTTGCGTGCCTCGGCACCGAGCTTGAACTGCTCGATGCGGCTCTTGATCAGCTCACTGATCTCGGACGGGTTCAGAGTGGTGCTGGACATGGTCGGTTCCTTGGGTTGCGCCGCTCTCACGGCACCCGGTGGTATGAGAAGCTCGTAATCAGTGCGTCAGCACGCTGGCCAGCCGCTGCAGGCGGCCGCGCGCCGAACCGTCGATGACCTGCTCGCCCGTGTCGATGACGACACCGCCGAGCAACGCCGGATCGACGTGCGTATCCAGTTCGATCTCGCGCTTGAAGCGGCGCTTCAGCGAAGCACGCAGGGCTTCGGCCTGGGCGCTGTCGAGATCCAGCGCGCTGGTGACCTTGACCTTCAAGGTCGACTCCGACTCCAGCTTGTACTGGTCGTAGAGCGCAGCGATTTCCGGCAGCAGGCCCATGCGGCCGTTCTCAGCCAGCTCCTCGAGGAAGCGGGCGAACGGTGCATCGGCAGCCATGCCTTGCGGAAGGTGGATCGCGACGAGCTGCTTGGGCTGCACGCGCGGATCATTGCCGAGGCCGGCGACCTGGGGGTCGACCGCGACCGCGGCGGCAAAATTCAGCGCTGCCGACCAATCGGCGAGCGCACCGGACGCGTGCGCTACCTCGAAGGCAGCGCGCGCGTACGGACGGGCGAGGGTGAGCGCCTGGGCCATGATCAGATCTCGGCAGCGAGCTGGTCGAGCAGCGCCTTGTGGGCCGCCGGATCGATTTCGCGCTGGACGATCTTCTCTGCACCCTGGATAGCGAGCGCACCCACCTGCTCACGCAGCTGTTCGCGTGCACGCTGGGCCATCGACGCGATCTCGTCCTGGGCCTGGGCCTTCAGACGGTTGATCTCGTCGATCGCTTCCACGCGAGCCTTCTCGACGATGGCATTGGCCTGGGCCTGGGCCTTGTCGATGATCTCGGTGGACTGGACGCGAGCCTGCTTGATCTCGGCCGCGACCTTGGCGTCGGCGTCCTTGAGTTCCGCACGGGCACGCTCAGCGGCGGCAAGGCCCTCGGCCACCTTCTTCTGGCGCTCTTCGATGGCACCATTGAGCTGGGGCCAGATGAACTTGGTGGTAAACCAGACCAGGATCGCAAAAGAGATCATCTGGCCCAGGAAGGTCATGTTGATTTCCATGATCTCTCCGAAAGACTCCGAACGCTTGTGTACTGACGGCCGCCGCAGCGCTTAGCGCCGCGGCGGCAAGACGAACGAACGGCTTCTTAGCCGCCGATGGCAGCGCGGACGGCGCCAACCAGCGGGTTCGAGAACGCGAACAGCAGGGCGACGGCGAGGCCGATAATGAACGCCGCGTCGATCAGGCCGGCGAGCAGGAACATGCGGCCCTGGAGCAGCGGGACCAGCTCAGGCTGGCGAGCAGCCGACTCGAGGAACTTCGAGCCCATGATGGCGATACCGAGGCAGGCGCCGAGCGCACCGAGGCCGATGATCACGCCGATGGCGATGGCGGTCATGCCCTGGACGTGGGCGAGAAGCGATGCGAGTTCCATGGTGTTCTCCTGGGATAACTAATAGCGAAAGGTTGAAAAAGACGAACTGAAAAAGTGGAACGTCGGTGCGGTGAGTTAGTGATGTTCCCGCGCCGTGGCGATGTAGACGATCGTCAGCATCATGAAGATGAACGCCTGCAGGGCGATGATCAGGATGTGGAAGATCGCCCAGGCTGTGTTGAACAGCACACCAGGCACGAAGCTGATCCAGCTCACCATCAGACCGGCAATCAGCATGAACACCAGTTCGCCGCCGTACATGTTGCCGAACAGTCGCATGGCGAGCGACACGGGCTTCGACAGGGTCTCGACGACGTTAAGAAGGAAGTTCGGGATCACCAGCACGAGCTTGGCGATCGGGTTTTCCGCATGGAACGGCGCAGTGAGCAGCTCCTTGCCGAAGCCGAAGCCGCCCTTGGCCTTGATGCCATGGCCGATGACGATGAACAGCACGGCGACCGACAGGCCCACGGTGGTGTTGATATCGGCGGTGGGCACCATGCGGAAGTAGGTGTGGTGCGCGACCTCATCACCCGCGAACGTGTGGACGAGCCAGCCAGCCAGGTCGACCGGCAGCAGATCCATGGCGTTCATAAGGAACACCCACATGAAGATGGACAGCGCCAGCGGGGTGACCGTTCGGCGGTCGCCGTGGAAGGTGTCCTTTACCTGCGTATCGACGAACTCGATGGCCAGCTCGACCAGGGCCTGGCCCTTGGACGGCACGCCCGAGGTGGCCTTGCGGGCGAACAGCCAGAACCACAGGCAGAACGCGGCGCCGAGGACAAACGAGATGATGATCGAGTCGGCACGGAGGTTCCAGAACCAGAAATGATCGGCGCTGAAATTCACCGTCATGTGGTTCAGGTGGTGCTGGATGTATTCGGTTAGACCGCCCTGCGGTTCGCTAGCCATGCCTCAACCCTTGAATCTGAATGCAAATACGTTGACCGCGTAAGCCGCTACCAGGCCGACCAGTGCCGGCAAGGGTGGCAGCTTCCACTGAACCAGAATGAGCAGCAGGCCCCCGATCAGAATGATCCAGCGAAGGATCATGCCCACCAGGAACCGCATGAACGTTGCCCCTGCCCCGCCCAGCGCGCTGAACGCTCGCGCGGCAAGCAGCGCGGTAGCGAAAGCAACGATCAGGGCACCTGCGAAAGCGGCCAGTCCGGCGGCGCGCCCCTGCAGGCAGAAAGCGAGTCCCGCGACGACAGCCACCGCGAGCTGCGTGATGACCACGCGCATAGCAAGGTGACGACCGGCTGCAAGACTGTTGAGCAACGCGAGGCTCCCGTGGTTTCGCTCGAAGGCGGCACCAGATGGTTCAACGGGCCACGGTTTAATCTGGAAAAGTATACCAGTGCCGTAAACAACCGGACAAGCGACGAAAGTCCATAACCACCCGCCGGCGCGACGATCCGTCGCGTCGTTGGCGAGGAGCGGCGATGGATCAGGCCCTGGCGGGCTTGGCCACCAGTGCGCCCAGCGATGTCGCCGTTTCCACGGCCACATCCATGATGTCGCCGGCGGCCGTTGCGGCCCGCTCGACGCCCTCCCGCTGCAGATCGCCACCGCGCACGAACATGGCGCGCAACGCGTCAGCATCCTGGGCCATCATGGCATCGGCCATGAGCCCTGTTGCCGCACGCGCATGCCCTTCCAGCGCCTGCAGGTGCAGGTCGGCCACGCGCTCCATGCCACGCCAGGCCACGGCCTGTGCGGCGGTTGCCTGTTCGACGAACCGTGCAAGATCAGCGTAAGCGTTTACGTGCGGCATCGTGTTCCGTCGGGGAAACGGGGAGGTGCCGGAGTGTAGACCCGCCTGCTGCAGGGCAGCAACCACTATTTGTTGCGATGACAGCTTTTGTCTTGCCGAAACGGCGCCTGGCTTACGGCGCGTACTCAGCACCAGAGGTGCAGGTTTCGTGGACCACGACCTTGCAAAGGAGCGGCACCTCGGGGCGGAGATGCTCGAAGATCCAGCGGGCGAGATTTTCGCTGGTGGGGTTCTCAAGCCCCTCGATATCGTTGAGGTAGTTGTGGTCCAGGCGCTCATACAGCGGCTTGAACCGCGCCTTGAGGTCGCCGAAATCCATGACCCAGCCGAACACGGGGTCGATCGGGCCCTCCACATGCAACTCCACGTGGAAGGAGTGCCCGTGAAGGCGGGAGCACTTGTGCCCCTCGGGCACGTTCGGCAGCCGGTGGGCAGCCTCGATATTGAAGGTCTTGAAGATACGCATGGGGCCATTGTAGCCGACCGCCCGAATCTGACCGGGCGCAAGGAACCTTCACGACGCAGATCGCACTTTGGCCGATCCGGGCGCCCGGTTCATGGACTTTTCATGGCGTAACGGTTGCAGTGGTAACTACATGGGGCGCGAGGGGGCGCCTCCGACACCGACATTGGTTCACCGAAGGAGGCATCGATGTGCCTTGGTCGTGAGTCTGTCGACCAGCCGCAACCGTGCGCGCTGGCCGAGGGAGTGTTTTCCGCCCTGCCGTGGCCCTGCGTGGTCTGGCCCAGCCAGGGTGGCCGCGCCGTG